>JACNIU010000414.1 GCA_014382905.1 Desulfobacterales bacterium
CCTCACGAGGATCAAAATTCCAAAGTTCGACCTCTCTGAAGTGCGGAATGTAGGGTAAAGGTACCACCTATATCAATATCGATACTGAAACCCATAAGATACCTCCTTATCGCGTTTATAGACGAACCTGGCGGATCTCGCTCACCAGCTGGTGAAGAGCATCCAAGTCAATATCCCTTGTCAAGGGGCCGAAGCTTGTCAAGAAGAAGCCCCGGCCGCCTTTTGAACTGCACAGCTCCTCTGCTTCATGAATAATTTGTCGTGCCTTATGAATATCATCAACGGGAAGACTGAGGCCGACGCCTAAGGCATCAGCGCTCAGAGCCCATACTTCAGAGGTAGGGGGAAGGTTGTTGTCTAAGGAAGGTCCAAGGACGTAGATATCCATCTTGAGCTGTGAAAATCCACCCAGGCTCTGAGTCGTATACCCCTGCAAATACAGACCAGCACACACATCATAGTGGGACACGATGTTCTTGAGCGTATTGTAGATTCGACGATGGGGCAGGCCTACCTCATTCAAGGCCAGCGGACGCCCTTCCATGAATATGATGACGTCAGGACGTATTTGACAGAAGGCCTCTGTTATGCGGACGACCAATGTCTTGACCTCACCGATCCGATCTGCTCCCTCTTCCCGGCCGAAAAGCTGGCTGGCTAAGGTAACCGGACCTGTAATGGCGGCTACACATGCACGTTCGCTACGGCAAACCTGAAATACCCGCCTGGCGGCCTCCAAAGCGTTTTTCATGCGCGTTGTCTCTTCCGGTTTTTCGCAGATACCCCCCGGAGCTGGCAAGACCTCAGGCCGGTCATTTGCCCATATCACCTTACAACCGCAGGCCTCTGCCATAAGGGTAAAATCCAGTCCGGCCACCACACCGTCCAAGCCAAACAGTTCAACGGTTTTCTTGAGGCTATTAGCCCACAGGGTCGGGTCGGCATTCATCTTCTCTCTGGAGATTCCATCGACCCTGGCAGGTAATCCCCGTATCAAGGGGATGAAAGCAGGCCGTGACAATGGTTCGCCTCTAAGAAATTTGACAAAAAGTTCTCGCCCGGTCTCCATCCTACATACCATGCTTACGTTTAAGTGAATCTATATCTAAATCGAGATAGTTCGCAATCGGGTGTCCGGGTGGAAGGTATTCGTTCTCAATCATGATCCCGCAGTTCGGACAATAATACTCTATCAGCCGACAGTAATCCGGGTCGAAGCAATAACTGAAAGCCTTTCCTTCCACTATAGGGGGATGAACCTCATTCATTGGCCGCTCTGCGACAAGGCAGCCTTTTTTGAAGTTGTCCCTGGCGCTAATCAAGGGATGTCCGCATCTCTGACAGCACCAGTCTTCAGTCCCTATGTCGATTTCCAGATATTCTGTGATCCTTACTTTCATGGCTATTAGACCTCCTCCAATACAGCGTTATTATACTGGTCCACTTGTAGTCTCCAATCCGCCATTACAAGGAGAGTGGTGTGTTCTGACTCGACTACTGCCGGACCGTCGATTGCATGACCATATTGCAGGCGAGACCAGTCATATACTGGAACCTCCTCTCTCTCTTTAGTTTCCTCCAAGAAGATCGGCCGGCTCCCTTTTCGGGCCTGCTCCGGCTCATATGGAGCCTCGGGTACTTCTCGGATCTGATAGTGCGGTACCGGGGCCTCAACCATCAGCCCGAGACCTCTCAGCATAAGGCCTTCTGACGTCAAGGTTCCAGTTGCGGACAGGGCATTGGTAGCTCGGGTCACCAGGTCCTTAAGTCCGGCAGAGTTCATAATGGAATCTTCCTGGGCAGACAGCCTAATCTCGGGCCCGTCCTTTGAGGCCTGAACAAAGAGTTCGAGAGAAAAAAGAACCTGATCTGCAGAAAAACCCTCCCCTCGCATATCCCGCTCTGCTTCATCCCGCATCTCGGCCAAGGGCTGAGTCAGTTCAGTCACATCTAAGCCCTCATCAAATGACTGGTCTACCCGGCGGTAGTAGAGGTGACCCACGTCCATGCTGGAAGATGCAAAAGCCGAAAATACCGCTGAAAATGGTGTTATTATTATCTTCTTGAGACCGGCAACCCTGGCAATCCCACAGCAGTGAGCCGGCCCGGCTCCACCATAGACAACCAGTAAAGGTTCCTGATCTGACCCCATCTCCTTTAAAAGCCTCTTCACCTCTTTACCCATGGATTCGTTCACCCTGTTCTTGATCAACTGGGAAGCCTCTTCAACTGAAATGCCCAAAGGTTTAGCTATATTTTCTGTTACGACCTCTGTGGCTTTCTCTAAGTTGAGATTCATAGTCCCACCCAAGAAATAATCGGGATCCAGGATCCCAAGAATCAGATCGGCATCGGTGACCGTGGGTTCTGTACCTCCCAAATCAAAACAAACAGGGCCAGGCAAGGCCCCGGCCGACTGGGGACCTACTTTCACCCCACCATCTTTTATGGAAGCAATGGACCCTCCTCCAGCACCTATTGTCCGGATGGCCAACATGGGCATATTGACGGAAAGGCCTTCCACCTCGGGATTCAGGGTGTAGCTGGGCTGGCCTTGAAGAACATAGCCCAGATCGAAAGATGTGCCGCCCATGTCCATCGATATCAAGTCATCCGTCCCATAAAGCTGTCCAATCAAACGTGCGCCCAACAGCCCTGCGGCCGGACCGGAATTATAGGTGTTAATGGCCCGGGTCTTGGCAACCCTTGCCACACTCCCGTTATTATGGACAATAAAGAGGCTCTTGGGATAGAGTCTGCGACGTAATTCTTCACCAGCCTTGTACAAGAGCCGAACAAGCCTGGCGTGGATATATGCATTAAGAACCGCCGCATTGACTCGGTCTTGTTGGCCGGAACGACGTGAGATGTCGGAGGATAGGAAAACAGGGACAGAGCCAAGATAATCTCGCGGATATTCCCTCTTGATGACCTGACGCACCAGTTGTTCGCTGGCCGGGTTGAATTCTGAGTTGGCAAAGGCTGCCACCAGGCAGCGTGCCCCCTGGTCAATCAGTTTCTGAGCGGCCTCTAAAGTGAGCTGCTCATTTGGGGCTTTGATCACCTCGCCATTTTGAGACACTTCCTCTCTAATACCGATAACCATATCTGGCCACACAAGCGGAGATTTTCCATTGTCGGTCCTGGTAGGAGCCTGATCTTCGCGCCCGGCCGTCACCAATAACCCTATTTTGGTTCCGTCTCTTTGAATGATGGTGTTTGTCCCGATCGTGTTAGAAAACCGGACGATATCTGTTTTGTAGAGCAGGTCTTCAACAGATACCCCGAAGCGTTTTGCACCAGCTTTTATGCAGTCCAGGAAACAAACGGTCAGATCGTGAGGTGTGGTTGGCACCTTCACCGTCTCCACCGTTTCACCCTGGACAAAAAAGCCATCGGTGAAGGTACCGCCTGTATCAATGTCTATCGTATAGCCCATAATCGATCCCTCCTTTCGCAAACTCAGGCCAGGCCCTTGGCCTGCATGTCGCTCTTTTTGATTTTTGATAACAGCTCATGCATGCATGGGTTCCTCATCCCGAGACGCAGGCCCCAGGAGCCCATACATGGAAAAAGTTACAATCTCTTCGGTTATCTCCTCTAAGGACATCGGCCCTTTGAGCCGATACCACCGCAAAAACCAGTTGACAAGGGCCAGGATATTGAATGCCAGTACCGTGTGGCTCTTGTAATGCACAAGGTTTTTTTCCTGGAGCAAATGCAACTGATCCAAATAGATCCCCAAGATTTCACGCTGGATTTGCAGGTTGATTTTATTCCCCTCCTTTGAAAGATCTTCATCATCGAGGAAAAAAATCTTGGCCTCTTTAATGCTATTTCCGGCTACACTGATATGGGTTGCAACCAACCTTTTGAAGCGTTCCAAAGGCTCAATCTCCAGCTGGCAGACCCGCTTCAGTTGGCGCAATACGTCTTCCGAAGACCGCTGTAAAATAGCCAATAGCAGGCCTTCTTTATTTCCGAAGTAGTGGTAAATATTTGGGATGCTGATTTCGGCCGCACTCGCGATATCACGAATGGATGTGCCTTTGAAACCCCTCTTGGAGAATAGGTCAATTGCCACGTCAATGATTCTGTCCTTACTTCCTGCGGCTCTCGACATTACCTCTTTCCTTGGATGGCATTGAAAGAATCGATAGGCTGGATGCGCGACTTTTACAGTATAGTATATCGAACGTTAGAACTATTATCTATCGATCGATATATTGTCAAGGAAAAAATTCAGATTTTAAAACATTTTTTGATTTATAAGAAATCACTTATTATTCCATGTAGTTGGACAACCCTAAAAAGATAGGAGGGCTGCTTTTAAGGAAGATCTTTGCGCTACTCCAGTGTCATGACATGCTATTTTGACCCTAAAATGCCTATATGTTCTTCAATTAAAACCTCAGCTAAAAAGATCAACGATTATCCAACTCCCAATAGACGAAATGTAGACGAAGAATTGGGCTCACGTTATTTTAATCTTGAAATGGCTGTCTTGGCATATGATTTTTCAGTTGGTTTGCGATATCTGCTTCTATGTGGGTTCCTTTTGTCAAGCACCTTTTTTACATTTTTTCAGTTCTCCGATTTCATTTATAGCAATGCATCAGCGGGGAGGTTTCCTGTGCGAGAATGGGCCCACGGGTAGCTCGTCGGAGCACAGGGAACATCCCCGCGGTGGACTTCTCTACACGTTGAATCTTGTAATAAAAACCACGTCTCGTCGATAGGTGAGACTTTACTCGTCTTGGTTGGTCGGTTCTCTAGAATCGTTTGTTTTAAAGCGTCTTACCAGCTTCTATCCGTGCCGACATCTTTGGGCGATGAGATCGCTGATAACAGGGAAAAGAATCTCAGCCTGCACAATTGTGGTTTGATGCGAACGATCATTAAAAAAGGCATCCCCCGTTTCATGGGGGATGCCTTTAATTGCCTTGGAAAGCAGGTTAGGCAGCGGTCACATTGACAGCAGCCGGACCTTTTGCCCCTTGCTCAAT
The DNA here is from genome assembly GCA_014382905.1 of Desulfobacterales bacterium. GTDB lineage: Bacteria > Desulfobacterota > DSM-4660 > Desulfatiglandales > Desulfatiglandaceae > JACNIU01. Next base: position 5,007 of record JACNIU010000414.1, read on the forward strand.
GTCAAAGG
>JACNIU010000421.1:0-6620 GCA_014382905.1 Desulfobacterales bacterium
CCCCCGACCCACTGATTACAAATCAGTTGCTCTGCCATCTGAGCTACGCTGGCAGTCTATCAATGAACAATTGGTTAGTCTAACCCGCCGTCAATGTTATTTCAAACCCCAAATTAGTCCAAAATTACCAGTTATCAGGTCGAATCGCTTATCTTCCTTACAAAATCAACATATTCCACCGAATTACCTTCTTATAACCCGATTTTTGGCCTCTCGTGAGAACTTTTTCATCAATGCCCGCGTATATTTCTGAATATGAAATTTGAAAAACCTATCCAAAAGATATCTGGTAACACTTTGGCAGTTTGAAACAAAACTTGAGACCCTCATGGTCCGGCAATCTAATCATGACCGTTTTCAAAACGCTGATAAACTGATACGATATTTGAAATTTTGGATGCCATACGTGGTGTGTTGCAGAATGTCGAATTTCTGAGCAGTTGAAACATGATGTAATCGTAAAAACTATATTCTCTCGCAAAGACGCCAGGAACGCCAAGGAAATATCATTTAATATTAATAAGTTAACTTTGCGCGAGGCCAGAGGCTTTTCACAGGTTCATCAAACATAAGGGTCAAATAAATGGTGTCAATATCTGTTTTTTGAAATTCCGGCAATAAATACTTGAAAAGCCCTATTCCATGTGCTAATTTCATATCAAATTGCGATTTGGCAACAGACACGTACTGTGGATGAGACCTTTGCAAAATGCTCAATTTTGGTCAAGGTCAAGGAAGGCAAAAATTTCAACCACCCCAGAGGAATAGGCATTCCACGGGGCAGGCAGGAATATATTGAATATTTCGAGGATTGAAATTTGAGCCTGACCCCAGTACCATCTTCCGGAGCTACCCCAGTACCATTTTCCGAAGCTACGGGGCAAGCGCAGAGATTAGCCAAAAGGGGGCGTTTTGCAAAGGTCTTTGGATATCATTATCGTAAACAAAACTTAAATGGTCAAAGGAGGGATGCGTAATGGCAGCTTTAGGTGGAGGATTGGTAGCTCTTTTATTGGGAATTATCGGAATCATCTTCTGGTTTGGATATTTCATCAAGGCCCTACAGGCCGGAGTGCCTGCCATGTTGATCTTGGGAGGGGCCTTAGCCGTCTATTTAGGCTTTGAGGAGCTCAAAGACAAGCGAAATACCCCGGATACCTTCGATGATAACACTTCAGCTCTCAAGGGCGAAGTCGAATCTTTGAAGGACGAGATCAAAGAACTAAAAGAGAAGAAAGCCGAGAGTGAGAACAAAGGTAAATAATGCTGCTTGAGATTCCTGTACAACCCGTCCCCTGATTCTTTAACGCCGCTGATATGGGGACGAGTTGTTTCAGCCCTTATCTCCCTGCAATCTCTAAGGCATTAAAAAAATAATTAATTTCATAATCGGCATTTTCTACTGAATCAGACCCGTGCACAACATTTTTTTCGATATCAGTGGCAAAATTTCGCCTTATAGTACCTTCTTCGGCTTCCTTATAATTCGTTGCACCCATTAACTTCCTGTATCTTTGTATCCCGTCATCCCCCTCCAATATCATAACAACACATGGGCCCGAAGACATGAAATCCGTGACACTCTCATAGAATGGTTTTCCCTCATGTACTTTATAAAACCCCTTTGCCTCTTCCTTACTCATCCTGATCATCTTCATGGCAACGATTTTCAACCCTTCCTGTTCCAAGCGAGTCACAACAGCCCCGATCAGGTTCCTTGAAACTCCATCCGGTTTAATTATCGATAAAGTTCTCTCTATCATGTCTTAAATCCCCTCCTCATACACAATTTGATTGACCCGGCCCATTTCATGCTGGTATAGAGCACGACCATATCAATAATAAAACTTAAACCAGCAACATTAGTCAAGAAGTTTTGGATCAAAAAAGCCTGGGCCAAAAATTGAGATCTTGACGTATAAAGTACAGATAGAAAGGAAATACCCCTGATGAGGAAATCAAATCGTACTGGCACGAGTGGTGTGGCGGCAAGAATGGATGTGGAGCATCTCTTTCAATTCAACTGTGCCCCTGATGTGCCATGTTTTACAGAATGCTGCCGGGATATCACCATCGTTCTGACACCTTATGACGTCTTAAGATTGAAAAACGCGCTCGGGATGGATTCGGATATTTTTCTTGATAGATATACCATCATAATTCCTAAAGAGAAACTTCTTATCCCAATGGTCGTTCTTAAAATGAACGAAGACGACAAACGATGTCCGTTTGTAAGTGAAAAGGGATGCACTGTTTACGCTGACCGGCCCTGGCCGTGCCGGATGTATCCATTAGATATGAAGGATGACGGCACGTTCAGCCTGATAACCGATTCATCCCGCTGCAAGGGGCTCAAAGAAAACTCAAAAAATAGAATTTCAACTTGGCTGATAGAGCAAGGAGTCCCCATGTATGACGAAATGAACCACCTTTTTTCACAAGTCACCTCTCCCCTGCAGGCCCAGGAACTCGACATCGATAACCCAAACATTTACCAAATGACCTTCATGTCGCTATATAATCTGGATAAATTTAGAAATTTTGTCTTCAAAAGTACCTTTTTAGATCGATTTGATATTGACACCGTTGCAATAGAAAAGCTAAAAAGAAGTGACGTAGAGCTTCTCAAATTTGCTTTCGATTGGATTAAGTTTGGCATTTTTGGACAAAAGACCTTTCAAGTCAAGGAAAGCGCCATCCCTAAAGGGAATCCGGTCGAATGAATAGCCCTCAAGAAGGCCAGATATTCAAACCCCTTACAGCCGATTCCTTCCATTTTAACTGCCACAAGGACGTTCCCTGCTTTACTGAATGTTGCGCCAAACTCCGCCTGATCCTCACCCCTTATGACATCCTCCGGATGAAAAACCGTTTAAGGCTTTCATCCGATCAGTTTTTGGAAGGCTATACAGATACCGTCCTCGACAACCACAGCCGTTTTCCCATGGTCAGGCTAAAAATGAAAGGCGACCAGAAAGAGACCTGTCCTTTTGTTACCAAGCAAGGATGCGCCATCTACGAAGATCGGCCAGAGGCCTGCCGCCTTTATCCCATTGGGAGGGCGTCCGCCATGGTGAACGGAGAAAGTGATACCCGGCAGAAATTCTTTGTTGTGGCTGAATCGCACTGCCAGGGTTTCAGGGAAAAGCAGGCCTGGACATTAGTTGATTGGCTGAATCATGAAGGGGTACAGGAATATACCGCAATGAATGAGCAATGGGTGCGAATCTTCACCTCCTCCAAGAGCCTTGGCCCCAAAGACCGTATCTCGCAGAAACACCAGATGTTCTTTATGGTCTCCTACAATCTGGACAAGTTCAGGGAATTTGTATTTAAGAGCAGGTTCTTTGATCGCTTCCAGGTTGCGTTAGATTTAAAAGAGAGACTGAATCATGACGATATCACCTTAATGAGGTTCGGTTTCGACTGGTTGAAATTCAGTCTTTTTGGAGAAAAGACAATTCAGATAAAGACCTAACCAAAAATGAGAAGGGGCCTCCCTTGGCAACTTTCATTTCTTCGGTTCACTTCGAGACCTTACCATCCCAGAGCCAGGTATTTATGAATCGACTCGGACGCCACCCTCCCCGCTCCCATGGCCAGAATAACTGTCGCTGAACCGGTTACGATATCGCCTCCGGCCCAAACGCCCTTCCTGCTCGTCTTTCCGGTTTCCTCATCAACGACGATATAGCCCCACTTATTCAATTCAAGTCCCTCGGTTGACTGAGTCAAGAGAGGGTTGGCCCCTGCACCAACGGCGATGATGGCCAAATCACATTCCAGCTTGAACTTGGAGTCCTTGATAGGTACCGGTCGACGTCTCCCCGACTCGTCAGGTTCACCCAGTTCCATTTTTAAACACTCCATGCCAACAACCCGGCCCTTCTCATCACCTAAAAATCGGGTAGGTGCGGTGAGGAGGTAAAATTCGATCCCCTCTTCTTCTGCATGGTGAATTTCAGCAGCCCTGGCCGGCATTTCCTCCCTGGAACGACGGTAAACAATACGAACCGTGTCCGCCCCAAGACGCATAGCGGTTCGTGCAGAGTCCATGGCCACATTTCCGGCGCCAAAAACAGCCACATTTTTCCCCCTCACAACGGGCGTATCATACTCAGGGAAGAGGTAGGCCTTCATGAGATTGGACCGGGTCAGATATTCATTTGCCGAATAGATGCCGATGAGATTTTCTCCGGGAACATTCAGAAAACGGGGCAACCCTGCTCCCACCCCGATAAAGATAGCATCGAACCCTTGCTCGACGAGTTCATCCAAAGACACGATTCTCCCCACTACTGTATTACATTCCAGTTTGGCACCGAGCCTTTCAAGAAAATTCACCTCTGAAAATACGATCTCTTTGGGAAGCCTGAATTCAGGGATTCCATAGACCAGAACACCGCCCGGCTTGTGGAAGGCTTCAAAAATAGTAACGTCATGTCCCTTGATAATCAAATCTCCTGCGACTGTCAGTCCTGATGGGCCGGAGCCCACTACAGCCACTTTCTTGCCGGTCGGAGGGGCTTTTGGAGGCAACTCGCCTGTCCCATGTTCCCGTTCCAGATCCGCAACAAAACGCTCGAGATTTCCGATGGCCACGGGCGCCTCTTTCTTGCCCACTACACACTTACCCTCGCACTGGATTTCCTGGGGGCAAACCCTTCCGCAAACAGCCGGAAGGCTGTTCTTTTCCCATATGCTTCGAATGGACTTGGTAAACTCTCTTTCCTTTATTAGATGAATGAATTTAGGGATATCAACGCTGACCGGACATCCATCGATACAGCTCGGCTTTTTACACTGGAGACATCTTTCAGCTTCTTTTACTGCCAGCGCCTCAGTATACCCGAGCGGAACTTCGTCAAAATTACGTCTCCGGACTTCAGGCTTTTGTTCCGACATCGCCTGTCTTGGTATTTTCTCTTTTTTCTCTGCCATCCTTTCCTCCATCACACGTTTCGTAGGCTTCAATCTTCAAAATGATTGCAGTATCAAATAGGTTCAATCTCCCGGGCCAGGGGGAGGTTCAACCTGCTTTACAGGCACAGGCATATTTTTCATTCGCAATGGCTTCTTCTGCCAGATATGCCTGAAGACGTTGTGACAATTCGTCAAAATTGACCAGATGGCCCTCGAACTCAGGGCCGTCCACACAGGCAAACTTGGTCTCCCCGCCAATACTTACCCGGCAGCAACCACACATGCCCGTACCATCCACCATTATGGCATTGAGACTCACAATTGTTTTGACTTTGTATTCTTCGGTTATCTTGCACACAAACTTCATCATGGGTACAGGACCAATTGCCACCACCAATTGGATATCTTCTTTTTCCAGGATGTCTTTGAGAACGGCCGTTACAAATCCATGATGACCGTAGGAACCATCATCCGTACAGACAAAGAACTCATGTGAAGCCGCCTTCATCTTATCTTCCAGAATAAGGAGATCTTTGGTTCTGGCACCGATAATGGCCTTAACATTGTTTCCAAGTTCTTTGAGTGCCCGTGTAATGGGGTGTATGACGGCCACACCGGTACCCCCCCCTACACAGACCACATTGCCCACCTTCTCCAGGTGCGTTGCCTTTCCTAAGGGACCGATTACATCCTGGTATTTTTCTCCCACCTGGAGTGATTTAAAAAGGTTCGTGGATTTTCCCACGACCTGATATATAATTGTAATCGTACCCTTTTTCGGATCTGTATCTGCCATGGTGAGCGGAATCCGCTCACCTGTCTCATTGGCCTTCAAGATGACAAACTGGCCAGGCTTAGCCTTCTCCGCAATCCTGGGTGCACTAATCTCGTTTAGGACCACGCTGCCCTCGGCCATCTCCTCACGTTTCAAAATTTCAAACATCCTAACACCTCCAAATCTTGGGATCACATCTGTTCGAAGCCCTTTACCATACAGAAACCGGAAATGTCAAAATAAATTCATCATCATTCACGTAGACGACATCATCGATGGGCTTGCCCCTGGCATATACATCTAACATCTTGACATTATTAATATTAAATGCTCTTTAAATTTCCTTTTGTTTTGCATTTCGGTATGGATTCAAAACGGGGGCGGTATGGGGGCGGTATGCGGTGAAAGGAATTTGCAGGACGCATGACTCAAGGAACTATCGAACTTTTTTATGTGCCCTCAAGATAGCGTTTACATTTGGCCACTTGCCAGAGACCCGGGAAGACACAAAAGTAGGCGGAAGAAGGTTGACATTGAGACCAAATTGTCTCATCATTTAGAGGAAGCCCTGCTGTCAGAAACATGCAGAAACCTGGCATTCCTACGTGCGGGGCGATAGAAATGCCAGGACACCAGGCACCATAGGTTCCTGATCGATACAAAATAAGGAATACAGACAATGGAGGCCCACCTTTACGTCCCAGAGGGAGGACCTGGCTCTGATATCCCTGTGCGAGAGTGGCGGAACTGGTAGACGCGCTGGACTTAGGATCCAGTGGGATTTCCTGTAGGGGTTCGAGTCCCCTCTCTCGCACCATAACCTTAATCCTGAGGACCTCAGCCCGGCCGGAATTAAAAAAAAGGTAACAGTTCAGCCACTAAGGCACCAAGACACCAAGATTATAATATAATTCTCTTGATA
>JACNIU010000421.1:6630-25990 GCA_014382905.1 Desulfobacterales bacterium
AGGCACGTTAAAATTGATAAGAAACCCAAGACGTTTGTCAGCCAATTTTAAATGTCCTTCCTTTGAGCCTTTGTGCCTTAGTGGCTGAACTGTTACAAAAAAAGAATAAAAAAACAATGACTTGAAATTGAGAAAATCATTATTATTTTGTGGCACCGTTAGTGGAGCCCCTCTGCGATGGAATTTCTGCTGCAGGAGGGATATGTTTACACAAAACTTTGAATCGGCAATTTAGGAAAAAGTGGCCCGTGTATAATCGATGTAATTGGTGAGGAAAACATGAAAACCACCCTTGAAGAAATCAGCCCTGTCAAGAAAAAACTATTGATTGAAATCGACTCGCAGGAAGTGGACAAGGAATTAAATCAGGCATATGGAGAAATCAGGAAAAAGGCCAAAATTCCAGGATTCAGGCCAGGAAAGGTGCCCAGAAAGATCCTTGAAACCTATTTTGGCAATCAGGTGCTGGACGATGTGACAAGGGAGCTGATTAGCAAGTCTTTCCCGAAGGCCGTTGATGAAGTGAAAACCTTCCCTCTTGGTCAGCCGATACTCGAAAAAGAGCCCTTGAAGCAGGGAAAGGATTTCATATACTCTGCCATTATGGAGGTTCGCCCCGAGTTTGAAGTCAAGGACTACCTTGGCCTGGAAGTGGAAAAGGAAACATTCTCAGTCAAAGAAAAAGATGTCCAAAATCGGCTTGAAGAAATCAGGAAAGCCAATGGAAAGCTGACCTCCATCGAGGAAGACCGATCGATTAAGGAAGGGGATTACGTTATCGTTGACTACGAAGGATTTGAGGGTGGACAGGCTCTGGAAGGGATCAAAGCTTCAAACCTCCTCGTGAGAGTGGGAAACAATGACTTTCATCCCAAGTTTGACGAAGCCCTAACCGGACTCAAGAAAGAAGACGAGAAGGAACTTGTGATTGATTTTGAGGAAGATTTCTATCACACAAAGCTCGCTGCGAAAAGCGTCCATTTTAGGACCAAAATTATTGAAATCAAAGAGCTGGTCCTACCTGAATTAGATGATTCGTTTGCCAAGACTTTAGGGGCAGATTTTAATGACTTGGACAGCCTCAAGAATGAGCTGAAGAAGTCCATCATCTCACAGGAGGAGAAGAGGGTCGATGGAAAATTTAAGGAGAGATTGCTTGAAAAGATCTCTCAGGGCATTGATTTCGAATTGCCCGAGGTCCTGGTCGATGCCGAGGTTGACTTTTCTATTGGAAGACTCAAGGACAGTATGCAAAGAAGTGGATCGACCTTAGAAAAGGCAGGTATTTCAGAGGCGGATTTGAGGAAGGAATTCAGGCCTGCTTCAGAAAAGCGCGTCAAAGAAATGCTCATATTAGACCAGATCGCCAAACAGGATCAAATCGATATAGACGACGATGACCTCGAGAGGGGTTACAAGGATCTTGCCGAAAACATGCGGCAGGATCTCGAAACCGTTAAGAAATATTATGAGGCAAGAGGCCAGGTAGACGCCATAAAGGAGAAGCTTCTCAACGAAAAAACATTGAACTATCTTGTTGATCATGCTAAGATTTTGAAAGAGGAGAAAGACGAACTCAGCCAAGGCAATCGAGACCTTTGAAAAATGCTCAATTTTGTTCGAGTTCAAGGAAGGCGAATATTTTAACCACAGGAATACACTGAGTATTTCGAGGATTAAAATCTGAGCCTGACGCAGAAATTGGGCAAAAGGGGGCGTTTTGCAAAGGTCTCGCAAAGTCTCGAACAGGAGGACAAATAGACTTCATGCTAATACCGATAGTCATAGAACAATCAAGCCGCGGGGAGAGGGCGTATGACATCTATTCGAGGCTTCTAAAGGATCGCATCATATTTATGGGAGAGCAGGTGGTGGACAGTATGGCCAATACGATCATCGCCCAGATGCTCTTCTTGGAGTCTGAAGATCCGGACAAAGATGTCAATTTATACATTAATTCCCCTGGAGGTTCCGTAACCGCCGGATTGGCCATATACGATACCATGCAGTACATAAGGCCGGACATCGCAACCATATGTATGGGGCAAAACACGAGCATGGCAGCGCTCATTTTGGCATCCGGGGCAAAAGGGAAACGGTATGCCCTTCCCCATAGCAGGATTATGATTCACCAGCCATTGGGGGGGGCTCAGGGGCAGGCGACGGACATTGACATCCAGGCCCGGGAAATATTGAAGATAAGGGATGGCCTTAACAAGATCTTAGCCAAGCATACGGGTCAGGATATTGAAAAGATTCGTAGAGACACGGAGCGAGACTATTTCATGAGCGCTGAAGAAGCCAAGGAATATGGTCTTATAGATAGGGTCATCAGCAAGCGGGAGATGCAAGATAAATTTATCAAAAAAAATCTAAAGTGAGGAATTATGGGCAAGAATGACGTTCCTAATGATGATCTACTCTGCTCTTTCTGCGGAAAAAGCCAGGATGAAGTAAAAAAGCTCATTGCAGGTCCTTCCGTCTATATTTGCGACGAATGTATCCAATTGTGCAACGAGATCATTGCCGAGGAATATAGCCAAGAAGACCAAGAAGATGCTAGTCAACTATTGAAGCCTTCCGATATAAAGGAGATCCTTGACCAGTATGTCATTGAGCAGGAAAAAGCAAAGAAGGTCCTTTCAGTGGCCGTGCATAACCATTACAAACGGATCAACACCAAGGTGGATATGGAAGGAGTTGAGATCGAGAAGAGCAATATCCTCCTGATTGGACCCACCGGTTCCGGAAAGACCCTTTTGGCACAAACTTTGGCCAAGATTTTGAAAGTCCCTTTTACTATTGCTGATGCCACCACCCTGACAGAAGCTGGTTATGTGGGCGAAGACGTAGAGAATATCATTCTGCACTTAGTGCAGTTTGCTGATTATGATGTTGAAGCCGCATGCAAAGGGATCGTGTACATAGACGAGATTGATAAGATCGCTCGAAAATCGGACAGTCCCTCAATTACACGAGACGTTTCGGGAGAGGGGGTCCAGCAGGCCCTTCTAAAAATTATTGAAGGCACCTTAGCCAATGTTCCCCCCAAGGGTGGCAGAAAGCACCCGCAGCAGGATTTTGTAAGGGTTGATACGCGCAATATCCTTTTTATCTGTGGCGGCACTTTTAACGGCTTGGACAAGATCATCAGTAATCGGCTCGGGAGTAAATTGATCGGGTTTGAGGCCGATATAAAGGGACAGGGCGATATGGATGTCAACGAAACAATGGCGCGCGTCCAGCCCGAAGACCTTGTGAAATTCGGGCTTATACCTGAATTTGTAGGCAGAATACCCATTACCACCACATTAGGTGAACTGGGCTTAGACGCCTTAGTAAGGATTTTGACGGAGCCTAAGAATGCCCTTATCCAACAGTATAAGAAGCTGTTTGAGTTAGAAAACGTTAAATTGAGATTTACCGATGAAGTCTTAGTGGCAATCGCTAAAGATGCCATCAAGAGAAAATCCGGGGCGCGAGGTTTAAGGGCAATTCTCGAATCGGTCATGTTGGACATCATGTATGACATACCATCTATTCCCGAAATCAGAGAATGCATCATAAATGAAGAAGTCGTAACAAAAGGTGAGTCGCCCCTTTTACTTTATGCAAGTCAGGCTAAATTTGGATAGAACCATGTTGAATTCTTTTAAGAAAGATCTTAGCGATTTGGCTATGGGTGAAAAACGTTACTACCCACTTCTGCCGTTGAGGGATGTGATTGTATTTCCTAATCTGGTCGTGCCTCTATTCGTAGGGCGCAATAAATCCATCAAAGCGCTTGAGTATGCCTTGTCTCATGACAAACAAATCTTTTTGTCCGCACAAGCAAACGCGAAAGTGGATGATCCGTCTCCAAAGGATATCTTTGCTTTTGGCACCCTGGGCGCCGTTCTTCAGCTATTGAAGCTGCCTGACGGAACCGTAAAAGCCCTTATCGAAGGAAAGGAACGGGGTAAGATAGAGAGCTTCCTGGACAAGCAGGGTTTTTTTATGGTGGAGGTCAGCAAGTGCCAGTGTTCTTATACTGCCACGCCTGAAACCGAAGCATTAATCCGGTCTATTAAAAGTAGCTTTGAAGAATATGCGAAATATAACAACAAAATGGGAAAAGAAATCGTCTCGGCAGTGACTTCCATTGAAGACCCGGAACGTCTGGCCGATACGATAGCCGGCCATTTAGCGCTGAAGGTCTCCGATAAGCAAGAGATCCTTGAAGCAGTTGAGTTAAACCTGCGCCTGAATAAACTCTTTGAAAAACTCGGGGGCGAGGTGGATATCCTTCGTATTGAGCATCGGTTGAGAACGAGAGTAAAAAAGCAGATGGAAAAGACCCAGAAGGATTATTACCTCAATGAACAAATACGGGCCATTCAAAAGGAGATGGGGACCAAGGACGACTTCAAGGCAGAGTTAGACGAACTGCAGAAAAAGATAAAGCGAAAAAAGCTGACCAAAGAGGCCCACTTAAAAGTAAAACAAGAATTCAAAAAGCTGAAAATGATGTCCCCCATGTCGGCAGAGGCCACGGTAGTACGCAACTATATTGATTGGATTATCGATCTTCCCTGGTTCGATAAGACAAACTCCAAGCTTCAAATTGAAGAAGCCGAGACTATCCTCGACGAAGATCACTACGGCCTCGAGAAACCCAAAGAAAGGATTGTTGAATATTTAGCTGTCCAACGTCTGACCAAAAAGATAAAGGGTCCGATCCTCTGCTTGGTGGGTCCTCCTGGCGTTGGCAAAACCTCAATAGCGAAGTCGGTCGCCAGGGCGACCGGCAGAAATTTCATCCGGCTTTCCTTGGGAGGGGTCAGGGATGAAGCAGAAATAAGAGGACATAGAAGAACATATATAGGGGCCATGCCAGGCAAAATTATTCAATTCCTTAAAAAGGCAAAGTCTAACAATCCGGTATTCTGTTTGGATGAAGTGGACAAGATGAGCACTGATTTCCGAGGTGATCCATCCGCTGCCCTGTTGGAAGTCCTCGACCCGGAACAGAATGTGGCCTTCAATGATCATTACATCGATCTTGATTATAATCTCTCTGATGTTTTTTTTATTACCACGGCGAACAACCTTCACAATATCCCTCTTCCTCTGCAGGACAGGATGGAGGTTATCAGACTACCCGGCTACACAGAGATTGAGAAACTCAATATCGCAAAGCAGTTTTTAGTGAAAAAGCAGATCGATCAAAATGGTCTTGAGCATCAAAACATCTCATTTACTGACAAAGCAATCCTTGCTATCATCCGCACATATACAAGTGAGGCCGGCGTAAGAAATCTGGAGCGAGAGATCTCCTCAATTTGCCGGAAAGTCGCCAAGGAGGTAGTCAAAAATGGGAAAAGCACCATCATTTCAGTTAAGGCCCGTTCCATACAGAAATATCTTGGCGTCCCAAAATACCGCTACGGCCGGACAGAAGAAAAAAATACCATCGGCGTGACCACTGGTTTGGCATGGACAGACGTCGGCGGCGAAATCCTGCAGACCGAGACCACCATCATGCCTGGCAAAGGAAACTTGGTCCTCACTGGAAAATTAGGAGAAGTTATGCGGGAATCGGCCCAGGCAGCCTTGAGCTATGTCCGCTCAAGGGCAAGGAATTTCAAACTGCCTGACAATTTTTATGAGAAGATAGATATACACGTCCACGTCCCGGAGGGCGCTATCCCCAAGGATGGGCCTTCTGCCGGCATTACCATTGCTACTTCTATCGTTTCCGCTCTGACAAGAAATCCTGTAAACCGCAATATCGCCATGACCGGCGAAATAACCCTCAGGGGGAGAATCCTTCCGATTGGAGGATTGAAAGAAAAAATTTTAGCCGCCCATAGGGCTGGCGTTACCAAAGTGCTTATCCCCATAGAAAACAAGAAAGACATTGCGGAGATACCCGCGAAGATCCTCAAAAAGGTCGAGATAGGTCTTGTCGAACATATGGATGATGTCCTGCGGGAGGCCTTGATCTTGGATGAGGGCAAAGAATTATTTGCCCCGGAAGAAGAATGTAAGCCATTCTGTTTCACTGACATTGCCCAAATGGAGGAAAGCCCTCCAACCAGCATAACGTCCCACTGAGTATTCAAATGATGGTTCAAATTATCTTGACAAAAGAGAATGAAACTGTTAAAAAATTTGACTCCAATTTTGTCTCAGGCGGGTAGCTCAGTGGGAGAGCATCGGCCTTACAAGCCGGGGGCCACGGGTTCAAATCCCGTTCCGCCTACCACCTTAATACGGGGGCGTAGTTCAGTCTGGTTAGAACGCCGGCCTGTCACGCCGGAGGTCGCGAGTTCGAGTCTCGTCGTCCCCGCCAGTAATTTCAAGGGGTTTAAGCGAAAATGCTTAAGCCCCTTTTTTTCACCCATGCCACTGGCACAAGACCTTTGAAAAATGCTTCCCGCTGCCAGCGGGATTCGAGTTCAAGCCTCTGGCTCGCAGAGGCGAGCCTACGCCTCGGAGAGCAAAAGGGGGCGTTTTGCAAAGGTCTCGGCACATGATTCCAAGTCTTAACAAACGGTTTTGATGAAAAACAGGAGATTAAAGGCACACAGAAATGATCCATGTCCGTGCGGGAGCGGGCTGAAGTATAAGAAATGCTGTCTCAGCACGAAAACTTTAGGAGATGCGGATGGCAACAAGGAACTGTACTTCAAGAAATATGGTATCCGGCTCAAAGAAGAAAAGGACATCGAGGGTATCAGAAAGGCCGGACGTCTGGCCCTGAGCACCCTTGAACTGGTAGCATCACAAATAGGACCGGGAATTACAACGGATGACATCAACACCCTTGTTCATGATTTCACCATAAGAAATGGCGCCACCCCTGCCCCGTTGAATTATCGTAGTTTTCCGAAAAGCGTGTGCGTGTCTGTCAATGAGGTCATCTGCCACGGCATCCCCAAAAATAGACCTCTGAAGGACGGGGATATCGTCAATGTGGATGTTACCCCCATCCTGAACGGCTATTATGCGGACGTCAATAAAACCTTTTTCGTCGGCACGCCTGGCCCTGATGCACAGAAAATCGTGAGGGTAGCCGGAGAATGTCTCAAAATGGGGATGTCGGCGGTCCGGCCTGGCAATAGGATAGGCGATATCGGTTGGGCGATTCAGAACTATGCGGAAGGTCAGGGGTGCTCGGTCGTCAGAGAATTTGTAGGGCATGGGGTTGGCCTTGAATTTCACGAACCCCCCCAGATCCCCCACTACGGCCGAAAAGGAGAGGGGATCGTCCTGGTCCCTGGCATGGTATTCACCATAGAGCCGATGATAAACTTAGGGGCAAAAGATCTGGACATCTTAGACGATAACTGGACCGCTGTAACCCAGGACGGGTCCCTTTCCGCGCAGTTTGAACAGACTATTCTCGTCACAGACAACGGCTTTGAAAGCCTGACTCCCTTTGACCTGTAGCCGCTCGTGAAGCAAAAGTGCCCGGACCCCTAACCCATGAACCTGCCATGACCCTGAGAGAACAGGCCAAGGGCCTCGGCTTTGTTGGTGTGGGCTTCTCGCGGCCCGCAAAGCCCCTCTTTTTTGACCAGTTCTGTGAATGGATTTCTGCCGGCAAACAGGGCGAGATGGGATGGATGGGGAGACATCTGAATCTAAGGAAAAACCCTTCAACGCTGCTTGAAGATTGCCATACGATCATTACCCTCGCCTATCCCTACTCGCCCAAAAAACCGTGCACACCAGAAGGCCTTTCAGCCGCCAGATACAGCGAGCCCCAAGAAATCGATTATCATGACCGCTTGAAGAAGAAGGCCAAGATATTGGCGGGAGCGGTCCAACAGCAATACCCAGGAACCCAAACACGGGTCTGTGTCGATTCGGCTCCGATTCTTGAAAGGAGCTTTGCCTACCAATCAGGGATAGGATTCATCGGGAAGAACAATATGTTTATGATTCCGGGGTATGGATCATATCTTTTCCTGGCGGAGATCCTTACAAGCGCTTTACTCTCATATCCTGAAACCGAACTCATGGAGAGCAGGTGCGGTTCATGCACCAGATGTCTGGAGGCCTGCCCCACCGGAGCGCTTGAAGCCCCTTACCGCTTGAATGCCGCCAGATGTCTTTCATATCTGACCATCGAAAAGGGCGGTCCGGTTGACAACGAAACGGCGAACCAAATAGGGGATTGCTTTTTGGGCTGTGATGTCTGCCAGGAGGTCTGCCCGCTGAATAAGGGAGATGAATCTAAATCGGTCGTACTCCCTTCGATAGACGAGATCCTGAACATGAACGATGAGACGTTCAGAGAGGTCTTTGGAAGAACCGCCTTTGCCCGCGCCGGGCTCGGTAAGATCAGAGACAATATTAACGCCGTATTAAAGGTTCTCAGAATAACTGGGTCGCATCCAGATACCGGCTGATGGCCCCGTCATACGCATGGGTCAGGCGAAACACCTTCTTGGCCAATCGAAATCTCGTCTGGAGTGTGGTTTCTCCTCCTGAAGACTCCATTTCCGATAGAACCGTCCCATAATCGGCAGGGTCAACAACGACCGTGACATCTTTGAAATTTTTGGCCGAGGACCGGAGCATGGAGGGTCCTCCGATATCGATGTTCTCAATCGCCTCTTCCAGGGTTACGCCCTCCTTAGCCACTGTTTTTTCGAACTGGTAGAGGTTGACAACCACCATATCAATCCCCTTTATCCCGTGTGCCTTCATCATCCTGACATGTTCGGGGTTGTCCCGCAGACCCAGAAGTCCCCCGTGAACCTTGGGGTGAAGTGTCTTAACACGGCCATCCATCATTTCCGGGAAGCCGGTATATTCTGAGATATCTGTCACTGAAACACCTCCCTGACGGAGCGTTTTCGCGGTTCCCCCGGTGGAAAGTATCTCAACATCAAACCTGGACAGGGATTTTGCAAAGTCAACGATCCCGCTCTTATCGGTGACGCTAATAATGGCCCTTTTGATTTTGCTCATCCGTTATACCTCCCTTCCGGATGCTGGGAACTGGTTCTTCCAAGTTTGAAGTTACGAGTTTGGAGTGCCTAAAGTTAAAAAAGGGGAAATTCCGATTTGAACTTTTAACTTCACACTTTACACTTCCTTGCTGGATACTCGTTCAGTTCCTTGCGCCCCGCGCCTTGAGCCTTTCGCCTTACGCCTCTCAATTGGTCTTGTCATCATCTGATACTGGGAACGGGACCTTGATAAAGTCAACCCCTTCCTCTTTAAGGGTCTTTTCCTCATCAGAGGTGGCTGATCCGCGTATACTCCTTCTTTCGGCCACGCCGTAATGGATTTTCAGGGCCTCTGCAGCGAATCTAACACCCACATCCTCGGAGTTATTCTTGATATACTCCACCACCTCTTTTGCAAGTCTGCGGTAATCAATCATTTCCTGACCTGCCGCCGCAGCGGGCTGAGATCTCCTTACGGCAACAGGCGACATGACTTTTCTTATATCTGAATCGTCACAATATGGACAGCGAACAAGACCATGGATATTCTGTTCTTCAAATGACTCATTTCTATCAAACCAGCCCTCAAATATATGTCCCTGGGGACACTCCAAATCAAATGCAATCATCTACAGTTTATTCCTCCATTAAGTGCTCACTCAAAAATAATTTCACATTTTTACATCTCAGCTTTAGGCCGCCTTCGGCTGCTGCTCAATCGTGAAGTTCGCGAAATAGTTCACCGCCGCTGATGGATATGTGCGCCCCCAACAGCCGCATGCTACCTCTCCGCATACAGAACCGCTAAAATCCGGGTCCTCTTCTTGCCATGACATTTGACCAAGTGGGGGACCGTGGAATCATAGTATATGGCGTCCCCCGATTCAAGGATGTGGATCTCATCGGCGAGCCGGACCTCCATCACCCCCTCCATCACGTAGATAAACTCCTGACCGTCATGTGTGGATCTTTCTTCCTCGGTTTCAGCAGGATCAAGGGACACGAGGAAGGGTTCCATATGCCTGTCCTTTTTATGAGGGGCTAAAGACTCATAGCCATAACCGTAATGCTTTCCCTTTTTGGAATCGTATCGGGATACTACCTTCCGATCGGTCTTCCGCACAACGGTAAATGGCCGGTTGTCCTCACCAGAGATGAAATAGCCCATTTTCAGGTCAAGGGCCTTTGCCAGCTTTATGACGGTCCCCAAGGGGGGGGCCAGGCTGCCGCTCTCTATCTGCTCCAAGAGGGAGACATCTATGTCGGTTCTCTGGGAGATATCCTGGAGGCTCAGATTACGCGCTTCCCTGACCGCCTTGACGCGTTCCCCTACGTTTACCTGGATATCTTCCTGGGGTGGTTCCTGGCTGATACTATCCAGGAAATCCTTTTCTTCATCTCTTCTTCCGAATTGACTGCTCACCTCATGAAGGAAGTCCCGGTGGATATCGTGGGCGTCAGCCCGTTCATTTTTTTCTTTCATTGTCGTTTCCTCTACCCCCTGTCCAGATCCATCCACACGTCAGGCATCTTTGTGTGGCCCAAAAAAATTAAAACCTGTGCATTAGGCCTCAAGGACGAAAATTATTTCCATTCTCACACGATATTCACTGATCATGTCGTTTTCAACAGAAACCCGCTGCTCCAGCACCCTTAGCCCGGTAATCCCCCTTAATGTCTTGCTCGCCCTTTCAAACCCGACCCTAATGGCATCATCAAAACTTATTGGAGAGGCTCCGATGATCTCCGAAACTCTTGCTACACGTTCCATAAGGTAACCTCCTTATTCATTCTTCAGGTTGATTCCCAATCAATCTCGGTGAGCAGTTCCTCATTCCGAGTCATATCTTCCCATAGGAGGGATGCCAGGCTAAGATACCCGGGGCCGGGTTTGCCGGTGCCGATCGGCCTGCCGTCATAGGCAACCACAGGGAGAATATTCAGTGATGTTCCTGTAAGAAACATCTCACTGGCCTGATAGGCATCTTCACGAGATATTCTCGCGAACTTCACATCATCTATTATCTTTTCCCTCACCAATTGTCCAGCCATATCAAAGACGCGCTTGGCCGTCAGGCCTGACAGGGTCCTTTCAAAGCCTGGAAATTTCAGAATCCTATCCGCCCCCACAATACCAACGTTTTCGGTCGACCCCTCTGCGAGAAACCCATCTTCGTCCAAGGCCACAGAAAAAAGCGCACCTGCATCAATGGCTTCTTTTTTCATCAAAACGTTGGGGAGATAATTACATGACTTAATATTGGCGAAAAAAGATTTCTTGATCGGCGTTTTGCTTGTAATAAGAGAAACACCTTTCTGGTATCGATCATCTGGCAACTTCCTGAAGCGAATCACATTGACATAGACTTGAGTGGAAATGGTTTCATAGGGGTTTGCACTGAAACTACCCGGTCCCCTTGACAAAACAATCCTGATCACACATTCTTTTTCACCTCCCGCCAGGACCAGGCCCTTGATAATATCCCTGATTTGCTCGTAGTCTGGCGGGAAAACGAGTGAAATTGCCCTTGCCGAGGATTCAAGCCTCTTTAAATGCTCCTCCATCTGGTATATTCTGCCATTGACACACCTCATTACGTCAAATCCGCCGTCGCCCCTGTGGACCAGATGATCGTCAACCGGGATCATCATCAAGTCGGGATCTGTGGTGATGCCGTTCCACTGGCTGGAATACATGGCCAGATATTCCTTTTGCCACTTTCTTTCGGGTGGTCCAAGGTTTTGAAAAAAATTTTCTTTTGTAATAAACTTTAATTTCATCGTCCCATCCATGGCCCCCGACACCCGGTGATTATCGTACGCCTCCTACCCGCTGAAAAGACGGGTCTTGACACCTATTCCTCACGGAGCTAATATGACGCCTCTGAAGAAATGTTTTCTGCCAGCAGCGGGAGAGCCTGACCCCAGTACCATCTTCCGGAGCTACCCCAGAGGAATGGACTTCGCCCCAGAGAAATAAGCTCAGCATTTCACAGGGTAAATATTCCACGGGGTAAACGGGGCACGCGCTGAAACTGAGCAAAAGGGGGCGTTCTGCAACGGTCTCATTCTGGTGACTGCCTGCAAAGCTAAAAGATAAAGCCAAAAAAATCAATGATTTTTTCATCGATTCCATCGAAAGGAAAGGTTTTGTAACCATGCGAGAAAATCAATATATCGTCGACGATCTGACTTTGAACGATTCATGGAGGATGTTTCAGATCATGGCCGAATTCGTAAAAGGCTTTGAAGTCATGCCTGAGGCGTATCCTGCGGTCAGCATCTTCGGTTCGTCTAAGATAAAGCCCAAAAGCACCGTCTACAAGAACACCGTAAAGGTGGCCCGTCTGTTAGTTGAGAACGGCTTTAATGTCATTTCTGGCGGAGGGCCGGGAGTTATGGAAGCAGCAAATCTGGGGGCTGCGGAGGCAAAAGGAAAATCAGTCGGTCTTCACATAGAGCTTCCAAGCGAACAGAAGCCCAACAGATATGCAAATATCCGGCTCGACTTCAGGTATTTTTTTATCAGGAAGGTCATGTTTGTTAAATATGCAGTGGCCTATGTTATCATGCCGGGCGGATTTGGCACGCTTGATGAGCTTTTTGAGGCATTGACACTAATCCAGACAAAGAGGATCAGACATTTTCCGGTCGTCCTTATTGATTCCAGGTTCTGGAAAGGGCTCCTGAACTGGGCAAAGGAAACATTGGTAAGACAGGGGACGATTTCTGAATCGGACCTTGACATATTAAACGTGGTGGACACTCCGGAAGAAGCTGTGGCAATTATAAAGAGAAGAGTTGTTGTCTGAGACCCATAAAAGGGAAGACGAGAATCTCAGGTCCCTGTGCCGCAGATTCGGGGTAGTCCTGTCTCGGGAGCAGACCTATCGATTAGATATCTTCCTGGATGAGTTAGAGGAATGGAACAGGAAATTAAACCTGACGGGTCTCTCCTCCCGACAGAGAATTATCAACGAACTCCTGATCGATTCCCTGATGCCATCCCCTTTCCTTCATGACGAAGGGAGCCTCCTTGATGTGGGTTCCGGAGCAGGTTTTCCTGCAATTCCGATAAAAATCTGCAAGCCCCGCCTCAGATTTCACCTTGTAGAACCCAATTCAAAAAAGGTCAGTTTCCTTAAACACGTCATCAGGCTCACCAGGCTCCAGGACATTGAAGTGATCAAAGGACATATTGAAAAGGGGGAGAATCTCCTCGATTCTGTAGGATATAACGCCATCACATCGAGGGGTCTGGCGCCGTTGCCTCAATACCTGACAGTGTGCGCCCCGCACCTGACGCCCGGTGGATTAATAGTGGCTTTCTTGGGTAGAGACAGAGAAAGCGTCCTCAGGGAAAGTGAAGAGGTGATGAGAAAGCATCGCATCTTCCCCTTCAAATCGATCCCCTATTCATTACCTGGAAAGACCTCGAGGAGGGAACTCCTGATTTTGAAAAAGCGAGACTAATGTTCTGAAATGATCGACTGACAGCCTCAAGATGATACAGTGAGGGCATCTAAGGGCTCACTCAAAAATAAGTTCGCAGGATTGATGCTCAGATTTAGGCCGGATTTGGTTGCTGCGATTGAGTGAAGCCGCAGGAATAGTGAACTATGTCGAGGACTTCACGATTGAGCAGCAGCCGAAGACGGCCTGAAGCTGAGATGTAAAAACGTGAAGTTATTTTTGAATGAGCCCTAAGATTGTCTCTAATTGAAGATCAATATACTTATCAAGGGTAAGGCGATTCTTGAAGTGCCAATGCTTGAGTATCCACATGTGAGACATCATAATAATGTTGTAGGCCATTAAGTCGACGTCTACTTTCTTAAAGGCCCCCTGCTCCATCCCTTCATTAATAATCCCTCTAAAGATATTGCTGACCTCCACTTCAAGCTGCATGATGCGCGCCTTGGAGGCCCTGTCAAGGGAATTTGATTTCTGATAGATCAGAAGCACCTTTTCCCTCTGCTGATCCAGCACCCTCATGTAGAGCACCACCGCAATTGCCAGTTGCTCCACGGGATCCCCGATGCCCTGGATCTGTTTGAGGAGGCTTTCCCGGAAGACATCAAGGACGTCCTCCATAATCATACGCATTATTTCAGATTTCTTCTTGACGTAATGATATGTGACCGGAAAAGCCACCCCTGCCATTTCAGAGATTTCCTGAATAGAAGTGGCAGTAAATCCCTTCTTGGCATACAGCCCGCTTGCAACATCTATGATCGTTTTTCGTACCTTATCTGAGGCAGCAATTTGGTCAAGCACTGTCAGCTTGCCGGACCTGTCCATATCCTCTCCCCTGTCAGCAGGTGGATTCAAGGGGGCCAAACGCAGGAGGCCTTGCTTATCTTTACCCTATCGAACATACTTGAAAGAAACGTTCACTCTTGCCCGATACGATACCACCTTACCGTTTTCAATGGTCATATCGAGCTTGGTCACCTCAGCAATTCTCAAGTCCTTGAGGGTTTCGCCCGCCGTCTCAATGGCGGTCTTTGCCGCCTCCTCCCACGACTTGTCGCTTGTCCCAACCAACTCAATAATCTTGTATGTACTTCCAGCCATTTTCATCCTCCTTTTGCGTGTATGGGGTTATGGCCAAAGACTCAACATGCCAGCAGGATTTCACCTCCTTTCTTTTCTCGATATTCTTTACGACCTGCATTTATCTATAGTTTACCAAATCATTCGATTCTTCGCAATATTATACTTTTACAAACATCAAAGTCAAGGGCAAAGCTGCCCGGTCTTCCAGAAAAGACCCTTGTTTCAGGCAGGTTCCCAAAATGCCCGGCACTGGGGATTCCTTCAGAATTGTTGACAACCGCTTCCGGTTAGGTTAACCTTTTTTATCAGTCTGACGCAAACAATATATATTCGGTAAAATGATCGGTGTTCGCAAAGGGGTTTTCTTGAGATTGTTCTAAATAGACAATCCATGCCCCGGTTTTGCGAGTGAAAAGGGAAGGCGGTGAGATTCCGCCACACAATGGCCGGTGCTGTGTACCCAATAACAGCTATGCCCTGTTTTTTTGGGGTATCGACAGCTCAGTAGAGTTCCGATTCCTAATCGGATGAAAAGTCACTGTCTGGGCGCTCAGCCTTTCTGCTCCATTTCCGCCGGATTTTCTTAATTGATGCCATATCAGTGGAAATGAAAACAGGGGGGTTGAGGTAAAGGCGGGAAGGCGAGCTGAGTGAGGGGAAGTCAGAAGACCTGCCGATCATAACGAATGAGACCTTTGAAAAATGCTCAATTTTGTTCGAGTTCAAGCCTCCGGCCCGTAGAGCCTACGCCCCGGAGGGGAAGGCGAATATTTTAACCACAGGAATACATTGAGTATTTCGAGGATTAAAATTTGAGCCTGACGCAGAAATCGGGTAAAAGGGGGCGTTTTGCAAAGGTCTCAACGAATGGAGATGCCAAAACCCCGTTCGGGTCTGCTTTTATTTGACCCGGATGGGGTTTATTTTTTTAAAGGAGGAATCATGACCATGTGGAAACGAGACCTGAAACGTATTAAACCCATCTCAAAGAAATGGTTGGCCTTGGCGAATATGCGATTGGATAATCTCACCAAGCCGAGGAAGAGCCTGGGCATGCTGGAAGAGATCGCTGCCCGGGTCGTGGCAATCAGGGAAGAAGAGATGCCCGTGATTCAGAGAAAAGAGGTGTTCGTATTTGCAGGAGACCATGGGGTTGTTTCAGAAGGAATCAGCCCCTATCCCCAGGAAGTAACCGGGCTGATGGTCAGGAATTTCCTGCAAGGGGGAGCGGCTATAAACGTGCTTGCCCGATGCGCCGGTGCAGACGTGTCAATCGTTGATATCGGAATGAAGGATGACCTTACAGATGCCGGTGGCCTGATAAGGAAAAATGTGAGACGAGGGACTCGTAACATTGCAGAAGGTCAGGCCATGACACAGGAAGAGACAGAGAAAGCCATAAACACAGGAGTGGAAATGGCTGAGAAGGCATTTGCAGGAGGAGCACTCATGGTTGCAACCGGTGAGATGGGCATCGGAAATACGACGCCTTCCTCAGCGCTTTTCTCAGCTCTCCTTCCAGCGGCGGTCAAGGATGTTACGGGAAGAGGAACCGGCCTTGATGATACCGGATTGAGGCATAAGGTAAACGTCATCAGAAAGGCCCTCGAAATAAACAGCCAGAGAATGGTTGATCCCTTTTCAATCCTTTCGGCCGTGGGCGGTCTTGAGATCGCAGCGCTTTGCGGCCTCTGCATAGGAGGGGCAGCGAGAAACATGATCGTTGTCGTCGATGGTTTCATATCAAGCGCTGCCGCACTGGTGGCAATGCGTCTCAACCCGGCGATAAAGGACCGTCTCTTTTTCTCTCACCAATCCTCTGAAAAAGGACACAGGGTGTTTTTTGAGAAGGAGGGGATTCGCCCAATCCTTGATCTGGGTCTTCGCCTTGGTGAGGGAACCGGGGCCGCTCTGGCCATGCAGATCATTGAAAGCGCCCTGAAGGTGTATCGAGAAATGGCCACCTTTGAACAGGTGGGTATAAAGCCGGAGACGTAAAGCAAATTGAAAGCTGAAGATTGAAGATTGAAGATTGAAAGTGAATCTGAAAGAGAGCGAGCGAAGCAACTTCATACATATTCAATCCTCAATCTCGATTCTTAAGGTCCGGCAAGCTTAGTTGAACCTTACCAGAAAAGGCACACATTTATGCTTAATCTAAGAAATTCTTTTTCTTTAAGCAGTTTCGGGACGGCCCTCAAGACACTTACAGCCATTCCCTGGCCAGGCCGGGAATCTAAGGATTTTGCCTCGTCACTCGTATGGTTCCCAGTCACAGGCCTGTTATTGGGGCTGATCCTCTACGGGCTAAGCCTTCTATGGGAACTGTCTCCGTTCTCACCCTGGCCTGGAGGTGCTGCACTGTTGTTAATAACCGCCGACATCTGCCTGACAAGGGGATTACATTTTGATGGTCTGGCAGATTGGGCCGATTCCATAGGAGGTTCTCCTGAAAGGGAAAAAAGATTGTCGATTATGAAAGATACCTCCCTTGGAACCTTTGGGGTCTTGGCACTGATTATCGTTCTCCTCTCCAAATGGATCGCTTTCGAGAGGCTTATATCAAGCGGGTCCACCTTTTGGCTCTTGATTATCCTCGTTATTTCGAGAAGTATGATGGTAGAGCTCATGACCACCCTGCCGTATGCACGCACCGAGGGGGGGATGGGGAGGCCATTTGTCATTCAGGCCTCAACACGACACAGGGTGCTGTCACATGCCGCAACGATTGCCGTTTGTATACCTTTCGGGCCATTCTCCCTTTTCCTTTTTTGCCTTGCGTGGCTCGAGACATGGCTTTTCGGAATCCGCTGCTTGGGCCAGTTCGGGGGTATCACCGGAGATCTGCTGGGAGCCGCCAATGAGCTGGTGGAGGTCACACTGTTGATGATATGTGCACTCCTGGGAGAAAATCTCCTTTCCCATACAGGGTGGGGATGGATATTCTAATTAATTCTTCATTGAATTAACATATTTTCTTGACTTCTGTGAGTTTTGCATTTATTATTCATCTTCAAAATCTATATTATTAACCATAAATCAAAGGAGAAGGTATGGCAACTGTCAAACAAATTCAGCTTAGATTGCAGAATGGGAAGAAGAAACTTGCACGACTTAACAAAGAAGTAACAGCGACGAAAGGGAAAATCAAAAAATTAGAGGCCGAGCTTAAGAAAGGTAAGACAGCAGAAAAGGCAGTAAAGGCCAAAGTAAAAAAGCCTGCAGCCAAGAAGAAAGCAACGACGAAACGAAAAGCTGCGGCTAAGAAAAAGTAAGGCTTCTTCAAGTTTAAATTTCTGCGGGCGGCAGTGCAAACCTTTGCCGAGAGGGTGCTCTGTTTCTGAACGCGCTCACAGGGCCCCTAAGGCTGAAGGGGGAAACCCCATTTTTTCAACTGGGTTTCCATCCTAACGCTGTGGCTTCCCGGCCAGAAATGCCTCCCACACGAAGGACAGACCCGAATTCGGGTCACGTTTTGATAAAAAACATATTCCGGGATCCTCTCACGGACATCCCCTTCACGCGCGTCCATCAATAAGGTGTTACACACGAGACACCTACTGAACCAGGCTGAACGCGCGGGTTCAATATGTAACTCCCGTGTCAATCCGGTCAGTTGCTCGCTCACGTGATTGCCACGGACCAGCACAGCCAAATTGCCCAGCCTTTCTGCCCTCTTCCTGTGTCGGGTCAGTAATATTCTGCCTTCTCTCAAAAGCATATCAATGACGTCAGGGGGGTAGCAGGGCTGATAATAAGTGTCATAGCCCAATACCCTGAGCCATTTGGCTAACTTCCCCACCATGGAATCAGCCACAAACCTAACTTCTTTTCTCTTCTCCGCCATCGTATGACCGGAGGCCTTTATCGGAAATCGGTCTTTTGCCCTACGATCGGGGGCTTGACCCTGCCAAATGGCTCCGTCTCTTGAAAGGTCCTTTCGTCTTACAGATGCCACGCACCAATCGCTGCCCCATCCCTCTTGGCCTTTTTCCAGCATCCAGATGGAACCTCGACCAAAGCCGCGCTGGGTGACCAGTCCCAACCGTTTTAAGTGGAGCAGTTCCTCGCGAATCCTACGGTCAGACGGTGGTTTTGTCAGCCTCGAACGGATTTCGCGAAGCGGCATGGCTTTCCGTCTGGCCAATACCAACAGAATCTCCCGCTGGCGCAGGATTTCCTCTCTGTCCAAGTCCTCTATATCGTAATCTTCGGCCGTCCGGTTTTCCCAACGCCTACTCTCCTCCAGGCTGAGTCTGCTGCTCTGCTAATTTCTGTTGCAACCAGAGATTTACCAGCGTGTCAACCTTCACACCACGCCGACGTGCTTGCTTCTCCACTGCTGATAGCAAGTCTAACTCAATTGGCACCGCACATGTGATTGCAAACTCAACATCAGGCGCATCGGGGTTGTCAACGTCTGTAAAGTCGTGAGTGTCCCAGAACTCTCCCATTTTCTTCAGTGAATCCGCTTTTGAAATATTGCTTAATCTATTTGTGTCCATAGGCCTTTTGCTCCTTACTGCTCATGTCACGTGCACTAATAATGATTTCAGTATGACCTTTCTCAGCAAATCGAATACGAGGCTTACTGAGCAAAACTTGGCGTGCTTCTCGTACTGTCACATTATGTTCAGATTCAAGTTTGTTCTCAATGTAATCAGGGCAAACGATGTAGTCAATTTGCATGTCACTTTAATCCTTTGTTTGCGGCGCATAACCCCTG
This sequence comes from Desulfobacterales bacterium, assembly GCA_014382905.1. Taxonomy (GTDB): domain Bacteria; phylum Desulfobacterota; class DSM-4660; order Desulfatiglandales; family Desulfatiglandaceae; genus JACNIU01. The sequence continues at coordinate 25,861 of JACNIU010000421.1, forward strand.
AAACGCGCTGTTTTCATCTGTAATTCCTTCATATTAAAGGAGTTATTTACTTACTGATGGACGTCCCCCAGACCACATGGTTATAACCGGATGACATGTCATAGGTTCGCTTACCGCAGTAATAATCCAG
>JACNIU010000416.1 GCA_014382905.1 Desulfobacterales bacterium
AGACCATGTGAGGGAAATGGACCCTGAACATGACGATGCAGCGCTCTATGACACTGACGGCTTCATAGCAAACGCAAAACATTTCTTAGATGATAGCGATGAGTACAGGGAAAACGATGCTTTGATTAAAGAGGTCTCGGAAGAACGGAGCACATCGATATTTATCATCGGCAACCCCAACCACCGGCTCGGATTCATGGTGGCATCACCGGACGACCCCTTAGGTTACGTTAATCCGGCTGAGGCCGTATCCGATCTCGGACAAATGCGACAGGATTATGGCACCCATCTGAAACTCTACCGAGTGATACCGATAGACGGACCCGTGGTCAACAAAACCGACCTCAAAAACCACAATGCTGAAGCAGAGGTCGAGGACTTCGATTATTCACTGATAGAAGAATACATCTCATAAATGGGAATTAAGGAGCAAGTTCTCCGGATGCCCCATTAAACAGAAAGAAAAGCTGTTCCGGAAAAAGGCCGGTACAGCTTTTTTTCTTTAACCCTAAAACAAAAGGAGAATGTCATGGATCTAAACAATTACCTGAAGGCTGGTTACCCCGGTTTTTACATCGAAACCCTCGAACCTTTGAGGGCCACCGCTGCCCTCAAAACAGGGAACTGGCAATCCTATTCCTGGGACTGCCTAAGAGGCGTAAGCGAACGCGAAACAGGCCGAATCACGGACGACGTGGTTGACCCCTTAAGCGCAGTCAAATGGTTAGGGGAGCGAAACGACACAGTTCTTTTCGTACAAAACTTCCATCACTTTGTGACATCAGTGGAGATCATCCAGGAAATACAGAACAGCATTCCCACCTGGAAAGCCTCGGGCTGCTCACTGGCCATGGTGGGCCCACCTGTCAACCTGCCCCTGGAAATCGGAAATTTCTTCACCGTCCTTGACTTCAAGCTCCCATCCCAATCCGAACTGCGACTTATCCAGGAAGAGCTTGCAGAAAGCGTAGGCGTTGAAGTGGCAGAAGACGCAGTCGAAGCCGCCCTCGGACTCACAGAGTTCGAAAGCGAAACAGCCTTCGCATTGAGCCTTGTACTCAAAAAAAGGTTCTCTGCAAATGTTGTTACACAACAAAAAATGCAGATGATCAGGCGAACAGGCCTCATGGAGTTCTGGCCGCCGGTGCCGACTGACATGGTGGGCGGGCTCGATCTTTTGAAGCGGTACCTCTCAAACAGAAAAAAGGCTTTTCTGCCAGGCAACGAGCATCTGCCCAAACCAAAAGCACTTTTGTTAGTGGGTATCCCCGGGACCGGCAAATCATTGTCATGCAAAGCAGCAGCCTCAATCTTTGGCTGGCCACTCATCCGCCTCGACATCTCTGCCTTGAAAGGATCTCTTGTGGGCGAAAGCGAACACAAAATCAGGCAAGCCACAGCAACAATAGACGCCTTCGGCAGAGGTGTGGTGTGGCTTGACGAAATCGACAAAGTATTTTCAGGAGTCAAATCATCAGGAAGGGCAGATGGCGGTACCACTTCCGGGATGTTCGGTATTTTTCTGACCTGGATGCAGGAAACCAAAAGCCCGGTACTCGTGATGGCCACCGCCAACAACATACAGGAACTGCCACCTGAGTTTCTCAGGGCAGGCAGGTTTGATGCCATGTTCTTCGTGGATCTGCCAACCACAAAAGAACGACACGAAATCATACAAATCATGAACGAGCGATACGGCTCCAAGATCCCGGAAGAGTATGAGAAACAATTAGGTGGGTGGACAGGCGCAGAAATAGAACAATTAGCAAAAGACAGCCTGTTCGACGGCCTCGAAGACGCACTAAAAACCATTGTACCTCTATCCAAAACCATGAAGGAAGAAATAGATTCCCTTCAGCAGTGGGCAACAACACGGGCAAGACGCGCCAGTATGCCCGAAGAAAAAGAATTAACCAAAAGCGTAAGGAGGATAAAATAATCATGTCACACATCAGCAAGATTGAACTGGAAGTCAAGGACATTGGCATCCTCGGCCAGGCATGCACCCGATTAGGGCTAGAACTTCTAAAAAACAAAAAGAGCTTTCGGTGGTACGGAAAAGAAGCTGCCAGTGACCACGCAATCACGGTGCCGGGTGCAAACTACGAAATCGGGGTAGTCAAAAAGGATGGCCTTTATGAACTAAACTGCGACTATTATGACCGCAACCTTGAGAAGATAATCGGATCACAGGGCGGACTACTTAAACAGGCATACGCAGTCATAAAGACCAGGGTTGAAGCAAGGAGAAAAGGGTACTCTGTTCTTGAACAGCGAACCGAGAACAGCATCAAACTTCACGTAAGATTATCAACATGAAAGGAGGTGCGGAATGAAAGAAATCATTGTTGAAATAAAAGATGACGGAGAAATCCAAATCGAAACCCGGGGGTTCAAAGGAAAGGATTGCATCACCGAAACAGAGTTCCTCAAGAAAGTCCTTGGAAAAGAAACCAGCCATGCCCTAACCCCTGCATACTGGCAAGAAAATAACGTCCTCACCAAAAAATACCTGCCCCTCTGCGGCTAAACCGATCCACCCTCAACAAAAACCTACAAACATAATCACTTTAACCTGCAGTACGTCCTTTCCGGGACGAAACTTGCGAAAGGAGAAATTTTTTTATGGAAAACATATTTGAAATGGGATGTTTGATTCAGCTCTCATCAAGCGCGTGGGGAGCAAGACGCAAAATCAAGACAGAACAGATCACAAACATGGCCGGGGCCAACGATTGGCTCAGCACCCACAAGAAACTGATAGATCCCAAGGCCCTCAAACCGATCTGCAAAACAGTGAATGCCGCACGAGGCTACCTCTCCGGGGTAAGCCTGCCTTTCCCCATCAACGGCATGCTCTTCGTGCCCAAAGAAATGATTTCAAGGGTAGACGAAGAACTGAACAAATTCAAATCTGATTTCGATTCCAAAATTGAAGACTTCGTAAGCAGATATGATGAACTTCGAGAAGTGGCTGTTGTTTATCTTGGAGACCTCTTCAACGAAACAGACTACCCGGTAGATATTCGGAGCAAGTTCTCATTTGCCTGGCGATTCATTGTCCTCGACGTCCCGAACGGCAACTCAGGCGTACTGTCGCCAGAGGTGTATGAGCGAGAAAAAACCAAGTTCGTTCAAACAATGGAAGAAGCCCGTGAACTGGCCATTGTGTCTCTTAGAGAAGAATTCTCAGGCATGATCAAGAGAATCACAGAGCGCTTCACCAACGGCAACGGTGCCAAATCGAAGGTTTTTAAGAACGGCACCATCAACAACTTTTATGAGTTTTTTGAAACATTCAGGGAACGAAACATCTTTCGTGACAGCGAACTCGCAGAACTCGTTGACCAGGCCGAAGCGATACTTGGCGGCAAAACCGCGGAAGCCATTCGTTCAAACGACCAACTCAAGGACCACATAAGAGGGGGCATGGCAGAAGTCGAAAAATCAATGAAAGACATCTTGTCGCGACCTCGACGAAGGATCGTCATGGAGTGAACAACAAGAATAACCTGACACAAATACAACCATTAATCAACATCGGAAGGTCTCCCTCGAAATAATTCCTGGGAGACCTTTTTTTATTGAGAAAGGAGGTCGTAATGGCTTTTGTTGGTGTAGTTGGTTCCCGGAAATACCGTGACAGACAATCAGTCAGGGACCTTGTCAAACACCTTCCTGTCGATTCAATCATCGTTACAAGCGCGTGCAGGGGCGTATGCACCTGGACAAAAAAAGCAGCAGAGAAACGTGGCATGACAGTAGAGGTCTACGCCCCGGACCTCAAGCATATCCGCTCAAATTTTGAGGTGGCAGAGAGGTACTACGAGAGAAACCGTGAACTCATAGAGAGATGCGATCTGGTCCATGCCTTTTTAAGTGAAGAAGACGGGTGCGCCGGAGGCACAGGCTTTGAGGTGGAGTACGCCTCAAAGATAGGTAGACCTGTGGAACTTCACTGGGAAAACGGCGTATCTGAGATGCTTTACCAGTATGTCCTTCCATTTGAGACACCGCGAAGGGCTTTTCATTTGGCATGGCAGGACTTTTTCACGGTGAACTTTGCGTAGCTCAGAAAAAAAGCCAATAAGAGCGAAAAAAGAAAGGAGAAAAAGATGAACTTTATAATTCCAAGAGATGAACTGTTCAGAGTTATATCGAAAGTGAGAGGGATACCGGCCAGGTCTTCATCGATGCCTGTGCTCACACACTTACATTTACTGACGGAAAGGGATGACCTCTTCATCACAGCCACAGACCTGGAAGTTGTGGTTCGGGTACGCACAACGGCGGAGGTGTTCGATGAGGGGAGTATTGCCCTGCCGGCGGACCCGTTCTTCAAGATCATCCAGAAAATGCCGGACGAAAATATCTCTTTCGAGGTGGAAACGAATAACTGGGTCAAAATATCGGGTGGAAACGCCCGATTCAACCTGACGGGATTAGCAGGAGAAGATTTTCCTGAATTCCCGGATCTTGACATGAAAGAGAGTCTCACAATCCCTTCAAAGACCCTTCGAAATATGCTCGAAAAAACCCTTTTTGCCGTACCAAAAAACGAAAACATGACCAATCTGGGCGGCGTTTTTGCTGTGATGCGTGGAAACAACGGCAACAACACCCTTTGTATGGTGGCAACCGACGGCCACAAACTGGCAAAGATGGAGACTCAATCGCACCAAAACGTACCCGTCCTTCAGGAAGGCGTAATCATTCCCCTGAAAGGCGGCATGGAACTATTGAGGATGGCAAAGGAGGCGAACGGCGATATTGAACTGAAAATCGAAAAAAACAATCTCGCTTCCTCACTGTCCGATGAAACCCTGATTATACGCCTTCTAAACGGGCGATTTCCCGACTACCGGGCAGTCACAGACAACATTAACGGCACCCCTGTCCTTTCTGACCGGGAATCCTTCGCAGAATGCCTGGAAAGGATTCACGTCATGGCCAAGAACCAAAGCAGCCACGTATCACTGAACCTCGCAGGAAACGACTTTATGGAGATGAA
>JACNIU010000418.1 GCA_014382905.1 Desulfobacterales bacterium
AACTTAGGGGTGGATAAAAGACTCGGATGTTAAACATGCTGAAAAGGCTGAATTTAAGGGTCATGAGTGGAGGAAGGTTGTTTTGGGGGATGATGAGCTTGAGGGAGTGGAAGTGATTACTTTTCAGGTCAGCAGGATATGGAATCCGAAACTGGCTGGCATTTCGGGGGATGATAGGGATTTAGGGGTTGCGGTTGCAGATTTGGGTCGGCGAGGATTATTGAGTGTGCGGGGGCAGTAGGCTGCAAACCCGGTAAAGGAGTATGGCTTAGCAAGGGTTGGTGTCTTGCCTTTTAGTGAAAGAAGGTATACCTTGCCTCTCAAAGGTAGAAGATAATCCCCTTGTTACAAGAAGGGCGCTGGAAATAAGGTTGGGCTTTTAATGGTATTAAAGTGTGGGATCTGGAATGGCAGCGCTGAGTGCTAATCTGATTTGGGATCTGACCAAGCGTGATTTTTCCGAGAGATTCGCCGGATCGATCCTCGGGGCCATCTGGGCCTTCATCTGGCCTCTTGTAAACCTGTTTATTTATATTGTCATTTTCGGGCAATTCATGGGTGGGCGGCTGCCTGGAAGTTCGGATATTTACGCCTATAGCATCTATCTGTCCGTTGGTCTCATTCCGTGGATATGTTTTGCCAATTCCATTTCCAGATCGTCCACGGTATTCTTAGATAAGAAACACATTATATCCAAAATAGATGTCTCCCTGCCGTCGCTCCTGATCTTTATCAATTTATCAGAGACCATCACGTTTATCATAACAAACATTTTTCTTTTTGCTTTTCTTTTGGCAACGGGCTATGAATTCAGCCTCAAGCTCCTCCTCTTTCCATTCATCTTTTTCCTCCAACAGATTCTGGCCTTTGGGTTGGGCTTGCTGTCAGCGACCTTGACGGTTTTTTTGAGGGACCTGAAAGAAGTCGTGGGGATCATCCTTCAGTTGTGGTTCTGGTTTACCCCGATCGTCTATGTCAGCAGTATTTTGCCAGAGTTTGTTAAAGGCACCTTGGTCTTCAGTCCGGCCTATATTATAATTGAATCGTATCACAGGATATTCGTTTTTGGTGACTATCCTGATGTGGCATCGCTGGTTATATTGACGGCCATCGCCCATTTCATTCTGTTCGCTTCTTATGCACTTTTTCGGGTGCTGGAAAAGGATGTAAGGGATTTCTTATGATCGAAGCACTTTTCCTGATCATCTGGACGGCACTCTTTGTGATGGTTGCCTGGATCTCCTGGGTAAGGATCGTGAACCATTGGAAGGTGTATCTGATGATGGCATATAACTGGCTATACTTGACGGGCATCTTTCTCATGTACCCGAAACTCCATCAGACGGTAGCGTACCTATATGCATATTTTGCTTGATGCCATACCCTTAAACGGTCTGATGACAGGCATATCACGGTATGTGCGAAACCTTTACCTGGAACTTGAACGCCTGTCTGGGGTAACCGTTCATTATTACGCAGGGCGTTCCTGCACAAGAAAGATGCCGGTCCAGACAAAGCCGGGCCAATGGATGAAAACGACGTCACTGGTTTGGAAACTCCCTGATCCGGCTGCCTTTGGATTTCGAGCGGCTACCTGGCTTTCCTATGAGCTGAAAGTCAGAAGACTTATACGACGAAACAACTTTAGCTTATACCATGAAACTGCCTTTACACCCTCTGCAGTCAGGAGCATCCCACAGGTATTCACCCTTTACGATCTGTCGCTGATGAAGTTTAGGGAAATGCATCCCAAGGAGCGGGTCTGGTTTTCAGACGTATTTCTGAAACGTCGCTTAGACTACGCGGCCCACATAATAACCATATCCGACTTTATCCGTTCTGAAATCTGCGATGAGTTGCATCTTCCCGCTGAAAAGGTCACGGCCATACCCATGGCCCCTGACCCCTTCTTTTACCCACGTGCAAGGCAAGAGTGTGAGGGGGTGATTGAGGCGTTGGGCCTGCCGCGGGACTACATTTTATTCGTAGGGACGCTCGAGCCGCGAAAAAACCTTTCGCTTCTGCTCAAGGCTGCTGAATGTGAGAAAGATATTCCGATTGTCCTTGTGGGCTGGGAAGGCTGGGGTGAAAATCGATGGATGGAAATAGCCAAGAGGGAAGGCCTCAGGGATAGGATATTCACAACAGGCCATGTGGACGAAGAATCGCTCGCCTGTCTCTATTCCAATGCCATGGCCCTGGTCTTTCCAAGTCTGTACGAGGGGTTTGGACTTCCGGTGCTTGAGGCCATGGCGTGCGGGTGCCCGGTGATATGCTCCAATGTGGCCAGTCTCCCTGAAGTGGCCGGCGATGCCGCGCTCTTTATTGATCCCTACGATGTTGAGGGACTGGCGATGGCTATTGGCAAAATGGTCGGAGACACCACATTACGCATGGATCTGATCCAGAAGGGGTTAAAAAGGGCGGCCGAGTTCAGTTGGGAGAGAACCGCCAAAGAGACATTAGAGGTTTTCAGGTCTGTGGTGGGTCAAGATTGATGGGGTCGAAAAAATCAGATGCCGAGGCCCTTTGTTCACATTCTTGCGAATTTTGCGCTTTTTTGCGGGTGCATTAAAATAAGTCGATGATACGAGCTGTAAACATCACTAAGGAATTCAAGCTCTACCAGAATCCGGCAGACCGTCTCAAAGAGATCATCTTACGCCGGACGTTGCACCGGAGCTTTCATGCCCTCAAAGGAATCAGCTTTAAGGTGGAAGCGGGTGAAACCCTGGGTATCGTCGGGCAAAACGGCGCCGGGAAATCCACCCTCTTGAAGATCCTTACAGGGGTTCTATTACCGGATTCCGGCACCGTGCATGTGGACGGGAAAATCACCGGGCTCCTGGAACTCGGCACAGGTTTTAATTATGAATTCACCGGACTTCAAAATGTGTATCTGAACGGAACTCTGCTTGGGATGTCAAGGGAAGAGATAGATGCGAGACTTGAGACTATCGAGGCCTTCAGCGAATTAGGCGACTTTATCCGGGAACCGATCAAGACATACTCTTCGGGCATGGTCATGCGCTTGGCGTTTTCAACCGCGATTCATGCAAACCCCAAGGCATTCGTGGTGGACGAAGCCCTCTCAGTCGGCGATGCCTATTTCCAGCAGAAGTGTATGCGCAAGATAGCTGAGTTCAAAAAAAACGGCGGTTCGATTGTCTTTGTTTCCCATGACATGAATGCCGTGAAGATCCTGTGTGACAAGGGGCTGCTTCTGGATCACGGCTCCGTAATTGAAGAAGGGGAGCCTGACAAGGTGATCAATACGTACAACTTTCTTTTGGCAAGAAAATCCAAAGGAGAGGAGATTCGAGTCTACGATTCCCCGGAATCAGGGAAAAGCTATGGTAACCTGAAGGTAGAAATACTTGATGCAAAGATGCTAAACAGGTATAATGAGGAAAGCGAAGTCTTTGTTTCAGGTGAAAAATGTGTCGTGGAAATTGGCCTCAAGGCAAACGAAACAATGGACAACATAACCGTCGGGATATTGATACGGGACAGGTACGGCCAGGATATTTTTGGGACAAATACCTTCCATTTGAAAGTCCCTGTCAGTCTTAGAGCGGGCGAGAGATGCTTGGTCAGATATATTATGGATGAGTTCAACCTCGGGCCTGGCAAATATACCTTGAGCCCGGCGGCACACAGAGATGAGACGCATGTGGGCGAATGTTATCAATGGGTGGACGTGATCAGATCATTTGAGGTGGTTGCGAGCAACGATTTCCGTTTTGTGGGTTTTTCAAAGCTCAAGCCCCGTGTTCAGGTGGGGAGTCTTTAGAATGAAAAAATGGTAAATTTTGTTCTTCTACATCTTTTTTTGGATCACGGGCTTTGTCAGGCTTGGCTGGCACCTTGCATGAAACTGCAGGGAACGAACTGGCTGGGCCAAGGGGTGCAGCGGTTGTCCTGAAACCCAAAATTTCAAGAGCGTTTAAAGCGATGGGAAAGGATTTTCGATATGCAGACACAGACGATAGATGAGATCAAAAAAGTCATAGTGACCGAGCTGCCGGGGATGATGCAGCGTGATCCGGAGATTCGGGCTTTTATCATGGATTTGACAAAGGAAAGATATGCGGACCGCGTCGATACGAAATCTCGATTTGATCGGATAATGGACGAACTGAAGAGAGATCGTGAGGCGAGTGAAAAGAAATGGGAAGAGCAGAATCGGAGATGGGAGTCCCAGGAAAAGAAATGGGATGAGCAGAACCGGAGATGGGAGGAAGAACGTATAGCCCGGGATAAGCGGTGGGAGGAAAACCAGCGGGTTATCAATGAGATGTTGGCTGCCATCAAGCGGGTTGACCACAGAATTGACCGCACTATAGGCGCCTTGGGAGCCAGATGGGGCCTGCAGGCCGAGGGGGCCTTTAGGGATGGATTGAAAGCGATCGTGGAAGATTCATTCGGGGTAAAGGTCGAACGATATGAAGATTATGATCATGATGGGGTGGTCTTCGGAAGACCCGACCAGGTGGAACTGGATTTGATCATCAAGGACGGGACCCTTATTATATGTGAGATCAAGTCCTCGATGAGTCGGTCCGAGATGTATACCTTCTGGCGAAAGAAGGAATTTTATGAGAATAGGCACGATATCAAGGCCGTCCGGGTGATGGTTATTTCTCCTATGATCGATCCCAGGGCGATGAAAGTGGCGGAGTCTCTCGGTATCGAGACGTATGGATATGCGGACGATGTCAAGATATGAGCGCCGCCTCTCTGGCCCCGCGGGGCCAGTCTGATCGAGACAGAAACTTTGAAGAGGACACGAGGTTGCAGGTTGCACGTTACAGGTTACTTGTTCCAGGTTGCCGGGGAATCTCGTTAATGGTTGCTCGTTGCTGGTTGCTGGATGCTGGACCTTGGACTTTGGACTTTGGACATTGGACTTTCAAACCCCTGAACCATTAACCCCGTGGACTCATACGAATTTAGAAAACGTGTTGAGAAAATGAAATCAATGCACTATAAAACGGCAAACTGTGAATC
>JACNIU010000127.1 GCA_014382905.1 Desulfobacterales bacterium
GGCCTTTAAGGGATTGAGGTGGATGTAGCGCACCAACTGCAGTACATAGCTGTCCCCGTCAACGAGAATCGATTTATATCGACCCCTAAACAAAGTTCCGTCACGACCGTGGCGAAGATTGTATCTTTGGGTATATACGCCGTTGAGGTGTCGCATGCATCGAGACAAATTCGCATGCGGGGTTTGAACCATAACATGGTAATGGGTTGACATCAGACAAAAGGCGACCATGTTGACATGGAAAAGCTTTACTGTCTCTTGAAGCAACTCGAGAAATTGCTGGTAATCCGTGTCATCCGCAAAAAGATTCTCACCTCTTCGGGCACGGTTCATCACATGATGCCAGGCATCCGGGTAGTCTATTCTCAAGGGCCGCGACATGATGGAAATATACCGGAATTCACAACAAAGGTCAATCGTAGATTTGACCCTAAATCTTGGTTCCCGAAGTATGGCAAAGGAGAGGCAAAGAAGCTCTGGCCGGGTAGAATCTACAGGACAAAAAAGCCCTATTTTAGGGCTGTCTATGGGGTATAGTGCGGGGAGCGTCAATTTAGGTCAACAAAAAAGGGGTTACGGATGTACCGTAACCCCTTGAATTTGTTTTGGTAGCGGGGGCTGGATTCGAACCAACGACCTTCGGGTTATGAGCCCGACGAGCTACCAGACTGCTCCACCCCGCGATAAACTTTCAATATACTCTCATACATTTTCTTTGTCAAACAAAAAAATCGGTAGGCTATACCACCGGCAGCTTGACAACGAAGGTGGTCCCTTGTCCGGGTACGCTATCTGCAAATATTTCTCCGTTATGGGCCTCCACAATCTTGTAGGATATGGGCAGGCCAAGCCCGAAGCCCCGGTCCCGGGTCGTAAAAAACGGTTCGAATATATGAAGGATGTCCTCTTCGTTAATACCGACACCCTCATCACTTATCCGGATTTCTATGCTATTTGAGGATTTCTGCGTGGTGATGGTAATGGTTCCCCCATCCTCCATGGCGTCAATGCCATTTGTAATAATATTCATGAATACCTGTTTCAGCTTGTCCGGATCGCAGTTTATTTCTTCCAGGTCCGATGCCAGGCTTGCCTTGAAGGCGTGCTTTCCTGAGGAATAAATCCCCCCCATAATCTTCAATACGTCCTGGATTACCGAATTGATATCCGCAGACCTCTCGACAAGGCTGTAGACTTTGGTAAAATCTCCTATGCTTGCAACCAATCGCTCTAAACGACTGACCTCGTCAAGAATCATGTCCAGCTTTCGTGCCGCCTTATCATCAACCAGGCTGTCTTTTATCTGGTGAGAAAACCCGCCTATGATCATCAACGGATTCTTGATCTCATGGGCCACATGGGCGACTGTCTGGCCGACCGCGGCAAGACGTTCAGACTGCAGGAGCTTCTTTTCTAATTGTCTCTGTGCTGAAACATCCCTGATGATAGCTGTAAAGGTGATGTCTCCGTCCATTTCGTGGTAAGAGAGTCCCAGTTCGATGGGGAATTCTTCCCCGCTTTTCTTAAGGGCTGTAAGAGATAGGGATTTACCCATGATCTTTGGATCTTTTATCTCCAAAAACCCCCTCACAAAACGGTAGTGGTCTCCGTACTGAGATGGAATCAACATGTTGAGGTCTTTCTGGAGGACCTCCTCTCTTGAATATCCAAAAATTTGCTGGGCTGCGTTGTTAAAAACTACGATCTTGTGGTCACTGTTAATGCTGATGATCGCGTCGGTGACCGTATCCAGTATGGTCCTGAATTTTTTTTCAGACGTCTTCAGTTTTCTAATCAGATTTCGATACTCTGTTACATCCCTGGAGATTTCCACAAAGAGCCGGGGTTTTCCTTCGGCCGCAATCGGGTACATGATCCGGCTTAGCTCCATAAATTCAGGCTCTCCTAATTCATGGCCACGGGTGATTTCAACCCTCTCTCCTGTCTTTTTTGCCCTTTCCAGTGGGCAACGTTCTGATCCAAGATCGCAGTGACTGCCTCGTAACGATCTGATCTCAAAACATTTTCGCCCTAAGACCGCCTCCTTTTTCAGGCCGTGTTCGTCTAAGAAAACCTTGTTCACATCCTGAATTGAGCCGGTTTCATCCACTACCATGATCTGTTCGCTGATCCCGTCAAAAAGGACTTCCAGGAAGAGGTTGCTCGCTTTTATCGTTCTGTCCTGCCGGTTTTCATCCATCATGATCCTCCAATCCATGGACAAAAGAATATGTATTCAAAGGAGAGGATGTCAAACATCTCATCCGTTCCTCTCCTGATGGCCCGGTAAAGCTCCTTTAAGGTGCCGGCGCTCCTTATGGAAGCGCGGTAGGCGACGTCATCGTAAAATTGAGAATCAATCGGGAGCAGGATCTGATCCAGAGACCCGTGCCAGTGTATGTTTAAATCCGCTTTCATGGCAAAGACCTTCTTGTACATGGCCCTTAAAAGGTCTGTCCTCAAGACCGGATTGACCTGATTGATCATGCAGTCCGCAAGCCCTATGAGATAATAGGTCTCTCTCATTTTTTCTTCTTCCTGGCGATTTGCATACATGGCCTGGATGGTGTAGGCCATGCCTCCCTTGAGCGAGAAGTGGGAGGGGATCGTGGCGAATCCCTCCTGGTTATGTTCCAGCTTCTCCGCCAAAGAGCGTAACATCTGAACAAAACAGGATGTTTTCCAGCCTGACCTTCGAAATTCCCAGGGTTTTAAAGAAATCACGTTGCCGGGTAGCTTCTGGAGTCTATGCTGTAGATCAATGACTTTGCCCATGCTCATGGCCTCGGGTGACATTTTTCATGGAGGTCCTTTAACTTATTCCTTGTAACATGGGTGTAGATCTGGGTAGTGGATATGTCCTCATGCCCGAGCATGATCTGAACAGACCTCAAATCAGCACCGGCCTCCAAAAGATGGCTGGCGAAGGAATGCCTCAAGCTGTGGGGCGTTACCTCTTTTCGTATGCCGGCCTCTTTCCCGTACTTTTTGATAATCTTCCAAAATCCTTGCCGGGTCAAGGGGCGACCTCTGAAATTGAGGAAAAGATATGGCAGGTTGGCGCCCCGGAGTAATTCAAAACGCCCGTTGGAAAGATACCCGCTCACCGCTTCAATTGCCTTTCCTCCTATGGGAACAAGTCTCTCTTTGGAACCTTTTCCCATGGTCCTTACATAACCGGATTCCAGGTTAATATTTAAGACCTTGAGGCCTATGAGTTCCGAGACCCTTAATCCAGTGGCATAAAGCAGTTCTAACATGGCGCGGTCCCTTTTCCCCCGTGCAGTGGCGGCATCAGGCTGGGCCAGGAGTCGTTCCACTTCAGCCATACTCAAGACATCCGGGAGTTTCCGGGCAAGGCGCGGCGTTTCAAGGAGCCTTGCCGGGTTTTCTCTGATATGCCCTTCTGATACGAGAAAACGGAAAAACATCTTTGTGGCCGATATGTTCCTGGCCACCGACCTGGCGGAAAGGCTCTTCCTCAGGGTGCGTACATATTCGCCGATCCGGTCCTGAGATACTTCAAGCGGGGTGATGCCTGATTTCTCAAGGAACCGGGCAAGCATTGTAAGATCCCTGCTGTAAGCCCGTATGGTGTTATCCGCAAGCCCTCGCTCCAGTCTCAGATAATTGATGAACTGGTCTGTCAGGTTATCCATGGACCGAGCAATTCCTTCATTATCTTGATCAGAAATCATAAAAATGGTCATTCCTGGTTAGAATCCTCGGTCCGTTGTCATCTATCAATACCATTTCTTCGAGCCTCACACCTCCCCGGCCTGGGATGTAGATACCGGGCTCGATAGTGATCACCGTTCCCTTTTTGAGTTTCACCGGGTTTCTTGGCCCGATTCTTGGACGCTCGTGGGTAGCAAGCCCGACCCCGTGGCCGAGACCATGCCCAAAATACTCTCCAAATCCGGCCTCGCGGATTACATCCCTGGCTACCCCGTCTATGTGTGTGCTGTCAACTAAGGGCCGGATCTCCTCTATTGCCGCTGACTGCGCCTGCCGGACGGTCCTGTAAATGGTCCTGAAATCCGGCCCCGGCCCTTCCAGAAAGATTGTCCTGGTGATATCCGAACAGTAGCCATTCAGCCTGACACCGGCATCAATGATAACCGGCTCTTTCCTTCTCAGTTTGCGGTCCGAGGGTACGGCGTGGGGTAAGGCGCTGTTAGGACCGGACGCCACAATAGGGGGAAATGCCAACGCCTCTGCTCCGCCATCGCGGGCGAGAACCCCAATCTCCCATGCCACCTCTTTTTCTGTCATGCCCGGTCTGAGATTCGCGATAATTTCATTTAGTATCTCAGAAATCAAATCTGCGGCAGCCCCTATGGCCTTGATCTCCCGCGTGTCTTTCACCTCCCGCATCTCTTCAACCACGCCATTCAGGGGGACAAGGTCAATGCGCGGTGAAAGGGCCTCGAGTTTTTCATTTAGCCTCCTGTGGAGTCCCCAGGTCAGATAGCCTTCCTCAAAGCCGAGTTTTCCGGTTCCCATCCCTTGTACCAGACCGGGAAAAACATCGACCAGATCCTGTCTTATGGTTTGGACCTCAAAGTCGAGGGCCCCCTTTTTTGCTTCTAAGGTGTATCTTGAGTCCGTCAACAGCAGACACCGGGTTTCGTTTATCAGGAGGGATCCCGATGATTCGGTAAACTGGGTATCTCCTGCTTTGAATCCCGAAAGGTATCGACGGTTTTCAGGCTGGATAATCCAAATAGTATGACAATCTGTCACGGCGGTCTTTTTCAAACTTTGCCTCAGGACAGACAACCGTTTATAATAGACTGAGTTTTTCATGCATGCCCTTGGTTACCGGTGAAATCAGAAAGGTAAGTTTCGCACCCCTTATTTCGCTACAATTTCAATAAATCAAATCTATGCATTTCTGCCTTACTGGATACTGGATGCTGGATACTGGATGCTGGATACTGGATACTGGATACTGGATACTGGATACTGGATACTGGATACTGGTTACTGGTTACCCCTTTACCCCT
>JACNIU010000316.1 GCA_014382905.1 Desulfobacterales bacterium
GCATCAATAGGATTGAAGCCTGCCCTGGCGCGACATACTCGAATCAGACTTCTAATTCTATAAGGAGGTAAGTGCTCGGAACATAGGAATTGCTGTCACATCTTGATTTGTTGAATCGGACCAAGCCAAGAGGTTGATGATACAGAGATAACATGCATAATTTGGGAGTATTTTGACCATTAGAGCCCCTGTTTTGAGGTCAGAATTGACCTTTTGGGAGAAAGCAGCGGTTCAATGCGATGCCGGGAGCGAGCAGGCTCTACATTTTGGGTCACATTATCTTCAATCATAAGGGGTATTACAGGTTTCTGGAGCAGGGGGACATGACCCGTGCCCAAAAAGCCAAATAGAAAAAGGATAAAACATGAAATTAAAACCTTCTTCCCACAAATGGACCTTCCGTGCCCGTTTCAGGCGGCATGCCTTTGGCTGGCGTTCGCAGCCGGCCATAAAGCGGGTCAGAGAGGCCGTATCCGAGATAAAAAAGATTGCGCGAAAAGATCCCCTATTGGGCGCGGAAGGGGCGGTTTTGCTTCTGCAAAAACTCTCTCCGGCCCTGGAGCATGTGGACAGCTCCTCGGGTGCCATCGGTACGGCCGTCAACAAGGCCATTGATGCATTGGTGCCCATGATTGTAAAGGCCTCGGCAGATGATGATCTGAGGGACAAGTGGCTGGAACGTCTCTGGGAGGCCTTTCAAGAAGACGATATGCCCTATATTGAAACCCTTGCCGATTTTTGGGGAGATCTCTGCGTAAGTCCCGAACGGGCCTCACAATGGGCCGACCAATTGATGCCACCGGTTCGCATGTCCTGGGGTCCAGATCCGGAACTGCGCGGCTACTACAAAGGCACTACCGCCTGCCTGAGTGCCTTGCTCAAGGCCGGGCGGGAGGAGGAGATCCTCGCCCTGCTCGATCTGGCGCCTTATAAATCCTGGTATGACCGGGAATGGGGTGTGAAAGCCCTGATTTCCATGGGCAAAAAGGCCGAGGCCGTTCGCTATGCTGAGGACTCCCGCGGACTGAATGACAGCCCCGTTGCCATCGCTCAGGCCTGTGAAGAAATCCTGCTTTCAAGCGGCATGGCCGAAGAGGCCTACAACCGCTACGCCATCGAGGCCAATCAAAAGACCACCTATCTCGCCACCTTTCGCACCATTGCCAAAAAATACCCGCACAAGGAGGCGAGCCGTATCCTACGTGATCTGGTGGCCAGCACACCGGGAGAGGAAGGCAAGTGGTTTGCCGCAGCCAAGTCGGCAGGGCTTTTCAGGGAGGCCATTGCTTTGGCCAACCGGACGCCCTGCGATCCGAAAACCCTCACCAGGGCCTCACGGGATATGGCGGAAACAGAGCCGATTTTCTCCATTGAGGCCGGCATGGCCGCACTCAGGTGGCTGGTCGAGGGCTACGGATACGATATCACCGGCATGGACGTGCGGGAGGCCTATGACCATACCATGACGGCCGCTGAAAACGCTGGGTGTAGGGGTGAAGCCTTTGATCGGGTCCGCAAACTGGTTTCGGCGGAGGTCTTTGGGGAGCGGTTCGTCACCAAGATCCTTGGGCGGGAACTCGGATTGCCGGAAACATAGCGGGGCTAAGTAAGGGATGTCCATAAAATTATAAATTCTTTTGATTATGCCAACATTCAGTATCTGCTAATTTCGTTTGAGAAGGTGATTAGTGGTGATTTCAGTTATGGATCATGCCGTAGATCCGCTCGCTCTGGGAGATGTTCAGCAAGACCCCCTGGAGCATCTCTTTCAACGCCTTTCGAGATACTGCTTTTTGTCGGCCGTCATTGCTGCGGACGGATTCGTAAAAAGAGCGACAGATCCCCTTGTTCTGATCATCCCATTCAAAGGTCAGCCCGGCCTTGACCGGTCCCTTTGATGTGAATGGGCTAGAGGGATAATCCCGGCGGCCATGGGCCCAGTTGATAATGTGAGAGTAGAAGATCAGCGCGCGATCAAGGAGAACATAGGTGAACTGGATGTTCTCTATGGGTCCGATCTGAATCTGCTGCCCCCCTAAACTTAGTCCCACGACTTTCATCCTGGCCAGATGTTTCCCGCCACCCAGGGCTGCCCAACCGGCCCCCAAGAGTCCACCTATGGAGGTAAAGATACCAAAGGTCAGCCCGGCTGCCGCAAGATCGAGAACCGCACCTATCGCGCCCCCCGCCATCCCGGCCGCAGCAATCAGTTGCCTCGGGGTAAGGCCCAGAAGCTGCCAGGTTTTCTTGCTGAACAAGTCTTCATGCAAAATGGAGTGGGCGGGGAGAGGGTAGTTAAAGATGTTATGCTTAAAGAGCTTTCGGATCTTCCGATGGGCCTTTTTCTCAATCCCTTCAATGGTCCGGTTATACTCTTTCCGGAGGTCTTCTCTCAGGGCTTTCTCGTCGGTCCGTTCCGCTAAGATCCTGGTAATCGAATACGACAGGCAGTCTTCCAATAAATCGCAAATGATTTCGGCGGTCAGGGAATTACGCTGCTGCCAGTCCTCTTTGAAAGCCAAGATCACCGTCTCCAGAGCAGGCCCCCAATCCTGGTCAATGCTTTTCAGGCTCTCGAGCAGTTCGATCCGTTCGGCGTAGGTCGCCTTATTGGCATTGAACACCCGGACGGCATTAAAATGTTTACGAAATTCCATCTTCCACTGTTCCAGGTAGGCGGTTTCATCCTCTTTGCAGTTGATGATCGCCATGCGTGGACGCCCGGTTAAGCGAAGGATTTCCATCTCCGCCAGATCCACGTTTCGGACCGGTCTCGACCCGTCGACCACATAGATGATCCCGGCGCCTTCGGCAATCGGTTCAAGTAGCCTCGCATCGTCTTTGAAGTCCGGGTCCCCGGCATGGGCTTTTAGGTAAATCGAGAGTATGCGCGCATCGTCTCCCCGGTACTTTTTCATCCAGGCCAAGGTTTTATTTGGGTTCTGGAAACCGGGAGTGTCTATAAAGCGGATAATTTCCTTCCCGTCGATTGTGACCGGAAACGTCTGACACACGACGGTCTCTCCGGGATAGGGTGTGACCCGAACGCTGTCATCTTCAGATAATGTGGATACGACGGCTGATTTCCCTTCATTGGGATGTCCGACAATGGCAAATTCCGGAATCATGTCATGTGTCATTGGCCACCAGCCTCTCCAGCCCGAGGTAGGGATCTCCCAGGGCTTCCAGTTTCTGATGCCAAGCCTTCCACTCCTCCTCTTTTACCTGAGTAAAGATATTACCGCGTCTGGGCCGACCGATGAGCCCCACCCAGATCATTGAGGTTTTCCCCAAAACCCTTCGCAAGTCCCGGATAAAGTGTAGATGCTCTCTGATGGGCGGCTGCCATGCTTCCTGCAGGATGACGATATTTGGGGCGGCGTCCTCCCGTTTCATGCGGGAGATCTCATGGAGGACGGTCTTATCCCCTTCCTCATCCTTACCGAACCTGAGCCTTCGCCGGATCGGGTATCCAAACGTCTTAGAAATGATGCCTTCGAATTCATTGTCCGAACATGCTTCAAAAATATCCTCAGGAATAAGTACGATCATGTCTTTTCCCGTCAAAACGCCTCGCCGGTCGGATGCCGCGGCGTCCGGGGCTCTGGCGTTATCCGCTGGAATAGCCTCCGGATCCGAGGAACGACCCTCTGTGCTGAAAAGAGGTGCTGTCAACCGATGCACAAGCCTTTCACACGCCGTGTGGCTGAAGTCAATTCTCATCAGCGCCCTCTTTTGCGCGATGAAACCGATAACGAAGAGTATCAATCTTGGCAGCAGACCATAAGTCAGTAGGGCAAAACACAAAAAGGGCCACCAGGACACCAGATCCTGGGTCGCAAGATGGTAGATACCGTCTTTCAAGATCATATGGCTCCCCTTGATCTGTGAAAGCGTCGGGTAAGCAATATCCGCAGGCACAAACCAGGACCAGGGAAGCGCAATGGCCTGGATCAGTTTAAATACTGCCTGAGCGCTGAATTGCACTGTCGATTGCCATCCGAAGGCAATATCCGATCCTAACACTTTCAAAAGAGTGGCACCGAACACGCCCAGATTAAACCCGACACCAAAAACCTGAGCCAGAATAAACACAGGCCAGTAAAAAAGGGAGCCGTAGATCTGCCGTTTCCCCCTGATTAGACCCATGACCGCCTCAAGGCTGTCCCGTTTCGATCCTGAAAGGGTTTCGAGCGCACGATGCCTGATTTTCCCTATCAGGGTCGCTATCAACGTGCTGACCAGGCTAAAGATGACGGATACGCCAAAGGAAGTGCGTCTTATCTTTCGGATGAAAAACATCCCCATAAAGAACAGGAGCACGAGGCATTGAGTGAGAACGAATCCGGCAAAATACACCGAGATGTTGAGGGGCTCAGTTCCCCGGTAGTTTAAGAACGAAAATGCGAGACCTGCGCCTGACAAAAGGCCAACGATCAGAAACCCAAATCGCATCAGGCCGTAGACTTCATCAAAGGCATCCCCCGGCAAGAGTGTGTTGGGTCCGGAACGTGATCTTTCTATTTCCCTTCGTTGTTCCAGCCAGGATCGGATAACGCGTCGGGGGTTTAAGGTTTGTTTTTCCTTTTTTAGAGGCAAAATTTTATTCAGATAAATATATCGGTCCCGTTCAGGTAGAGACTCCTGTGCCGATTCATCCTCCGCACTTTTATCCCTCTGAAGGAAGTATTCCAGGTCAATGAGATCTTTAATGAACCAGATCGATTCTTTCATGGATTGATATAAGGCCCTTCCTCATGTCCCAGCAAGATCATTCTCTGTTTAGCCGCAAACTTCCTTTTCTCCTCCCATCTTTCCCAGTCCGTCTTGAGTTGGGCCAGCTTTTTTTCCACTGTTAGGATTTCATCGGCATCTTCATCACGACCCGAAGCCTCTAATACGGCCAAACGTTTCTTCAGGGCCCTCACGCGTTCTTTTATGGACTTCATGGCCGCCAACGCCTCCGTCTCCTTCTCTGTGGGCACTTCGATTTTTCCCGGGCAGGT
>JACNIU010000313.1 GCA_014382905.1 Desulfobacterales bacterium
TATCCCTGAGGGCCTCCACATAAGAGATCGCCTCACGGGAGGTGGGCAGATCCAAGGGGAAAATGATATAGTCTTTTGGCTCTTTCATGATATACCCATTCAAGTGACTAAAGTGAGCTAAAGTTGATACAAAATGCCTGCTAATTCTGGGGCCAAAGGATAAATCGCGAACCCTACGAGGAAGCTGTCCGAGAATGGCTATTTTCCCCAATCTCGGCGTCAGGCTCAGGTCTTAATCCTCGAAATACTTCAATGTATTCCTGCGGTTAAAATCTTCGCCTTCCTTGACCTTGGGAAAAATCTCTCATTCTCGGTCAGCCTCCGAGGCTCCAGAAATTGATTCTGGCAACCAGCCAAGATCTTTTTATATAAGACTGCATCCTATTTGAAAATGTCGTATACCACCTTTAACTTTAGGCACTTTAGCTCACTTTAGTCACTTTAGTCACTTTAAATTAATGGACATCCGCAAGAAAAGCAACTATATTACCCCTGTTTCATCTTTGAGCCACCGTAGCTCAGTTGGTAGAGCACCTCACTCGTAATGAGGATGTCTGCGGTTCGATTCCGCACGGTGGCTCCAGCGCAGTCTTTCCGCACCGTAAATTTAACAGTTTACCGAATCACCTTCTGCCTCATGAGCTTTGCCTATCAGTTCGGAGATCCTGACCCCTCGCTTTTTAACATATGCCCTCATCCCAGAGCGGATATCAGTAAAAATATGCGGATTCACAAACCAGGCTGTGCCAACTCCCACGGCTGTAGCGCCCGCCATTATATACTCTAAGGCATCACGCCAGTTAGAGACCCCACCAATGCCGATTATTGGAATATCACGATTGTAACACTCGGGTATATTTCGGAAGCATTCGTAGACCATCAAAACGCCAACTGGTTTGATGGCAGGACCTGAAAGTCCCCCTGTTTTGTTCCCGAGCAAAGGTCGGCAGGTGTCTACATCTATGGCCATTCCCCTTACCGTGTTGATCATCGAGAGGGCGTCGGTTCCCGCCTCGATCGCAGCTCGAGCTGGCAAAGTGATATCGGTTACATTGGGGGTCAGCTTAGTAATAATCAGAATACGCGGGTCAGTGTTCCTTCTGACGGACGTAACTATACGACGCACTTCCCTGGGATCGGCACCAAACGCAACCCCACCCTTTTCAATATTTGGACACGATACGTTAATCTCTATTCCGCTGATAATTTCACAGGTGTCATTTTCACTCAAATATGAGGCCACTCTGGCGTATTCTTCAGCAGTAGAACCAGAGATATTGACAATAATGGGCAGTTCAAAATTCAGTAATCCAGGCAGCTCATTTTGAACAAAAAATTCGACCCCCTGGTTTTGAAGACCAATGGAATTCAGTAGACCCGTCCTCGTCTCAACGATCCTGACTTCTGGGTTCCCCTCGCGTGGTTCAATAGTAATACCTTTGGTGACGAAGGCGCCAAGGGATGCCTTCATCTTTCGATTGACTTGAAGGCGGTCAATTTCTTCACCACCATGCCCGGATGTTCCCGAAGCAGTCATGAGCGGACTTTTGAGCTTTAAATTTTTAATCGTAGTCTCAAGTTCTTTCATATTCAACCCCAGACAATTTCCTCGGCATCGAAAAGAGGACCATCGGTGCACACTCGGGAATATTGCGTTGAACTGCCTTTTTTCGTTCTGCAAACACAAGACATGCAAACCCCTATTCCGCAGGCCATACGCTTTTCCATAAGGATCTTCATTGGAATATCATGCTGATTGGTGATCTGGTGCATCGCACGCAGCATCGGTTCGGGGCCGCATGCGATTACCAGCACACCGGAAACAGACGTTCTCACATCCAGATATTTCGCATATTGCTCACTAACGAAGCCCACATGGCAGTTTTTTTCCTCCAGCCTTGAAAAAGCCGTTGACGCCCCATGCTCATGCTCGGTAGACACATATATGTCATCCAAGTCGAGGCCTATATTCCACAGGTTCTCCATATAAACATAAGCGTTTTCTCGATCCTCGGAAAATGTGGGGGCAAAACGCGCGGAAAAAAGCAAGGTTTCAATTCGGTCGATCCCGATAAATGCCTTCACCTTAAACGAATAAAACCGCAATGCTTGACCGAAGAAAATTAGCGGGGCCATTCCAACACCCCCACCAACAAGGTGAACTTCGGTGATCCCTTTGGAACGAAGCCCGGCCAGGCCCGCAGTTCTGCCAAGGGGGCCAAACATTTCAATTTTATCTCCCTTGTTGATCTTTGTGAGTTCTTTCGTTCCGATTCCATCATCAAGCACTTTATAGAATATTTCGAAACGATTGGGAAAAATGGTGTGCGTAACAGGGGCCAGATTCGGCGGAAGATGTATATTTCTGAGGTATCCGAACTTAAAATGCTGGTAAAAGGCACGGTGAATGCTGAAGGGCCTTTTCAGATATGATATCGGACTCAGATCCGTAATCCTTGCATAGCTGGGAAACTTCCTGATGGGAAGCGCCTTCCTGTTTTCAGTCCTCTTTCTTTGTCGAACCGGCAGGGTGTCAACCATCACAAACTGCCCCGGCACGACATAACTCAGTTCGGGTGCTCTGAATTTAATCCGGAAGTGCTTGCAGTCTTCACCTTTTTGTACAGGAAGATTATGTTCCACCACGGCTGTAAAGTGACCGATCTTTTGTCTCGATCTGAAATCAGAGATGGCTTTTTCGAGAAAAAGAGAGAAGTGGGCGCAATGATCAGGATCGAGTACCGTCAATCTCTTTATTATTTCGGCAAAAGTTAGGAGAAAACCTCTGGGCCAATAATCTGCAAATCCAACTTGGCGGTACTTAGACATTTCATCATCGCGCGGAAAAATCAGAAAGTGTGTGAATCTAAAACTATCTTGGTCCTGTTGAAGCACCCGCTTTGCGATTTTCCTATAGATTCTTTCTTTGCCTTTCTCGAAAAAACAGAATATCAGCCGCCGACTGTTTTTATCAGTGGCCACAAAATCTGCACCATCTTCTGTCTCTTCGGGAACTGGAAGTGTCGTGGGATCCAGAGAAGAGGAAAGAACGGGAACATCGAAGGCATCTTTCTTCGCGAATGCGATCCTAAAACCGTCCATAGAGAGTATTTGATCAAGAAAACTCAGGCACAGTGTGTTGTATGCTTTTTGATTTGTTTGATTGTCACGTGTCCACTCGATGATATCGCTCCTCTTGATAAAGGATAGCTTTTCTCTTAAAATAGGCCTGATAAGCTGGTTTGCCCCCTCACGTATTCTTTCCGCGCTGGGTAACTTTTTCGCATAGGCAAACGATAAAAGAAAAGCTGAAACCTTAAAGGAGCTTTCCAGTTCCCGGTGTTCAGTTGTGGAGATATCACTGGATTTATCGTAAAAAACTTTATCTGAAGCAGCTGCGCTTTTGGTCGTCCTTTTCAGTACCAGATAGAGGTCTGGTGATCCAAATTCATTAGGTTTCCTCTTCTGGGAGTTATCGAAGAGGATGGGACTTTTGTCCTCTATTTGATAGCCTGCTTCAAGGATGGCCTTTTTGACGAGTGGCCAGGCCTTTCTCCTCTTCGATCCATAGGCTAAAGTCACGTTGCAGAAAGGCCTCGTGTTTTTTCGGATTCGGCTGAGAAGCTTGTGGATCTGTTCAGCGTTTTCTTCGAGGGAAAGTACGCCCGGCCGCCAACTCGTCTGAATCGGGAATTTCATACCGAGCCATGAGCCCCAGAACTCTGAAAAACCTATATAGTCAACATCGTCGTTACAAGGCGGATCGATATAAACGTGGCTCACCTTCAGCTTCTGGGGAAAAGGAAACGATAAGTAATCCGCCTGTTGTATGCAAACATCGTCAGCAAGGGTTTCGAATCTTTCCAATGAATCGGAAACCCTTATTGCTCCAAGCTCTTGGTTTAGCCTTGCCTTGCAATTGAGTACATTTCTGAACCGAACCTCAAAGACTTTCCAAACATTTTTTTCCATCCTTGCCGGCGGCAAATAGAACCTAGGTGCGGTCCAGCCTCGGGAGGAGGATGGCGATTTGTTTGAAAGCATTTGCATCTGGCTGCAGCTATAGAGCATTGCTGTGAACGCATATTGTAAATTCTGGCGAGTTCCGGACGAACTGATGCCACTTATCGCATTGTAGAGCTCTGACAGAGCAGATAAGTTCCTCCCGGTAAAAAGCTCATGAAAACAATCAACCCGTGGTTTTCTCTGAGTCTGTATCTGCTTTTTGGGAAACCAGAATTCCGGCTGGGCCTTGGAGAGCCCTATTTGACGCGCCGCTTCCTCTTGGGTCAATGGATGGAGTTTTCTAAGACCGCAATATGTACAAGTAAACTTAACAGCCTGAGGCACGTCCTTACCGTTTTCGCTATTCCATTGCAAATAGTCAAAGTAGATTTGTCTTCTGCATTTGGGACAGTTAATCGCGTACCGGGCTAATATGTGTTCGGCGACAGCTTCACGTATTGTTTCAAAGCATTGTCTGAGGGAAAAAAGGCTAACTGGCTGTACCAGTACCCTGGATAGGAAAACAGCCATGGGATTCAGATCAGAGGCGATCACTCTTGCCCCTTTTTTCAATGCAGTGATGATGGGTGTTCCGGCACCGCAGAACGGGTCGAGAAAAATTTCACCGGCGCCCAGGCCCTCGAGGATGTGTTGGAGGCCATTAAAGGGCTTCCGTCCCCAATACAAATGAGAACGTGAAACCGTGTAGAAATCCGCCAGTATTTCCCTGTTGATTGAAGTCAGCATACCAGTACCGTTGTGACTCTCCGGAGGATTGCCCCTGACACTTGCCTCGGTATGATCCTGTGAGACCTTTGCAAAACGCCCCCTTTTGCCCAATCTCTGCGTCAGGCTCAAATTTTAATCCTCGAAATATTCAATATATTCCTGTGGTTAAAATTATCGCCTTCCCCTCCGGGGCGTAGGCCCCTCTGGGCCGGAGGCTTGATCTTGACCAAAATTGAGCATTTTTCAAAGGTCTCCCTGTGTATTTTGGCT
>JACNIU010000422.1 GCA_014382905.1 Desulfobacterales bacterium
ATCTTATAGAAACGTGGCGGGGGGATAAGATCGCCGACAGTGTCAGAGAGACAGTCCTCAGGACCCAGGACCATCCGCTGATAGATGTATACACCGAATCGAGGATCAAAGGGTCCAAAGGTTTTGTGGGGAACTTTGAGACCACTGTCTCTCAAAATGGAAAAGAAGTGACCCTGAAGCACGGTGTGGTTGTGGTGGCGGTAGGTGCTGAGGAACGTAAGCCGGCGGAATATCTCTATGGTGAAGATGACAGGGTCCTCACCCACTTAGAACTGGACGCTGCCCTCCAGAGCGGAGACGACAGGGTGTCCGGTGTTAGGCGTGCGATTTTTATCCAGTGTGTGGGTTCAAGGGACTCTGAGCGGCCCTACTGTTCCAAGGTCTGCTGTACCCACAGCGTCAAGTCTGCATTAGAGCTCAAGGAGATGAACCCGGAGATGGATATATATATCCTGTACCGGGACATTCGGACATACGGGCAGAGGGAAAAACTTTACCGGGAAGCGAGAGGAAAGGGGATCATCTTCATCCGATACAGCCTGGATCGCAAGCCCTTGATCGAGAAGCGCGGAGAAGATCTTTCTGTAAGCATCAGGGATCACATTTTGGGGATAGACCTGCAAATAGAGCCTGACCTCGTTGTATTAGCCTCTGCCATTGTGCCCCGGGACAATGATGCTTTGGCCCAGATATTCAAGTTACCCCTGAACGAAGACCGGTTTTTCATGGAGGCCCATGCCAAGCTGAGGCCTGTGGAATTTGCCACGGAAGGTATTTTCCTGGCCGGCATGGCCCATTATCCGAAGCCGATCGAAGAGAGCATCGCCCAGGCAAAGGCCGCGGCATCAAGGGCCTCTGTGGTCCTGTCCAAGGAACACCTCACGGTAGAGGGTGTGGTTTCCCATGTGAATGAGCATTACTGCCTCGGCTGCGGCATGTGTGAAGATGCCTGTCCTTTCAGCGCCATATCCCTCACGGATCGTGAAGGGGGCGGGAAGGTCTCCCATGTCCAGGAGGCCCTGTGCAAGGGATGCGGGTCCTGTGCTGTGGCCTGTCCCACGGGGGCGGCATCCATCTTCCACTACGACGACCGGGAAGTGCTGACCATGGTGGAAGCGGCTTTGAACGGAGGAGTTTATGTCTCAAGAATTTAGTCCGAAGATCGTCGCGTTTGCGTGTAACTGGTGCGCTTACTCGGCTGCTGATTTAGCAGGGGTGAGCCGCTTTCAGTATCCTCCCAACATGAGGATTATCAGGGTGATGTGTTCGGGCCGGGTCAACCCCAATTTTATCCTCAGGGGATTTCAGGAGGGAGCGGACGGCGTACTGGTGGCCGGGTGACACATCGGCGACTGCCATTACCTGGACGGTAATGTAAAGGCCGAAAAGATGTTTGAAATGACGAAGGCGCTTGTGAGGATACTCGGCATTGACCTCGGGCGGCTGCGGCTGGAATGGATCTCTTCTGCTGAAGGGACCCGGTTTGCCGAGGTCGCAAGGGAGTTTACAGATCAGGTCAAGGGGTTGGGGCCTTATGCACTGAAAAAAGCGGCCTGAGCTGCGTTTGGTCATGAGTCACTGGTTTTTCTCGAATGACGAATGTTCCTGAACCAAGGAGATAGATTGTGAATAAAGAGATACTCGTTATCGGCGGTGGTATCGCCGGGATCCAGGCATCATTAGATCTCGCAGAAATGGGGATTAAGGTGTATCTCGTAGAACGCCTCCCCAGTATCGGCGGAAAGATGGCCCAGTTAGATAAGACATTTCCGACCAATGACTGCGCTATCTGAATCCTTTCGCCGAAGATGCTGGATGTCGGTCGACATCCCAACATTGAGCTGATGGCCTACTCTGAAGTGGAGAAGGTGGCGGGCGAAGCCGGGGACTTCAAGGTCACGGTAAGGAGGAAAGCCCGTTATGTAGAGGAGGACAAATGCACCGGTTGTGGCGCATGCAAGGAAAAATGCCCCACGGTTCTGTCCGACGCCTTTAACGAGGGCTTGGGGGCCCGCAAGGCTATTTATAGCTGGTTTGCCCAGGGAATACCCTCCACCCATACCATCGATCCTGATCACTGCCGCCAGTTGAACGGTAAGAAATGTGGGATTTGCAAGAAGGTCTGCCAGGCCGATGCGGTTAATTTTGATCAAAAGGAACGGATGGTCGAATTGGATGTGGACGCTATTATCGTAGCCAGCGGTTACCAGGTCTTTGATCCGTCCCGGGTCCCTGAATACCAATACCGGCAGATCCCGAATGTGATTACGGCTATCGAGTTTGAAAGGCTTCTCAGTGCGAGCGGGCCGACCTCCGGTCACCTGGACCGCCCCTCTGATCTGGCCGTAAAGGCGGAGATTCAGGAGCTTGAGAAAAAGGCCAAGACCTCACAGAAGATGCTGGATAAGTTTGAACAGAAATATGAACAGGCGTCTGCCGAATTTTATGAGAGATTCTGTACAGGTGAATATAAGGAGGATGAAGACCGCGAAAAATGGGCGGAGAAATACAACGCGCACTTGGCCCTTGCGGGACCCCTTGAAGCGTTGAAAAAGAAGGCTGAAGGCTTTACCGTGGCAAAGAGATTGGCCTTTATCCAGTGCGTGGGATCGCGGGATTTCAGGTTTTACCCGTTCTGCTCAGGTTACTGCTGCATGCATTCCATCAAGGAGGCAATCATTGCCAACGAGCATGAACCGGAGACCACCTCTGTCATATTCGGCATGGATATCCGGGCCGTTGGAAAAGGGTTTGAGGAGTATAAGATACGGGGGGGCAACAACTCTGGTATCAGCTATATACGGGGCCGGGTGGCTGAGATCACGGAGAGTCCGAATCACAATCCGGTGGTGACCTATGAGGACACGCGGGAGAGAAAGGTCATGGATAGGGATTTTGATATGGTAATTTTGGCAACGGCCTGCGCACCCAACAAGGGGGTTGAGGGCCTGGCGGAGATACTCGGTATTGAGCTGAACAGGTTCGGGTTTTTCCAGACCGGCGCTTCGCAGCCCATGGATACCACCCGTCCGGGCATATTTGCTTGCGGTTGCGCCCATGGCCCCATGGATATTCCGGAATCTGTGGCCCAGGCCAGCGGTGCGGCGGCCAGGGCAGCACAGTTGGTAATAGGTTCCAGGATGCGAAAGGCGTCTTGAATTGAAGACCCTTGGATTGATGATTGTTGATTGTCGATTGAAAGATGTTGGGGATGGTTTAGTGAGAAGAAAGATAAATAGCGGTAGAGCCAACGTAGAGAATTAGAAAGCTCTATAGTGGAGATGGGTATAGAAATGGGCGAAAAAAAATCTCAACAGGAAGACATGCGGATCGGCGTATTCATCTGTGACTGCGGGTCTAATATCGCCGGACATCTTGACTGTGCGGCTGTCACAGCGTATGCATCTACCCTCCCCGGTGTCGTATATGCCAAGGAAAACCTGTATACCTGTTCCGAGGCCGGGATCGGCGAGATCCAGACCGCGATAAAGGAACACAACCTGAATCGTGTCGTGGTAGCCTCCTGTTCTCCCCGTACGCACCAACCGCTTTTCCAGAGTTCCTGCGCCGCGGCAGAACTAAACCCCTACCTCTTTGAAATGGTAAACATTCGAGACCAGTGTTCCTGGGTTCATATGCAGGAACGGGAGGCCGCCACAGAAAAGGCAAAAGACCTGGTGCGGATGGGGGTGTCTAAAGCTGCATTCTTAGAGCCGCAGCAGGACATCGAGGCATCCCTGATCCCGAGGGTGCTGGTGATTGGCGGAGGGGTCGCAGGGCTGTCAGCGGCCGAGACAATGGCGGGGATGGGTCTGGACGTAGTCCTGGTGGAAAAGGAGGCGCAGGCAGGGGGACTGCTTCGGAACATCAATCGATTGGCGCCCCACGGAGAGAAGGCTTCAGACAGAATCTCGGAGATGATAGAGGCGGTAACGGTTAGACCCAACGTGAAACCCTACCTGAGTTCCCGGATAGAAGATGTGGAGGGGTACATAGGGAACTTTGAGATAACCATCCGGACAGACGACGGCGCCTCCTTTAAGGAGAAGGTTGGTTGCATCGTTGTGGCCACCGGGGCCGTCCCCCTGAAGCCTGAAGGGATGTATGGATACGACGGAAAAAACGTTATCACCCAGATGGAGCTGGAGGGACGGTTGTTGAAGGGGCCGATTGATGCGGAACGGGTGGTAATGATCCAGTGCGTTGGTGCCCGTTCTCCGGAAAAAGAATACTGTTCCAGGATCTGCTGCCAGACGGCTGTCAAGAATGCCCGCCTGATCAAGGAACAGAATCCGGATGCCCATGTTCATATCCTTTACAGAGATATGCAGATGTACGGGACAGAGAATGAGCGGATGCTGTGGGATGCCAGAGGAGAAGGCGTCAGATTCGATATGTTCTCCCCGGATCAACCACCCACCGTCGGGGATGGCTATGTGAGCCTTTATCAGGCGCTTACAGGCGAAACGGTAGAGATCCCCTGCGATCTTGTGGTCCTGTCCACCCCCTTAGTGGCCCGTGAGGACGTGTCTACCCTTTCTCAACTCCTGAGAGTCCCGGTCGACCAGAATAACTTTTTTCTCGAGGCCCATGCCAAACTGAGGCCCCTCGATTTTGCCACGGACGGGATCTTTGTGTGCGGGTCTGCGCGATACCCTGCAAATGTGGAAGAAGCACGGTCCCAGGGTTTAGGCGCCTCTTCAAGGGTCGCTACCATTTTATTCAAGGACAAACTGGTTATAAGCGCTATCGTGGCTGAAATAGATCCTGAGACATGCGTCGGGTGTATGGGTTGTATGGATATGTGCCCCTACGGCGCCATTGACTATCTGCCCGAGGATAGGATCTGCCAGGTAAACACGATACTCTGTAAAGGATGTGGAAGCTGCGCCTCCACCTGTCCATCCCAGAGTGCCATGCTCAAAGGGTTCAAACCGCAGCAGCTCTTGGCACAAATAAGGGCGGTGTGAGACTGGATGCTGGAT
>JACNIU010000424.1 GCA_014382905.1 Desulfobacterales bacterium
CGGCTTTTCCGGGTTTTACGCCAGTTTTCAAACTCGGCTTGAACTTTTTTGAGGGTGAACTGCTGATTTGCTTTTTGGTTGGCCATGGACTATCCTCCCTGAAAAATTTAGATAGCCCATTTTACATGGATCTTCAGGCCGTGTCATGCAGGCTTGCCGAAAGGACACAATCAAACAACGTGAGATAAAACCGGCCGCAGCCACGAAAAACGGTTGGCAGTCGTAAAGGCCCTATTTCGTGCAAAATTCAGGTCATATTCCCACCTGCTTATGTCGCCGATAATAAAACCAATCAATTTACCATCCAATTCAGCAACAAGGGAGGAAATCTGCGAGCGTCTTTGGGGTTGAAGTTTTCTCGGCAATCGAAGCATCTGTAGACTTCCAATGCAACATCGGGGTAAAACTTGCCGCCGGTCTTGCTGCTGATCCGCGGCGATTCTGCTCCATGTAACTCTTGACATTTTCCTTGACTTGACCACTTTAATTGACTATTTTATGAAAAAAGGAGGTGGTCACATGAAGACAATGGCCATAAGTGAATTTAAGGCACATGCATTAAAGATACTAAACGAGGTTGCGAAATCCCAAGAAACCATCATTATAACGAAAAGAGGAAAGCCCCTTGCTCAAGTCGTTCCCCATCGCAAATCCGAAATGAAGCCCATGCCAGGAAAACTCGCGGGGGCTTTTGTTTTCGAAAAGGATATAATCACTCCGCTCGGTGAAGGATCGTGGGAAGCATGTCAATAAAGTATCTACTCGATACGCATACTTGGGTCTGGTGGAATATGCGCCCCCAAAATCTGTCGCGGAAAGTCAAAAGACTGATTGAAAATGAAGACAGATATGATGAGCTTCTTTTATCTGCAATTTCACCTTGGGAATTCAGTAAACTTTTGGAAAAAGGAAAGATTGGTATTTCCTGCAACCCTGGGGAGTGGATCAATACCGCTTTAGAAATGCCAAAACTCAGATTTGTCCATCTCACCCCCATGATAACCTATTGCTCAACTGTACTTCCAAAGCCTTTCCATGACGATCCGGCAGATCAGATAATTGTGGCAACGGCGCGGGAAGAGAATGCCACAATTCTTACAAAGGATAAAAGAATCTTAAATTATCAATATGTTCAAAGTCTTTGGTAAACCCGAATAGACGCGGCAGAATCGGATAGTCACGCCAAGGCGTGATTTTTCTCTCCCAGCCTCCACGCCACCCCGCGTGCGGGTCCGCACGGGGCGGTTCACAGAGATAATCCCGCTTCCAGCGGGCTTCGTAGGCTCCTATCTTTACACTCCGACTTCCTTCAGACGGTCCTACGCGGTTCCGCCCTTGTCTTCGGCTAATGTTTATATCCATGTCTCACGACATTGACTGGATTCACCCTGATACGTTGTCTTCACTAAATGTAAGGGGCCGAGGACTTCCACCAGAAGGCAAGAGAAATGCAGAAGCAGCAGAGCAGGGGAGTGTTGCCACAGGGCATGCACATAGGGGACTTACACCCCATAAGTTAACGTCCATGCCGGGCGTACACCTTTTAGTGCACCGGGCGCTCGCAGTCTCGCGCCAGTGACCAAATCGTTCGGATAAGATAACATAGGGAATTGATTTGAATCTGGTCGAATATGTGAATGGATAAGATGGGGGATAGTCATGATCACAAGCGTAACAGAGTAATTGATGATTGACGATCTACACGTAAACAGGATCTTATTGAATCGTCAATCAACGATCCGAAAAGGGAGCTTGAGAAAATGATAACTGCAGGAATCGATTGTGGTGCCAAGAACACCAAGACGATTGTTATGAAAGACGGCCAGATTATCGGTAAGGGAATGGTCCTGACGGGATTTGATCAGAATAAGGCCATTATCGCCTCCTGGGAAGCCGCCCTGAAAGACGCCGGCATTTCGGAAGGTGATGTTGAGAGGACGTGTGGTACCGGGTCAGGCAAGAATTCGATCAAGAATGTCGCCGGTCTGGTCAATGATATCAAGGCGATGGCAAAGGCCGCCAACTTCTTCTTCCCCGACGCCCGGACAGTGATCGATGTGGGCGCCGAAGAGGGCAGGGCCGTGAAGATCGATGAAAGGGGGGACGTGGTGGATTTTGCCATCAATGAGAAGTGCGCGGCTGGCGCCGGGTCCTTTATTGAGGCCATGGGACGCGCACTTGAGACCTCCCTTGAGGAGATGGGCCCACTTGCGATGCAATCGGACAAGGAGATCCCCATGAACGCCCAGTGCGTTATTTTTGCGGAGTCTGAGGTGGTGGGTCTGATCCATGCCAAGACAGAAAAGTCGGACATCAGCAAGGCGATCCACGATGCCATGGCCAGCCGTATCGTATCCATGATTCGACGCGTGGGCGTCAATGAAGATATGGTGATGATCGGGGGTGTCGGTTACAATCCGGGCTTTGTGGAGGCCATGAAGCGCGAACTGAGGCTTGACAAGATTTATATCCCCGAGGCCCCGGAATATGGGGCGGCGGTGGGTGCCGCTGTGGTCGCTGCTGAAGAAGCATAGGGAAAGACAGTTAATGGTTATTTGTTAATCGTAATGTCAGGATGCCTTGGCTGATCCAGTAACGAATAAGGGGTAGCCAGTTTTAGTTGGAGGGAAACAAAATGCCAGAAGAAAAGAAACAAGAGTTCTGGAGGTGGACAGAGTCCAACTGGAAGAATCCTGATATAGACTGGAAAAATGCCAAGTTTATCACCGTGGGTATTGACGTTGGTTCCGTCAGCTCACAGACATGCATCATGGCGGACGGGAAGATACATGCCTACGCGAACATGAGAACAGGCTCGGACAGCCCCAACAGCGCCCGCAATGCCCTGAATTATGCATTAGAGGCCACGGATATGCCCGAAGACAGGATGGACTATTGTGTCGGGACCGGGTATGGCCGGGTCAACGTCCCGTTTGCGGACAGGTCGATTACCGAGATTGCGTGCCATGCCAGGGGGGCCAACTTCATCTATGGCCCGGAGGTCCGCACGGTGTTGGATGTGGGCGGACAAGATATCAAGGCCATCCAGTGTGATGAGAAGGGGAAGGTAACCAACTTTCTGATGAACGACAAGTGTGCAGCAGGCACCGGCCGGGGTATGGAAGTCTTTTCGGATCTCTTGGCTGTGTCTATTAACGAAGTGGGCGATAGGTCTTTTCAATACGAAGGTGAAGAACCAGAGGCCGTATCGAGCATCTGCGTTGTCTATGCGAAGTCAGAGGCCACCGGACTCCTCAAAAAGGGGTGGACCGCGGAAGAGGTCCTTGCCGCCTACTGCAGGGCAATGGCAGAACGTATTTTCTCACTTGTGGAGCGGGCCGGCGTGACACCGGAGTTTGCGGTTACCGGTGGAATGGCAAAGAACCGGGGCGTGATGGACCGGTTGATGCCGATGATCAAGCTGGAGCGCATGAAGACCGAGTGGGATACGCAGATCGCCGGCGCTGTGGGCGCGGCCCTGTTCGGGTATGCACTTTGCGAGAGGGGAAAGGGGAGGAAAAAGCCCCAGATAATATGAAACAGACTACGAATTGAACGGGGCAGACATTTCACAGGGTAAAATTGTCGATTGAATAGGGCAACTTTTTGTCGAGTGAGTCGGGGGAGCATATGGCTCAAGTGAAGCTGACGATTAACAGCCTGGAGGTGGAGGTCCTCGAGGGGACAACGATCTTGGAAGCAGCCAGGAGTGCGGATATTTATATCCCAACGCTCTGTTACCATCCGGACCTGCCAGGAGCCAAAGGGATCGCGGCCGCCAAAGCAGTGTATCAAGGGGATCGGAAGATCGAAAATGCCATGCTTGAGGAAACTGGCAAAGGCTGCGGGCTCTGTGTGGTGGAAGTGGAAGGTGAGGCGGAGTTGTTGGGTTCCTGCGGGACCGAGGTCGCAGAAGGGATAGTTGTTGTCACTGAAAATGACCGTATCAGGGCTAAGCGGCAGGAAAATCTGCTTCCTGTTCTCGCACGGCATCGTCATGCCTGCCTTACCTGCGCCCAGCAGGATGGATGCAGCAGGAGTCAGTGCTCGTTAAATGTACTGGAGAACGAAAGGTGTTGCACCCTGTTCGGGCATTGTGAACTCCAGAATGTAGCCAACTATATCGGGATTTCTCCTTCAACGCCGAAGTGGATTCCTACCGATCTACCCGTCATCAACGATCAGGCGCTTTTTGCCAGGGATTACAACCTGTGTATAGGATGTACCCGTTGCATCAGGGTGTGCCGCGACCTGAAGGGGATTGAAGCGATCGGTTTCGCGTATGATGAAAATGGCCAGGTCCAGATAGGCTCCTTGGGCCCTTCGCTGGAGGAGTCGGGGTGCAAGTTTTGTACTGCCTGTGTTGAGGTATGCCCTACAGGCGCTTTGATGGACAAGTCGATACGTCCCGGCAAAAAAGAAAAGGATCTGGTGCCATGCAGAGAGGCGTGCCCGGCCCACATTGATGTTCCTGGTTATCTGAGGCTGATTGCCGAAGGGAGAAGAGACGAGGCCAATGCCGTGATCAGGGAGAAGGTCCCGTTTCCCGGTGTATTGGGTAGGGTCTGTGTTCACCCCTGCGAAGACGTATGCCGGAGGGGAGAGGTGAACGCGCCTATATCGATCTGCGCCTTGAAAAGATATGCTGCGGACGGTGAAAAAGGACTCTGGAAGAAGAAAAAAATCATAAAAGAGGATACCGGCAAGAAGGTGGCCGTAGTGGGAGCAGGTCCTGCCGGATTGACAGCGGCCTTTTATCTCCGCAAAAAGGGGCATACCGTAACCCTGTTTGAGGCCCGCAAAGAGCCGGGGGGGATGATGCGGTACGGTATCCCTTCCTACCGTCTTCCCCGGAAAGTATTGGATAAAGAGATCAAGGATATCCTGAAGACCGGCATTGAACTGAGAACAAGCGAAACCCTGGGCAAGGATTTCAATTTGGATCGGCTCAAAAGTGTCGGCTTTGATGCGGTTTTCTT
>JACNIU010000425.1 GCA_014382905.1 Desulfobacterales bacterium
GTCCATGCGGTCTGCTGGTTCTATAAGCGGGATAATGTATACCTCTTGGAAACAGGCGGCGAACTCAGCTACGGGCTGGAACGCGACCATTCGAATCCTTCCCGCCTGTTAACCATCAAAGAACTCAGGGAAATTATAAAAAGGAGTTCGGGCAAACACCGGATTGTCCTGTTCCTCAAAATGAAACATTACCTGAAAAAGAGAGACCAACTTCCCAAACCTGAATATGAAGACGTTGATAACGGCTTTGTATTTCTCAGATTTTAAGAACGGCTCACCTGTTCACATGGATCATCAGATAAATCCCTAAGAAAAGAAAGATGCTGTTTGCCAGCCAGGCTGAAAGGATGGGCGGAAGGATCCCTGCAAATCCCAGTGTCCGGGAAAGCCCTAAGATAAGGAGATACATGAAACAGAGCCCTATGCCGATGGAAACAGCCATTGGCGTTCCCATATCCTTTTTCCACAGGGCCGTCGGGACCCCGATAAGGGCCATGATCAGGATGACAAAGGGGAAAGCGATTTTTATGTTTATATCCACGAAATACTGGGTGGCATCATAACCTTCTGCTCTGAGCCTTTCTGCAAATCGCTTTAGCTGCGGATAGCCCATCTCTTCCGGCTCTTTTTCTTCTCTGACGAAGTCCTCTGGTCTTTCAGGAAGCCTTAATTCAAACCGTTTGAACCTCCTTAGATTATAGCTCCCATCCTTTTCAAGGTCTTGAATGATGCCGTCCCGCAACTGCAACGCGCTATTCCTCCAGACTCCGAATGGTGCATCTATTCTCCTGATCAACTGGAAAGAAGGATCAAAGAAGTAGAAAGTAGGTTCCACCATAATCAGCTTGTCACTATCAAACTGTCTCATATAATAAATGCAGTTATCTCCCTTGTACCAGATATGATTTTGTCCGTGAAAACGGCCGGGCTTCTCTTTCTTGACTTCTACTCTCCATATCTCATTGGACCTTGAGCTGGTAAAGGGAACAATGGTCTCTGAAAACAGGAACAGGGCAATTGAAAGGAATAATGAAGTGATGATGATCGGCTGAGCGATTTCCCAGACGTTGGCTCCGCACGCTCTCAACGCCATTACCTCGTTGTTTCGTTTCATCAAGCTAAACATGATAATAACGGTTGTAAGTGTGGCGACAGGCAACATCTGAACACCGATGGAGGGAACCTTGTATGCAAAATAGGAAAACATTACGCTTCTCGGTGCATGCGCCTTTATGAAGTCATCAATCCCTCCGGCGAAATCGATCATCAGATAAATTGCCATAAAGACAATCTGACAGATGATGAGAAGCTTGAAAAATTCCCTGATGAGATATCTCGCTAAAACACCCATATTCCCGGATTTTGAAGTTTGACGTTTACGGCTAACGCCTCACTCTTGACACCGTGGCATCAGGAGCAAAGGGGGCGGTGTAACAGCGTCGTCCGGCCAGGGCATCAGACCGGTTAGACGAAAAAACGGGTCGTTTCCCACCATAACGTTGGTACTATTTGCGGCCACCGGACGAAACATGCCCCAGCGACTCACGTTGGGCCAGTCCCCCGGGCGCAGGTTTATGAGGAGAGGCCCATCATTGGCAAGGCGCTTGAGGCTCTCTTCCCCCTTAAGAAAAAAATCGCTATGATCCCCCAAAGTACTCCCGAACTGTAACTCTCCGACGTTGTCCACCAAGATCGTCCGCCGATGGCTGTAGAAGCTCAATCCCTGGTCATAGTTGCGCCACTCGGCTATCTTTATCTGAGGGGGCAGCGGGCTGGGCATCGCCTTTAAAAACCCGCCCACCTTCCTGTATTTGGCCGCTATCGGAACGGTCATAATCATAGTGGGAATAAGCGCAACCAAGACAAAACCTGTTGCGACCGGAGCCAAATGCCGCTTAAAAACGGCAACACCTAACATTGCGCTTCCGAGTAAGAATGCACCCTGGGCGATCCTGACAGGCCATATCAAATCTTTGAAAGGGAGCATATCCTGACTTTGGGCATAATATGAGACAACGGGGATTGAGAAAAGGAGCAGGGCTGCTGTAATGCCGGCACACCATCGGGACGAGGTTCTTGCCAGCCCCCCATTCGTCAGGTACAAGGCAGTCAGTAACGCCATTGCGGGGTAGGCCGGCAGTATATATGGAACGAGCTTGCTCCGGCTGAGGCTAAAGAGCCCTATGACTGCCCCCACCCAGATCACCAAGAACAGAACGCCTTCCGATTGTGTGCTTTCCTCCGAACGGTTTGAAACCCCGGGTAAACCTGCTTCTTCTCCCCTCCCACCCGTCCAATTCGAGGGCAACCTTATCGTTTTTATGGCACGTCTGACGGCGGTTGCAGCAGCGGGAAAAAAGAACGCTGTCCAAAACAGCATACCAAAAGGAAAAATAATCAGAAAATGCCAGAACGGTCTCGAGTGCTCCTCACTCACGAGACGCCCGAAGTGCTGTACGACAAAGTAGAAATGAAAGAACTCAGGGTTTCGGAGTCCTGCCGCCAGATGCCATGGAAGGACAATAATAGCAAAAATCAATAGACCGGGGAACCAGGCCATAGATCGAAGTTCGCGCCAGTTCCTCCTTGCGGCAGTGAAGCCGAGGACAATCAATCCTGTCAGTGCAATGGCAGCAACCCCCTTGGTCATAACCGCCAGGCCCATGCACGCCCATGCTGCACAGTACCACAGCCTCTTGATCCGCCCTGCCGGCGAAGCATATCCTGACCACCATGCCCCCCAGGTAGCGGTAAGGAGGAGGGCGAAGAAACCGTCGATGATCGGCAGGCGGGCCAATACCAGAGGGATCAGGCTGGTAAGGTACACCCAGCCCGCCATCACGCCGGTACGCATCCCGAAAAGACGTTTCCCAAATGCCATTACCAGGAGAATCGTCAGGAACCCTGCGAAGGCAGGCACCGTACGCACGGCCCATTCGTGTTGACCAAAGAGGGCCATTGCGCCGGCCACGGACCAGTAAAACAGGGGGGGCTTTTCAAAGTACTTTACATAATTGAGGTGAGGCGTAATAAAATCACCGCTCTCAAGCATCTCACGAGGGATTTCCGCATAACGGCCTTCATCGGGATCCAGTAGGGGGTATCCACTCAGGCAGGTAAAGTAGATAATTGCCGTTAACCCCAAGACAAGAATCATGGCAGCCTTGGGAGATCGCCCTTCTCCGGTTTGGAACCTACTCGCTGGCAAGATGGATGATCTCCTTCGATGTGTACTCTGCCACATCCGCTAATCCGTCAAGGGGCATGAAAGAGAGGGCGTTGGCAGAAAAAAGGGTGACGGCAGATGCGGGGAACTCCTCATCAGCCAAATAAAAGATATAGCAGAGGGCAATTTTCGGAAGCGGGTAAAGGATAAATGAAACGTCACCGCTGATACCATCTTCCCCGTCAAACACCTCCTTAATGTGCTGCTTCTTTTCTGTGATCAAGGGGATATAGGGAACAAGCACCCTCTCACTGTTGGCGCTGAAGGCGCCTTGATAGGGCATGCTTCCTGGGAGATCCTTAAATGCTCTAAAGGGCTCGACCTGAATCTGCTCAAGATTGGCATGTATAGCATAAAGAGAGATAATGAGTCCTTTTGGATCAACGCTCTGACAACCAGATAAAGTCACCTTTTCATGATCAATACAGCACTCTTGTCCAAAGGCATGGAATGTCAGAGACTCACCCCTCTTCTTTGCTCCCAGAGATCTGTCCAGATCGGGTGGAGGTTGAGAAAAAAGGCCCTTAAGGTTTTCATCGATAATCTTCTCGTAATTTGTGGCCACGAAACATGCCTCCTTGGTACACCGCTTCTCCTACTATAGGCCTTTTATGGTATAGTACAGCAGTTTCTGACACTCAAAGATGACCTCTTTCAGATATTTATTCCTTTTCCACCAGTTATCTGCCTTGAAATTGGTATACCGGGAAGGGGATATCATCATCTCCAATTTCTCTCCGTCAAAGACCTTCTTGAAAATCAAATAGGTACTTCTGGCACTGTACGGAGGTGTCACAATGATCATGGACGTGTATCCTTTACTCATAACCAGTTTCCGGACCTCGGCCGCCGCTTCCTGGATACTGTCCACCGGAAGCTGGCCCACAGTGCATGCAGACCCGGGAACGCTCAGACTCTTGAGAGTCGTACTGAAAAGCTCGCTTGCCTCGGGATAGTGACCTCCGCGCTCCTTCAAGACGTTGAGGCCATCAGGAGGGACTTCTTCAGGTATGAAGATGCGAGGGCTCAAGCCTCTTTTATAAAGATCTGCGGCCATCAGGCTCTGTTCAAGGGGACTCCCCGGCGTACACACGATCAGATCTGCCTTTTTCACTGGATGCTCGACAATCAAATAGTCTCCGAGGGCGGTCAAAATGGGGACATGATAATAAGAAATGACCACATAACCGATAAACAGGATAAAGATAATCCATTTTGCAATGGCTGGACCCTTGGATCGTACTGCATCAGGTTCAATGGGTCTATTGTCCACAAAGTCCGGTTCTCTCTTCCCCTCCAAGTCACCATTTCCGGCCTGTTCCTTGGAAACCCCGGGCCCTATCCATTCAGCAAGGAGAGAGGCCGCATCTTTCTCGTTCTCACCCCTTTTCCTCTTCAGGTTTGGCAGTGACACTTTCATGTTGTACCCCTTACGATTTGATTAGTATCTGTAATGGTTTTACAGGATCATAGCAGATCTGGCCCTTTGAGCCAATAAAATACCGAAATGTGTAACACCTTAGCCGTCTGAAACAAACCGTTGGACCATGAGGGCCTCTGTCCCAAAGGACGTAACAAAAATTCTGTTGACTGAAAAGCACGATTCTGATAAAATTTTATGTTTAGAAAATATCTCTGCCACAAGGGAGGCGAACCTTTAGTTTATCCCTAAATATTGTTCCTCGGTAGCTCAGTCGGTAGAGCGGGTGGCTGTTAACCACTTGGTCGGCGGTTCGAGTCCGTCCCGGGGA
>JACNIU010000308.1 GCA_014382905.1 Desulfobacterales bacterium
GTGCTGGAGCCTATCGAACATATTGGCGGCCTAAAAAATGTGACGGTCCATCCTGCCATCCCTTCTGAAAAGCGGTTCGGCTACCGGAATAAAATGGAGTTTTCATTCTCTGACAGGCGGTGGTATCTCCCCAATGAACTGGA
This sequence comes from Desulfobacterales bacterium, assembly GCA_014382905.1. Lineage (GTDB taxonomy): Bacteria > Desulfobacterota > DSM-4660 > Desulfatiglandales > Desulfatiglandaceae > JACNIU01. Next base: position 144 of record JACNIU010000308.1, read on the forward strand.
CAGGCACAAAGATGAGAGCGAGGTTGCATTGGGCCTCCACGTACCCGGGACGTATAATAAGGTCATTGACATTGAGGCGTGCCTCCTTCAGCAGGGAACGGGTAACCAGATCCTCAACCTGATCAGGAGATATGTAGCGGACTCCGGGATACCTGTCTATGGCCTGAAAAGCCATCAGGGGTTCTGGCGGTTTCTGACGATTCGCCATTCCGTGGCATTTGATGAATGGATGGTCAATATCGTTACATCAGAGGCGCGGCCGGAAATTGTACAGCCATTGGCTGATTCCCTCGTCAGCAAGTTTGACCAGGTCACAACGGTGGTAAACAACATCAACAGCCGGGGCGCTTCCATAGCGGTGGGGGAGCATGAAACAGTTCTTTACGGGGATGGGTATATCAGAGACAGGATCGGTCCCTTTACCTTCCGGATTTCAGCAAACTCCTTTTTCCAGACCAATTCCAGGGCAGCCGAAAAACTGTATCAGGTGGTAGCAGATTACGCAGATCTTGAAGGCCCTGAAACGGTGCTTGACCTGTACAGTGGCACAGGCACCATCCCTATTTTCTTGGCAGGCAGGGTACGGGACGTCACCGGAATAGAGATCAGCAGGAGCGCGACATCTGATGCAGTCAGGAACGCTGCGGAAAACAGGCTTGATAACTGCCGCTTCATATGCGGCGATATCAGGGAGAAGTTAGCGGATATAACCGTTAGACCCGATGTTTTAGTCATAGACCCGCCTCGGGCAGGCATGCATAAGGATGTCTTGGCCCAGGCTATGGCTTTGTCTCCCGGGAAGATTATCTATATATCGTGCAATCCTGCGACATTGGCCAGGGACCTTGCCCAGATGACCAGGGATTATAAATTGCTTGAAATACAACCTGTTGACATGTTTCCCCATACCTATCATATTGAGGCGGTCGCCAAATTAGTGGCTCACCGGAATCCACGACCTGTTACCGCGACTTATTGAGATGTTACGAGGATTTCTTGTGACTTTTGCGCCTTTTTGCGGCTTTATCAAAATTCGAAAATCATGCTTCAAACGCCAAGAAAAAGATTGACAAAAGATTTCTCAGGAAATACATTACATTCTTAATACAAATTCTGGTAGGAAAAAAAGGAAAAGGGGGTGATTAAATGATGATCGGAAGTTTTCCAGTCCAGTTACGTCCGATAAAGGCTTCCGGTCCGAACCGTTACAGCGTTACCCCCGAGACCCATGAGTGCTTCCTAACCTTCATAACAATGCAAGAGGTAAAATCAAATGTGTATCTGCCCGTAGAGTGATATAAAAGCCCGCACAGGCAGATTGTTTTTAAAGGCAGGGGAAAGCATCTCAGTTACGATCGAGGTGCTTTTTTATTTTGGGCTTTTTAGAATTATTATCAATGGTTTGCCCAAAGGGCATGACTCCAAAAGTTTAAGGGAGGTTATTCAGATATGAAAGTTGTTGTTCGTGATAATCAGATAGAAAAGGCCATCAAGGATCTTAAGAGAAAACTGACCAAAGAGGGGTTTTTTTCCGAGATCAAGGAAAGACGTTTTTATGATAAACCCAGCGTTCAGAAAAAGAAAAAACAGGCAAAGGCAGCAAAAAGACGTCGCAAGAGAATAAGGCACTTTTAAAGACATGGTCAGGACCGCAAAGAATAAAGTTTTTCTCTTGACAAAGGGAGGGGTAGTAGGTAAATACGCAAAAAGCTGTAGGCCCCTTAGTCAATCAACCTTAAACCCGAGGTAAGAGGCTTAACAATCATGAAAAATCTAGCGAATTCCCCCAAAAAGCCTTCCAAAGGCGGGGACTCCTCTTCCCCTGCCGGTTTTTTCCCACGATGGTTAAACATTAATATTGCTGTTCAGGACGGCGTCTTTTTCCTTTTAGGCCTCATTGGGGCGTTGATTGTGGGATGGATTATCTTTCCGGCGGTGCTGTATTCAAAACAGGCCCAGCCGATCAATTTTAATCACGCCCTGCATCTCGACTCCGAAAAAGTGGATGGCATAGACGGGAAAACAAAGGCCGAAAAGTGCGAGTTCTGTCACGGATTTCGCGACGACGGCAGTTTTACGGGTATCCCGAAGTTAGAGAAGTGCACCGAATGCCACGATGATCCCGAATCTCCCCTCGGAGAGACTCCCGTAGAAAAAGAATTCATGAAAAAATATGTTGCCGATGAGAAGGAAATTCCCTGGCTCGTATATTCCAAGCAACCTGACTGCGTCTATTTCTCCCATATTGCCCACGTCAAGATGGGTACCATAGCGTGCGCTACCTGTCATGGAGACTTTGCCGATAACGAGAAGCTGCCCCTGTACGTAAAAAACCGGTTGACTGGTTACAGCATCAATATTTGGGGAAAACGCATTTCCGGTTTCTATTGGAACAAGAAGCCGTCGGATCGCATGAAGATGGATGATTGTGCCAGGTGTCATACCAAGATGGAACAGGAACAGAACAACGCCTGTTTCGTATGTCACAAGTGAGGGGAAGATGACTATGAGAATAACCAGAAGAAACTTCATCGCAGCTATCGTTGGCGGGGTAGCGGGCATTCACATAACTCCGCTTCCCTGGAAGTTAACGGATGATATCGCAATATGGACACAGAACTGGCCATGGGTCCCTGTCCCGCCGACAGGTGAATTCACAGAAGTCAGTTCAGTGTGCAATCTCTGCCCTGGCGGATGCGGTATTGCGGTGAGAAAAGTGGACGAGAGGGCCGTAAAAATCGAAGGCCGCACCGACTATCCTGTGAACCCCGGCGGCATTTGCCCTGTTGGGATGGGCGGACTCCAGTTGCTTTACGATGAAACCTTGAGATTTACAGGTCCCATGAAGCGTGTCGGTCTCAGGGGTGAGGGTGAATTCAAGGACATCAGCTGGGGCGAGGCCTTTGACATGTTGGCCGGTAGGATTTCAAGCCTGCGCAAGGCAGGAAAGCCGGAGGCAGTTGCGGCTGTGGACGGGAACCCCGCAGGGACAACCGTATCGGTCCTGATCCAACGTCTGATGGGGGCAGTCGGAAGCCCCAATTATGTCAGGCCGCCTTCCATAATGGACACCTATCGGATGGGGAATCTACTCATGCAGGGGACGGATGCCCCAATTGCCTATGATCTGGAAAACTCCGATTTTGTTTTGAGCTTCGGTTGTGGCCTCCTTGAGGGCTGGGGAGCGCCGGGCAGGGTGATGAATGCGTGGGGCATGTGGCACGATGGCAATCCGGCAAAGCGGAAAACCCGGATTGTACAGGTTGAGTCAAGGGCGTCCAATACCGCTTCGAAGGCTGATCTCTGGGTCGCTCCGAGGCCGGGGACCGATGGTGCGTTGGCCTTAGGGCTTGCTCACGTCATCATTAAGTCAGGTCTCTATGATTCTAACTTTGTGTCGGACCAGTCTTCGGGTTTTGATGACTGGAGTTCACTGGACGGAAAAAATCACGCCGGGTTCAAGACCTTGGTCCTGAAAAAGTATTCCCCTGATCAGGTGGCAAGAATAACGGGGGTAAGCCCGGAGATAATTGTCTCTTTGGCCAAGAAGTTCGCTAATGCGAAGGCCCCTGTTGCCATTTACGGCAAAGGGAAAGACGAATTGAATGGGAGCCTGTTTGAGTTTATGGCCGTTCAAAGTCTCAATGCCCTGAAGGGGAGGGTCAACAGCCCGGGAGGCGTCCTGCTGCCGGACCCGATTCCTTTAAGCCCACTGCCTGACTTCGAGGCGGATGCCATTGCGAGCGATGGGCTCAAGAAACCCCGGCTCGACCAGGCAGGGACAAAACAATATCCCTTCACCCATAGTCTGATTAATAACTTTTCAGACGTCATAAACAGAAGCCCGATATCGCCTGTGGATACGCTCCTCGTTTTCTCTGCAAATCCTGTTTTTACCGTGCCGGACGGGGGCGCCTTTAGACAGGCATTGGAAAAGATCCCATTCATTGTAAGCTTCTCTCCTTACCGGGATGAGACAGCCAACATGGCGGACCTTATTATCCCGGACAACACGTATCTTGAGAAGATGGATGATGTTGTCTGGCCGGTTGGCTTGCAATACCCCCTTTACGGCTTGTCAAAACCTGTGGTGAAGCCCCTGTATGACGCGAGAAACACCGGGGATGTTGTCATAGAATTGTCCAAGGCTATCGATGCGTCGGTCGGGAACGCCTTTCCATGGGAGAATTTTGAAGAGGTTCTCCAGGTAAGGGCAAAAGGGCTTTTTGATGCCGGAGGCGGGCTTGTAAGTTTTGATCCATCAGCGCCTGCCTGGAAATTAAAAACGGCGGGGAACGGCCCCAAACCGGAATATAAGTCCTTTGATGAAATGTGGGATGCGATGAAATCAAAGGGCATGTGGTATCGTCCGGTGAGCCCTCCCAAAAACTTGTCCGGGCTCTTTAAGACGCCGAGCGGGAAGTTCGAGTTCTTCAGCAAGACACTTGAGCAGGCGATTCAGGACGATTCGGCGAAAAATATGGGCATCGCCGCGACAGGCGATGAGGCCTGCATGGCCCATTACGAGGCCCCGAAGGTCGGCGTTGATCGTTCTATGTACCCGCTTTTGATGCTCCCTTATGAGATGATCAATTTAGCCAGCGGGTGGATACCCAGCCCGCCTTTTCTGTATAAGACTATTTTTGAAAATCAGCTCTTAAAGGATAAATCCTTTGCTGCCGTTAATCCCAAGACTGCCGCCAAATATCACCTTAAAGAGGGCGATCTGGTTACGGTCAAATCGCCCGTCGGAGAAGTGCAGGTACGTATAAATCTTTTTGAAGGGGCGATGCC
>JACNIU010000426.1 GCA_014382905.1 Desulfobacterales bacterium
AGAAAGCGATCTCTTCCGTCACAAGAAAAGACTTGTCAGGCCGTTTTTTGTAATATATTGATATGACAATAGGATGCGGCGCTGAGCAACCCGTCTGCCGCTCCCGGCACAGGGAACCCGCTGGTATGTGAGGACTGACAGATTCCCTCGGAGAGCGGAAATATCAAGAAACTATAGAATAACTTGTTCCCGGCGACGGAGTCGCCGGGAATCGCGGCGCTGACTTCGTCCGCCGCGATTAGGAATCAGCCTTGAGCCTACGAATGACATAAGGCGGTACAAAATGCTCATAGAAATATTCCCGATTGCTATCACTAATTTCAAAGCCGCCAAGACGTACAAGTTCATCAAGCATGATAAGGTCAAGAAAACACCGGTCCAGGCCTACAGCACGGTGAGCAAGTTCTGCGGAAAGAAAACCCCATATAGCCCTGACCCTCTCTTTAGGGTCGGGGAAATTCTTTCGGAGATTATCTAATGAAAAAGTATCCAAGTGCTCAAGATCATCTTCAAGAAGCAAATCTCTTTTTAGGGAAGACAACCTTTCTGAAAGCGTACCCCCAGGTTGAATCTCTCGACTTAACTGTTGAGGCGCATCCGATTGGTCCTGACGGTGAACACCGTTTTTATCGCTACTCATTGGAAAATCCTCCTGGTGAATTTTGTCCTTGCCCAAACCCAAGATGTTCTAACGGTGGCTTCCGAATTGGGATTTTTTTGGGCCAAATGATTTTTGATAAACAAACTCAAGGCACATCAGAGGGCTTATGTGTTGGCCGTGAAAAAACTGGTCGTGACTATCAGATGTGCCCCTATCTCTTTAAGGCAGAAGCAACAGTTCGCTACAAAAGCGAAGAACCCTAACCCCCAATGAAGGAGGTGTGAAATGGATAAGGACGTAAAACAGGATATAGAAAACACGCTTGCTTCGTATGGCTTGAAAATTGCCGATTTTGATTTCAAAGAAACTGACCTCACAGTTGAAAACGTTGATGGTATTTACAGTAAAGCCGGAGAAATAATAGTAACCTATAAACCTACTGGCATTTCAAAAAGATATCAAACTGGTATGCTTTCAACATTTCCCGGCGATTTCGACGGAGACATAAGGATAAATCTTTACAAAACCCGACAGTAAATCTCCCAAGCGTTTTTACTTGGTACATATTCAACATGCGGCCAAACTCGAAATTCCAACGGTTTAAACTTCTTTTTGTACCAGACAATAAATAGGACCTTGATCATCGCAAACCACAATCGGAGCCTACGGGGTTTACCCTTACTCCCATAGCAATAACATACATATGGTTTCATCATGTTTCCTTTCTATAAAGTAGTTTTCCTAATCGGGTAGCCGGGGGTTTCTCTCCCCCGGCCCCCACAACACCCCGCATGCGGGTCCGCACGGGGCGTTTCCCCGAGAGTTTTAGAACACAATCAAACTGCTGAATGTATTCCAGGGCTGGTTACGGCCAATACGCCGATATTATTGGCTCCCCCTATCGGGTTCAACGCCATATCGAGCATGACCGACTCCTCCCTGCTCTCAAAGGTTAAGCCCTTCGCCATGTCCCGGGCATTACCCCGGGCATTTGACTACTATGGCCTTTGCTGACTTCTGCCCAATAACATCAAAGATTTCTCCTTGACGCGCTATGTCCTTACCTGTTACCTGCTGCCTAATTCGCTCGCATCGTCCGGCAGCCAATCGATACGCCCAGGCTTGTTATACCAGTGGCCTGACCTGGTTGCTTAAGTTAACAGGAGGGGCATCGCCCCGTTGAGCAGATCTCCCCGGATAAGAACATGAACTGTCACTGCACAACCGCCTCATTTACCGTGTCCCCTGAACCACAGGGCTTCGTCATGTGGTGCTGACTCACCCCAGGGTGTTCGGCCTTGTATGAGATTTCTGTTCGTCGGCTCACAGTTTTGCACTCCGGCTTCCTTCAGACGGTCCCTCGCGGTTCCGCCCTTGCCTTCGGCTAATAGTTTATGGTAAATTTCTTACCAGTGGTTCAGCTATAGGGGACTTTCACCCCATAAGTTCATGCCCGTGCCGGGCGTACACCAGCCCCATGCAGCCGACGCCAAAGGACGGCGCGTCTGATGGGTACGTTAACTCCGAAGGATTTAAATGAGCACAATATCAAACCAAGATATTGAGCGGCATTATTTTGAACACTTTCGCAAAGCTTATTCCTTACCTACAGGAGTGATCAGGTATAGTGACAGCCCTGACGTGATCATCGAAGGTGATCGGCGGATAGGAATTGAGATCACTAATTTCTACATCGAAAAGGGTGAACTGAGTGAAAGTCGTCAGGTTCAGGGCAAATTTCGAAAGGAAGTATTATCAAAAGCTCAACAAGTTTACTTGAACAATAGCGCGAAAAATATTGAAATTTCATTTGGTTTCAATGAAGCTCAACCAATTCGCAATAAGACAAGCCTTATCGACAGGATAGTGGATCTTGCAAAGCACATCGAGGAATTCAAAACAGGTGAAATAACTAAGGGCGTATATAGGTCCATTCCAGAATTATCTTTTGTATATCTCAACGATAAGGAATACGAAAAGCCAGAATGGAGAGTGGTTCAAGTTTATGATACTCCGTTATTATCAAGAAATCGTTTAGCCGAAATTGTTATTGAAAAAGAAAAGCGGGCTAAAAAGTATCAGAATTGTCATGAATATTGGTTGCTTGTCGTTGTTGATTTTATAAATAGCTCTCAAGACCAAGAAATCCAAATTGAAGGTTTCGAAAAAATACAGTCAAATATATTCAAAAAGGTTATTGTTTTTAAGACTCTTTTTAATCACATATTAGAAGCAACTTAAAAAAAGAAAGTTAACCTTTTTCTGCACCTGACCGGTGTTCCGCTGTCGCTCCACACCGTCAGGTGAGAAAATCGTTGTGCGAGAGAAGAATGCGAAGACAGATCCAAAACCATGTTCAGAGAAACCAAAACAGGATGCCGATGATCCGGGCATGAAGGCATGAGTATACGAACCCACAGCAAGAACGAGGAAGCAGCTTATGGTGGCAGCTAGAACCAAGTTCAATTCGCGAAACTTGATGGAGCTGGCCATTAAGGTCATGCGCCAGTCTGTGCCTGAGCCTCGGACTGATGGCAAAGTCGATCCGAAAGTGGGCGCGGTGTTGTACAAGCCCGACGGCGCGATTGAGACCGCTTGCCGAGGAGAGCTCCGGCACGGCGATCATGCGGAGTTCACGCTTCTCGAACGGAAGAACCGGGGCAACAACCTGGATGGCTCGATTTTATTCGCGACGCTGGAGCCCTGCGCGAAGGGCGCGCGGAAGCATCCGAAACTGTCTTGCGCGGAGCGCATCTTCCTGGCCCGCATCAAGGAAGTTTGGGTCGGAATTCAGGACCCTGACCCGACCGTTGCGCGCAAGGGCATAGGGTACTTGATACGCCAGGGCGTAGCTGTACACATGTTTGACCGTGACCTTCAGGAGGTCATCGAGAAGGAGAACAAGGAGTTCATCGAGCAGGCGACGGAACGGGCTGCTGAGATTGAAGAAGAACCGGGGAAAGTCGCTCTTTCTCCCCTGGAAAACAGGCTGCAGACGGCAGAACTTGGGGACTTCTCTGATGCCGCTCTGGAAACATACCGTCAGAGAGCAAAGATCGCGGATGCAGTCGGTTCTGATGCATTCAATCGGCGTCTTCTCCGGCAAGGCCTTTTAAAGGAAGAAGGTGGCGTTCTGGTTCCGACGGGATTCGGATTCCTTCTGTTCGGTAGAGAGCTACGGACGGTTATGCATCAAGCGGGTTTGCTTGGTCTTATCCATTACCCCAGTGGTCAACCGGAGCGCCGCGAGTTCGATGAGCCAGCAGTTATGATCCCCGACCAGGTTGAGAAATGGCTCAAGGATAAGCTTCCTAATGTATTTGACCGGGACCAAGCGCACCGGCAGGAACGCCCGGCTCTGCCATTCGAGATGGTTCGCGAGGCAGTGGCTAATGCACTCATACATCGCGACTACAGTATTGACGGTGCTAAGTGCCAGATCGTGGTGACCGAGGACACTATTTCGGTTCAGAGCCCCGGCGAACCACCGTCGCCGATCACCTTGAAGCAGCTTCAAGACTTCAGCGCTCCTATGCTGAGCCGGAACCCCGAGCTCCACTTCGTGTTCGCGCGTATGGGCATGGCGGAAGAGCAGGGCCTCGGTCTGGCTTCGCTTCGCGATCGGGCAAAGGAACTCGGTCTACCCCGGCCACGATACACTTGGGACAAGCCATATCTTGTTCTTACGCTGTACCGGTCAGCGGAGGGCGCGACAAAGGCGCTTGGCGAGGACACTCTCAAGGCCCTAAGCAAGTCGGAGCGGAAGGGCTGGCAGTGGCTTGCCGCCTGCGGCAAGGCAAAATCTGGCGAATATGCCGAGGCCATAGGCGTTGAGGCAAGGACTGCGAGGCGACACTTGGGGCATTTTGAGGAGCTTGGGCTTGTGAGAAAGACCGGTTCCGGCCCTTCCCAGCAGTACGAGGTGACATAGTGCATAGGCGGACATTGACCCGGACAGAATGTCCGGATAGGCATCGCCGTGGTGGGCCGGAGCGGCTATGCGGACATCTGTCCGGACAGAATGTCCGGGTAAGAACCGACGAAGAGGTGAACAGAAGTTCGTGGAATATAGGGGACGGGTATTGATATATTGATAATATGGCCCAACAAAATGATTGAGCAGATGCCTAAAACCGGGGCGATTTGGAATCTATTGCCTTTGATGTAAGTATCCTTTTTATTTGAACTATTACGCCATTTATTCGGCCCTGCTCATCATTGCGTTATAAAATGATAACAACATGTTAAATCCTGGTAATCTGTATGCTTAAATCATATCTGAAAAAAATTGCTGAGATTGCAAATCAGGGGGATGCAAGGGAGG
>JACNIU010000319.1 GCA_014382905.1 Desulfobacterales bacterium
GCTTCCCCCGCGGGCTATGCAATACCTAAGCCCTTTATATGATTATCAAATCTACGCTTGACTCTTTCTACTGCCTTATGCATGAATCCGCAATGGCTGAACACCAAAATTGAAGGGCAAAAGTTGATAAGAGAAAGAATGAAAAAGAATAACCACTTTAAAATCTTAAGAGAAACCAAATAAGAGTCAAGAGTAGGCCCCTGTTCTCATGGGTGTAGGGCTGGGGCTTTACATGAAAGGCGTGTAATGGTAATTTTGTTGTGGCCAATGATTCGGTCGGATAAGAGTCAAGATGAGACCCCTTTCCTACGAAGGCTTCAGCCGATCGACCCACCATTTTCAGTGTCACGCTTGATTAAGATGATCGATGGGACACCCGTTTCACCCGGTCGCACAATCGCTGGCGGTTGGGCCTATGTAAAGAAAGATCTGGCCGAGCAAGACGAATAAACCACCCGAGAATGGTTACGCCTCCTGTTCCGGATTTCTATTGAGAAACAGGGAGCATAAGAGTCGAGAAAGGACGCTATGGTAAACATCAAACCAGGAAGTGTCGTTAAAGGCCCCTTGTGGCCTGAGCCGGTGGAGGTGAAGTTCGTTGAGGAGATGGGCGGCTATCTGCACATCGTGGGCGCCACATCGGTGTCAAGGGATCATATAGACCAGATCATTTCCCGCGAGGAGCTTGAAAGACTCTCCGTCTCCGAGGTCGAATCCGTTTTTACCGAAGAACCCTGGAAGGTATTTCTGGCCCTTGAGACCAAGCGGTATCGATTTGCATCCATGTACGACCCCCTCCTTGCCATGAATGTCTCCAAGGTGGACCCTCTCCCCCATCAGATCGAGGCCGTGTACGGCTATGTGCTTCAACTCCCCAGAATCCGGTTCTTGATTGCCGATGACCCAGGGGCTGGCAAGACCATCATGGCCGGTCTGATCATCAAGGAGCTGAAGCTCCGAAGCCTTGCACGAAGGATCCTTATCGTATGCCCCGGTCACATCAAGGACCAGTGGCGCAGAGAGCTTTCAGACCGGTTTGAAGAGCACTTCATTGTTATCGACAGGGGTCTTCTTGACGCCTTCTACGGGGAGAATGCATGGCTTAGAGAAAACCAGATTATCACCTCCATCGACTTCGCCAAGAGAGAAGAGGTCCTTTCCTCTCTTGCAAGCGCCCATTTTGATCTGGTCATTGTGGATGAGGCCCACAAGATGAGCGCCTACCGCTATGGGGAAAAGACCGAAAAGACCAGCCGCTACAAGTTCGGCGAGGCCATATCCGCCGTCACCGAGCATCTCCTGTTCCTGACCGCAACCCCGCACAAAGGGGATCCCGACAACTTCAGGCTTTTTTTAGATTTGCTGGTCCCGGGATTTTTTGCCACCAACGAGATGCTCCAGGAATCGATCGAAAACAAGGACAACCCCCTGTTTATCAGACGCATCAAGGAAGACCTGAAGGACTTCCAGGGGAGACCCCTCTTCCTCCCACGTCACGTCAAGACCGTCCCTTTCAACCTGGGTGCGGATTCCCCCGGCGAAAAGGAGCTCTATAATGAGTTGTCCCGTTATGTAAACACCCAATACAACAAGGCCCTGACCAAAGACAAAAAGAGGAACATCACCTTCGCCCTGATCATCCTGCAGCGCCGCCTTGCCTCCAGCACCTACGCCCTGCTCAAGTCCCTTGAGCGCAGAAAAAACCGGCTTGAGGAGTTGCTGGAAGGCGCCCTTGATCGCAAAAAGACGCCCGAAAATGCCCTTGATTTCGACACGGTTGAGGACCTGAGCGAGGAGGAAAGGTGGAAAGAGGAAGAGATCTGGGAGACACTGAGCGTTGCCGAAAATCGGGAAGAGCTGGAAAGGGAGATCAAAACCCTCATTGGTCTCATTGAACGGGCCAGAAGCATCATCAAGGGGCAGGAAGAGATCAAGCTGAAGGAACTCCGTAAGGCCCTTGATGAATTTTCCCTGAAATACCAGCGCCCGGAGGATCGGAAGTTCCTCGTCTTTACGGAATCCAGAGACACCCTTGAATATCTGGAAATCAGGATAAGGGAGTGGGGGTACAAAATCAACACCATCCACGGCGGCATGCGGCTGGAAGACAGAATTCAGGCGGAAGGAATCTTCAAGACGGAAACCGAGGTCCTGGTAGCCACCGAAGCGGCAGGCGAAGGCATCAACCTCCAGTTCTGCCACATCATGATCAACTACGACATCCCCTGGAACCCCAACCGGCTTGAACAGCGGATGGGAAGGATCCATCGATATGGCCAGCAAAAGGAGGTCTTTGTCTTCAACCTTGTGGCGGAAGATACGCGCGAAGGAAGGGTATTGACCAAGCTCTTTGAAAAACTCCGGGAAATCAAGAATGCCCTTGGCAGCGACAAAGTCTTCGACGTCCTGAGCGAAATCCTCTACGACAAGAACCTGTTTCAACTGATGATGGAGGCCGCGGCCAATGCCCGGAGTATTGAAGAGATCCTCAAAGAGATCGATATTCAGGTGGACGAAGAATATGTGGCCAGGGTAAAAGACAACCTGGGAGACAGCCTTGCCACCCGCTACATCGATTACACCCGCATACAGGAAATGGCCAGCCAGGCGGAAGAGCAGCGCCTGATTCCCGAATATACGGAGAGCTTTTTCAAGAAGGCCTTCTCCCGGGCCGGCGGAAAGCTCAGGGAGAGAAAGGATGGATTCTTAGCCGTTGACGCCATTCCTTTTGACCTGAGAAGGATCGCGGAACAAGACCAGTTCAAGAAAAGCTACGGCGATCTCCTGCGGAAATATCCAAAGATCGCCTTTGATAAGGAAAAGGCCTTCAGAAACCCTGACACCGGCTTTGTTTCGTTTGGCCATCCCCTTTTTGAGGTGATTATGGCCTGGGTGGAGAGCGCCCTGTCCGATGCCCTTCAGCAGGGGGCCGAATTTGTTGATCCGGACGCGAGACTCGATGGTTACATCCTCTTCTATGAAGGTGAAATCAGGGATGGGACCGGGAATGTGGCCGGGAAAAGGCTCTTTGCCTTCTATTCCGACCAAACCAATGTAACACCCATAGCTCCGTCGGTCATCTGGGACCTCGCGGAAGGAAGCAACACAGCGGGCGATGCCGTTGACGTGGAAACCCTCAAACAGGAGGTAACCCGGGCCGCCATCAACCAGCTTGAAGGATACCGGGGCGAAATCCTGAAAGAGCGCCTTCGCCAGGGGGCCATCAAAGAGAAATACGGCATAAAGTCCCTGGATTATTTGATCGTGGAATTAGACGGGGACCTGATCCGGCTTTACGATCGGAAGGATCAGGGCGACAATGTGGATCTGGCCATCCGCAACAAGGAAGACCGCAAGAACAAATATGTGGCGGCCCTGGAAGAGTTGACAGCGCAGATTGAGAAGGAAAAGGGGCTCACCATGAGCATGCCCCGGTTCCTGGGGATTATCCGGGTAAAGCCGGGTGACGCTGCTCAAAAGGAAATGGCGGGGAATGCGGAGATCGAAAAGATCGGGATGGACACCGCCATGGCCTACGAGATCCGGAAAGGGAGGACCCCGAAAGACGTATCCGCCGAAAACCTGGGGTTTGATATCCGTTCCGTTGATGAGGAAAACAAAGAAATCCGCTATATTGAAGTCAAGGCGAGGGCGGGAACAGGGCCCGTGGCCCTCACCCAGAACGAGTGGTTCAAGGCCCGCCGGTTCAAGGATGAATACTATCTTTATGCGGTCATGAACGCTGCCGGGCGGCCAGAGCTGTATGTGGTAAGAAACCCGGCCAAAAATCTGGCGCCGGAAGAAAAGGTCGAGGTGGTGCGGTACGTGGTACACTTGGAAGAGATCAGAGCCAAGGGGGAGAAGAAAACATGACAAAGGATGAAATCCTCAAGATCCTTGAAAGGGCAAGGAATGAGGCAAGAGACAAATACAGGGCCGAGATAAAAGGGTTCTTCGGTTCTTACGCCAGGGGAGAGGAAAACGCGGAAAGCGATCTGGACGTACTGGTGGAGTTCCGGGAAGGGGCCACGCTTTTCCATCTAACAGGACTCGGCAACTTCCTGGAGGAGATGCTCCATTGCCGGGTGGATGTGGTATCCAAAAGGGCCGTCAGAAAGGAGGTCGCCCCCTATATCTACGGCGATCTGGTCAGCTTATGAAAAGGAATTATCGGCTGTTCCTGCAGGATATTCTCGGTGCCTGCAGACACATACTGGAATTTGTGGAAGGGATGGGAGTTGATGCGTTTGTCGTTGACGAGAAGACGTCCAGCGCCGTGATCCAGAAGTTTGAGGTCATCGGCGAGGCCACGAAAAACATTCCCGAATCCGTGAGAGAAAAGAACCCTCAAGTCCCCTGGAAAGATATGGCGGGCATGCGGGACCGCTTGATTCATGGATACTTCGGCATAGACTATTTTCTGGTGTGGGAGACGGTCGAACAGGATATTCCCACGTTGAAATCCCGTATCCGGGAGATACTGGATGACATGGACCGAAAGGAGCAGGATGAACAGGGACAGACGCCTCATTGAGGAGAGTTTTCCGGTAAAGGAAGTCAGCGTAGAATCGGCCAGGGAAAAGAACATTCGGCACGGGCACATCTCCACCCTTCATATCTGGTGGGCCAGGCGGTCTCTCGCTTCCTCCAGGGCCACCAACTATGCCGCGTTGGTTCCCGCTTCTGAAAACATCGAGGACTGGGACAGGAAACGGCAGTTCATCGCTGAATTCTCCAAATGGGAAAACTCCCTCAACAAGACCATGATCCAACGGGCCAGAAAGGATATCCTGGCGTAAAAGGGTCAAGTCTGCCTTTGACTCTTGCGCGTAACCTCCAAAAAAAATAAGAGTCAACGGCAGACTTGATAATCATATAAAGGGCTTAGGTATTGCATAGCCC
>JACNIU010000430.1 GCA_014382905.1 Desulfobacterales bacterium
ATCTTGTCCATCTTTTCGATACTCGAAGGATCCACGGGGATGCCGGCCCTGTGAAAGGCCTTAACAATTTGTTTGTGGGAGGGAGGGCAGCCCTTTACAGGGATCATCTCCCTGATATGAGGGTCATCCTTTCGGGCCTGATAGATGCACTTTCCAAAGAGGATGGTCTTTTTCTTCCCCTTTCCCGGCTTCATGGACTTTCCTGTCAGCACCTCCACGTCTTCCCACGGCTCCCCTTTCCAGGCCCGGGCGATAGCGGGCAGGATCACCCGTGTCAACGAGGAACAGTAAGTGCACAAGGTGAGATCGTACTTCCAGTAGGAAAGCCCCTGGATGCCCATCCGCTCCATCCCTTTTGGCAGGCTGCCGTCCTCGGTATAGGGGAAGCTGTACTCGTGATAGGACGACACACGATCAATCGCCTCACCTACTATCTTCACACCGGAAAGGTCCGTTGGCCTTCCCCGCTCCCGGGCCGCATGGACCAAATGCGGCACCTGTGAAGGTTCATGGCCCAGGACCCTGGCCCCCACCATATCCGCCGAAAGGAGATCCGAAGAAGCCACCAAGAGATTGCTTCTCCTTACCTTGGCCTCAAATCCGGGGCCCCTCTCGCTGGTATAAATCCCGTCAAGGATGGTAAAACAGGGTGGAAACGCCTTGGGCAGCCTTGCGATCATATAGTTGAGGTCCTTTATCGGATCGGCGCTGTGGCATTTCTGCCGTGACCGGATATCTAAAGCCCCTTTGAGGTTCTTGATACCGAGGGTCACCACTGCCTGGGAATGGGTCTTGAGCACCGGCAGGTTCACCACGAAATCGGAATGGAGAATATCCGTATTGAAGTTAAGGGTGACCCCTTCTCCCATATCTACCTTCTCAAAAGGCCTCTCGTGGAAATTAATGCACCTGACCCCGTACCGGTTCTTCAGGACATGATAACCGAGGGTCTCGAAGGCGTGGGCTGGCGTTTCATGATCCCCGGGCCTTGTGAGGACGGTGCCTTCCCCGATCGTGATCTGGTCGATCCCGCGCTCTTTCAAAAGGACCACCATGTCCTCGACCACCCTGGAGGTGGTCATCACCCCCCACTTAGGAAAGAGAACTTCCCTGGTCCAGAAAACAATGTTGGGTTTTATAAAGACCTTTGAACCAGGAGGGAGGTGATCCAGTCCACGTGACAGGTCAACGGCCCTGCGGACAGATTCCTCCGGTTTTTCGTAACGGACAATGGCCACAACCGGGTTTTTCACGTCAGGACGCCCTCCCCTTCTTTGAGATGATTCGTCGGGCCACCTCCGCCAAAAATGGGGCGTATTTACCATATGATTTGGCTTTTTCAGAACTGGCAATGCCGTCGAGTCCCCGTTTGTACACTCCTTGGACAATACCGGCCAGGCGAAACATACTGAAGGCCATGAAGAATTCCCAGTCGGCGATCCCGCTCCGACCGGTGCGGCGGCAGTAGGCGTCAACATAATCGGTTTCCTCCGGAATGCCTAACCCATTGAGATCAAGGCCCTTATACCCGGAAAGCCTGTCCTCACTGACAGGGATGTAATATTGCATACAGTTATATGCCAGGTCAGAGAGCGGATGCCCGAGCGTGGAGAGTTCCCAGTCAAGCACCGCAACCACGAGCGGTTCGGAGGGATGGATGATCAGGTTTTCGAGACGTAAATCACCATGGACAACGGTAGCGCTGTCATCGGTCGGGATATTTTTCTCCAACCATTCGATCAGATAGTCCATATCTTCAACATCATCGGTCTTTGATGCCTCATACTGCCGCTTCCATCGACTGACCTGCCGGGCCATGTAATTCCCCGGTTTCCCGTAATCGGCAAGTCCAAGGGCTTTCCAGTCCACTAAATGGATTTTCGCGAGCGTGTCGTTCATGGCATCAAAGATGGCCGCGCGCTCTTCAGGGCTTTTGGCCTTGGATGCGGTTACGTCCCGGAAGATCCGTCCCTCTACATGTTCCATCACATAGAAAGGGGTTCCGATGATCGAGTCGTCCCGGCAGAGGAGCAATGTCTCGGCGACCGGTACGTCTGTGTTCTTGAGCGCCTTGATAATTCTGTACTCACGGTCAACCGCGTGTGCCGAGGGAAGGAGTTTCCCCGGCGGTTTTTTGCGCAGGACATACTCCTTTCCGTCAGACGACAGGAGGAACGTGGGGTTGGACTGCCCGTATTGAAACTGACGAACCTTCAGTTTCCCGGAAAAGCCTTTGATATTCGCCACGAGATAGTCAGCAAGGGCGCTTTCATCAAAGCGGTGTGCCGCTCTTACCTCTGTAATCTCTTTCGCCAATTTCATGAGTGCTTCTTCAGCTCCAGTTTGGTAATGGTCTCTAAATGAACTTCATCCGGTCCGTCCGCCAGGCGCAACGTCCGGACCGCGGCCCACGCCGCAGGCAACCCGGTATCTTCGCATACCCCTTTTCCGCCATGCACCTGTATGGCCCGATCTATCACCTTGAGGGCCATGACCGGTGCGACCACCTTTATCATGGCAATCTCCGCCCGGGCAACCTTATTTCCCACCGTATCCATCATATGCGCGGTGTGCATGGTCAGGAGACGCGCCTGATCGATTTCAATACGGGACTTGGCGATATCCTGCCGGACGGAACCCATTTCCACGATCGGCCTTCCAAAGGCAACCCTGGATTTTGCACGCCTGCAGAGTTCCTCGAGTGCCCGTTCAGCCACACCGATGGTGCGCATGCAATGGTGAATTCGCCCCGGCCCAAGACGTCCCTGGGCGATCTCAAAGCCTCGCCCTTCACCTAACAGGATGTTCGAAACCGGAACACGAACATTCTCAAATTTGATATGCCCGTGCCCGTGAGGGGCGTGATCGTAGCCGAACACGGGGAGCGTCCGGATCAACTTGACACCGGGGGCATCGGCAGGCACTAGAATCATCGACTGCTGTTTATGGCGCGGTCCGTCCGGATTGGTCTTACCCATGAATATAAAGATCTTGCAGCGGGGATCGCCTGCACCCGACGCCCACCACTTGTCCCCGTTTATCACGTACTCGTCGCCATCGCGGACGATGCTGGCCTGGATGTTTGTGGCATCCGAAGAGGCCACATCGGGCTCGGTCATGCAGAAAGCAGAACGGATTTCACCATTCAGTAACGGTTCAAGCCATTCCTTCTTCTGGGCTTCATTCCCGTACCGGACAAGCACTTCCATATTGCCCGTATCCGGGGCCGAACAGTTGAATACCTCCGGGGCTAATGGAGACCGGCCCATGATTTCGCAGAGGGGGGCATATTCATAGTTCGTCAATCCCGCACCGTACTCGCTCTCCGGCAGGAAAAGGTTCCACAACCCTTCTGCCCGAGCCTTTTCTTTGAGCTCCTCGATGATAGCAAGCGGTTCCCAACGATCCCCCTCCTCAATCTGCTGGTAGAACTTTCTCTCGTTTGGGTATATGTGTGTGTCCATGAATGCCTGGACCCTCACCTGCAATTCCTTCCCCCTGTCAGAAATCTCAAAAAACATCGCTTATCCCTCCCTGATTCAAGTGATTAAAATTTGAACTGAGCTGACGTAAATCCCTAATTATCGGGCTTATTTGCCGGGCCCTTTTCAAAGACCTCTCTTGCGATGGACAGGCCTTCGATGCAGACCGGCATCCCACCGTAAGTGGACATCTGAAGAATAACTTCCGCCACTTCTGCCTTCGTGGCCCCTGCACGAACGGCTGCAATGATGTGGCTCTTGAGTTCATTGGTTCGATTAAGGACGCACAATGCTGCTACTGCGCAGAGTTCCCGCTCCCGCTGCGTCAGCGTATCGCGCGCATAGAGATTCCCGAATACATGCTTGATGAACACGTCCGGGATGTCGAAGTAGCCGAACAGCTCGCCTAACAATTTCGTGCGGGTTCGGCCAACCAGTTTCTCAGATACCTCCACCGGGTCATCGCCCGGACGGATATCAGAAGCAATAGCCATGTTTGTCTCCTTTTCGTCAGGTGTAATCTATTTCAAAAAATCGGGGCTGGCGTATTCCGGATCCGGATAGGTGTAAAATCCCTTTCCGGTCTTCCTGCCCAACTCCTTACGGTCAATCAGATCTTTTAGGGCCTGAGGCGGGTGGTCCTTCATATCCTTGGATTCAGTGTAGTATACCATCTCGATATTATAGACAACCTCCAGGCCCACATTATCCATAATACCAAAAGGACCCTGGGGCATCCCCGTGAATATCATCCACGCCCGGTCAACATCCCTGAAATCCACAAACCCTTCCGCCCACATGTACAAGGTCTCCCGCTTGATTGCCCTCCAGACCCGGTTGAAGCAGAATCCTAAGATCTCTTTCTTGACCGTCAACGGGATGCACCCGATCGAACGAACCCATCCCTTGCCCGACGCAAACGTCTCCGGAGTTGTCCTTGTGCCTCCCATGACATCCACCATGCTGGTTCCCATCGCCGGGAAGTAGAAATGCATGTTCAGGCACTGCCCGGGCCGGGTCGTGGCCCCTTCTATCCTGGAGATGGGGATGGAAGAGCTGTTCGTCGCCAGTATGGCCCTGCGGGGTGCAAGCACGTCTAATTCCGCAAAGACCTTCCGTTTTATGCCGACGTCTTCCGGAACAGCCTCAATGACGAGATCCGCCTCGCTGAGAGCATCGGCTAATTCCGTGCAAAGCCTTACCTTCCGCGCCTCTTCCTCCCATTGCTCAGGGGTAAACAGAGGTTTTCCCACCGCCTTGCTCAGGACCGATTTGAGATCCTCATGGGCCCTGCCAAAAGACGCCTTGTCAGAATCGTACGCAGAAACCTCATACCCGAAATGGGCAGACTGGACCGCGATCTGCGTGCCCAGAATCCCGGTTCCAATAACGGCCACCTTCTTAATTTCTTGATCCA
>JACNIU010000183.1 GCA_014382905.1 Desulfobacterales bacterium
AAGCCCCTTTCCTGGATCTGGCCCGAGGAACGGTATATTACCATGGACGAGTTGGTGGAGGAACTGGACCGGGCGGTTCGTTTTCCGGGACTTACCAATGCGTGGACCATGCCCATCAAGACCCGAATTGACATGCTCTCCACCGGAATCAAGACGCCGGTGGGAATCAAGGTCATGGGACCGAATCTTCAGGTTCTTACGGATCTGGGCGCAAAAATCGAGGCGGTGGTGGGGCAGATACCCGGTACCCTTTCCGCCTATTCCGAACGGATTACGGGAGGGAACTATTTAGACTTCACCATAAGACGGGACCAGATTGCCCGATACGGCCTCACGGTAGGAGACGTACAGGATACCATCGTCACGGCCATCGGCGGGGAAAACATCACCTACACGGTGGAGGGCCTGGAGCGATACCCTGTGAATCTGCGCTACAGCCGTGAATTGAGGGATAACATCGATCTGTTGAAAGGCGTGCTGGTGACCGCGCCCACTGGGGCCCATATCCCTTTGGGGCAACTTGTCCACATCTCCATCCACAAGGGGCCGGCGTCCATCAAGACGGAGAATTCCCGGCCCAACGCCTGGATCTATGTGGACCTTAAGGGCGTAGACGTGGGAACCTATGTGGAAAAGGCCAAAAAGATCGTGTCCCGGGAGGTGAAACTTCCCACGGGCTACTCCATTTCGTGGTCTGGGCAGTATGAATATATGGAAAAGGCCCGCAAGACCCTCAATCTGATCGTACCCTTGACGCTGGCGATCATTTTTGTTCTCCTGTATATGCACTTCCACAACTTCAACGAAGCGTTTATTGTCATGGCAAGCCTTCCCTTTGCCCTTGTGGGCGGGGTGTGGCTCCTCTATCTTCTGGACTACAACCTGTCCGTGGCTGTGGTGGTGGGATTCATCGCCCTTGCCGGGCTTGCGGCGGAGACCGGGGTGGTCATGCTGGTCTATCTGGACGAGGCCTTTGAACGGCGGGTGAAATGGGGAAAGATGAACACCAGAGACGACCTGCGCCAGGCCGTGATCGAGGGCGCGGTGGACCGGGTGCGGCCAAAGCTGATGACCGTATCCACCACCCTGATCGCGCTGCTTCCCGTCATGTGGGGGGCCGGGACCGGATCAGAGGTCATGAAGCGGATTGCCGCCCCCATGGTGGGCGGGCTGATCTCATCAACCCTCCTGACCCTGGTCATCATACCGGCGGTCTATGATCTTTGGCGGCGCTGGGGATTAAAGAAAGGAGAAAGGCGATGAAAAGGGTTTCTTTTATGCTTGCGATGGGGATCGGTTTCTGGCTATCCATGACCTCCTGGCTTCTGGCCATGGATCCTGTTAAAGGGCATGATCATGCCGCAGGACTGGGGGTTCAAATCCATCATTCGAGCGTAGATGGTTTCCGGCTCGACTACTATCTGCTCCGGTTGGAAAATAGAAAAATGGAGCATCTCATGGTGGTGATCAGCGGCCCCGATGGAAAACCTGTGGCCGAGGCCAAGGTGGGCTTTCTTGTGACCGGGCCCGATGGTTCCCGGCAGAAAGTGATGACCATGCCCATGAAGGAAGGCCTTGGAGGGGATGTGGACTTCGGGGCCAAAGGCGCCTACAGGGTGAAAACAAAGGCCGTTTTCGGGGACAAGAAATTGTTTGACGAGTTCAGTTACGAGGTAAAATAGCCCGCATGGCAATCAAGAGTCTTCGAAAACGTCTCGGCCTCCTGATCCTGTTACCGGTGGGGCTGCTCCTCTTCCTCGTTGGGTTCTTCGGGTTTGTGTACATGCGGGGAACCCTTTTCGACGAGTGGCAGGATGCGTCCATCATGAAACTGCAGCGGGCGGCTCATCAGATCGACATGAGACTGAGCCGGGTCATCGGCTGGGTTCAGATGTTCCATAAGACCGCTGAGACCCGGGGCGGGCCCTTGATTCAGCAGTGGATCCTCAAGCAGTTGAGGGATCTGGAAGGGGTAACCCGGGCTGAATTGAAATGGAAGGACAATCGGCCTGAGCCCATGGCCATGCCCATGCGGATGGGCGGCCCTGCCACGGATGGGCCGCGGATGATGCGGTTTCACGGGGCAAGGTCCTTCGACGTGACACCCCCGCATTACGATGCCCACACGGGTCAGGAAACGGTGGAACTCATATCCGGTCTCAAGGACGAATCCGGTTCGCTGGTGGGCACGCTGGAGATCTCGGTCAGCTTCGATTATCTTCTGGAAGGGATCAAGGCCTTTGGTTGGTGGCAAACCGATCAGGGATGTCTGATTGACGACCATGGGAGATATCTGGCCCACACCGAAGCCATTATGAAGGGAAGGAAACGGTTTGGGGGAACCGATGACCCTTTTGAACTGGCCTTATTAAAGGCCATCAGCGAAAAGCCCTTCGGAGCAGTTTTGGGTCCTGGGAAACCGCCCGATCAAGTAGGCGGTTTTTATAGACTGAAGTATGCACCCTGGACCATCGTGCTGTTCGCCCCCGGGGAAGAGGTCCTGTCGCCCATCATTCGGTTTCGCAACTATTACTTTGCCGGCGGAGCCCTCGCCATCCTTCTCATCCTTCTGATGATCCGTTCGGTGGTGGGACGGATGGTGCGCTCTTTCACTGTCATCTCGGATGCGGCCGGAGAGGTGGCCAAAGGGAATTACGGGCCGCCCATCCCCGAGAACAGCAAGGATGAGATCGGACAGCTCACCCAAAGCTTCAACACCATGGTGGAGGGGTTGAAAGAAAGGGACTTTGTCACCAATACATTCGGCCGGTATGTGGACCCGGAAATCGCCGAAAAGCTGATGAAACTGCCCGAGGCCTCCAGATTAGGGGGGGAAAGACGGGAAGTGGCTATCCTCATGTCCGATATCCGGGGGTTCACGCCATTGTCGGAAAGACTGAATCCCGACGCCGTCATCAGTTTTCTGAACCGCTATTTTTCACGGTTGATCGACGTGATCCAAAAGCACCAGGGGATCATTGTGGATTTCTTCGGGGACGGCGTCCTGGTCTTCTTCGATCCCCTTGACGGCCCCGCAGGGCCTGTGATCCACAAGTGCGTTGCGTGCGCCCTTGAGATGCAGAAGGCCATCGCCGGCTTTAACGCGGAGATGAGAAAGAATCAGCTTCCTGAATTTGCGACCGGGATCGGGGTCAATGCAGGGGAAGTGGTGGTGGGGAATATCGGCTCGGAAACCAGGGCCAAGTACGGGATTGTGGGTTCCCCCGTAAACGTCACCCACAGGATACAGTCAACGGCCAAGGGCGGGGAGGTGGTTATTTCCGAATCTGTTTACCGGCAGGTATCCGAATATGTCCATATTCGACGATCATTTGTCATGTCGCTGAAGGGTGTTAAGGGGGAGGTGAATCTGTATGTGGTGGATGAGATTAAATCGCCGGCTTCGCCTGATCTCTTGTAGATGCGTTAAGGCTGCCCTGCTCCCAACCCTTCGTCCGGCAACCGTTTTAGTGACTTCAAGTGCCTTCTTGTAAGCTCCTGGTAAACGGACAGGTCGTTTGAGATCCGCGCCAATTGCTCCTTTGTGATCTCTCTGATCACCCTCCCTCACCTCAAAACACCTGCCTGTCTCCTGGCAAAATTTTTCTCGGTCTGCCAGAAGCGGAACCTTCATCACACGTCCGGAACATCAAACCGTAAAAAACGGAGGTTGCTCCGTCACCGATCTTATTTTCCCGTTCTTTAAAAAAGGAACTTGCGAATGACAGTTACGACACTTACAATGTATTACAAAATGGTGCAACACGTGAGCCATCTGAAATATGGCTGATCATCTTGCATTATTCTTTATGAAAAGACTAAAATCTTACCAAATGGTTTATTTCATCCGATGGCCTGTTCGGACTTGCGTATTCCCCCTGACAGAAAAGAAAGGTCGCATGACCTGGCGGCAAGCAACGTTGCCATGAGTACACATGTATTGATTGTGGGGCCTTCCTACAGGGACCTCGATTTTGATCAGAGGGAAGAGGTCCGCGAAAACCTGAGAATCCGGCTGGAGGAACAAGGCATCCGTTTTGTAGAATACTGCTGGGTCTGGGATGAACAGGATCGGTGCCTACTCTTGGTGGGCACCTATGAAAACCTAAACCAGGCAACCTCCTGGATGGAGGCCCTGCAGTCCATGGGATTTGAACTCTGCACGCGAACGCATCTACCAGGGGAGACGGCTGAGGATGACCGGAAGCATGGCCATTAAGACAGGGATCGAGGCCCTCATTTTTGATCTGGATGGGGTATTGTTGAACAGTATGCCCGCCCACGTGGCGGCCTGGGGAGAGGCCTTCCGGGAGGAAGGCCTGAAGGTTTCCGAGGAATTCATATACAGGAATGAAGGGGCCCTGGACTGGGACCTGTTGAGAAGGGAACTCCAGTCCGGCAATGGGGCCATGTCCAGGGCGATGTTTGAGGCGCTGATTGAGCGGCAGAGGGAGATCTACCTCCGTGGGTATGCCCCTCAGGTCCAGATGTATTCGGAGGCCAGGGAGGTGGTGGAGACCCTGGGTCAAAGCCATCTTCGCCTCGCATTGGTGACCAGTTCTGCCCGGATGGTTCTGCTCCCGTCCCTCGTCTCCTGGATTGACAGCCATTTTCAGGTGGTCGTGACGGGAGAAAGCGTCAATCGCTGCAAACCCCATCCCGAGCCCTACCTGAAGGCCCTGGAGGCCCTGGGGATTGGACCCGAGCAGGCCGTGGTCGTGGAGAATGCCCCTGCCGGGATTCGATCTGCCCGAAGGGCCGGGATCTTCTGTATCGCCCTTGCCACCACCCTGCCTCCCGAAGCGCTGGCAGAGGCCGATCACATCTGTCCGGATCACCGGGCCTTCATGCGTTGGCTCCGCACCGCCCAGGTCTTCTGACCCTGGCTTTTG
>JACNIU010000159.1 GCA_014382905.1 Desulfobacterales bacterium
CAAGAGAATTATATTATAATTTTGGTGTCTTGGTGCCTTAGTGGCTGAACTATTATCTCTGATGTAATCAATGTCAATGAGGAAGTTGTGTTAATGGATACGACAGACAGACAGCCTAAAAGGGTAGCCCAATCGCTTTGCAAAGAACCTTGACAAAAGAGGCCCCTGCCTTGCATATCTGACCGAAATCCAGTGGAAACTCGGGCTTTCCGACAGCGTTCTGAGACAGGGTGGCTATACCGATAAAGTCCTTCCTTTTAAGATCTCCAATTAACGGATGAAGAGGGTCATAGCCCTTTGGGGCCCGACGAAGGGAACTCCCGGACAGGATAAACCGGCTACGAAATCGTTTTCCATTCACAGCCCTTTTCCAACCGGACGGATCTTCAATGATTGCCTCGCGGATCTTCCCGAGTGTTGCAGAATCCGGGTGCCAGATCCCAACGGCGGCAAACACATTGCGCGGCTCCAAATGGAGATAGTATCCGGGGGCATGGACGTCCTTTCCCAGGTTGTGGCGGAACTGGATCCCCACGTTGGTCTTGTATGGGCTTTTATCTTTCGAAAAACGAACGTCTCTGTATATCCGGAACAGCGACCCGCCTATGGGTCGCGGGTCCGCACGAAACTGCCTGCTGATCTCTCTTAGAAGTGCCTCAAAGTCAGTGATAAAACGGATGGCCGGGTCCTCAACATGCGCTTCATACCTCTTTTTGTTTTGCTGGAACCATTGCCGGTTGTTATTCTCGGCCAATTCCTTCAAGAACGCAAATGTTTCAGCGCCGAAATAACGACTATTTACCATTAAAGATGCCCTTTCGAAAGCAGAATTGATGAGACGGCCTTTGGTGAGGGCCATAAAAAATCCTTGATTTTGAAACGGTTTTCAATTTGTTTAGCAGTGAAACTACCCCTATCTTACAAATTTGTCAAAAATATATCGGAGTTACAGAATTATACGTACAGAAATGCTATGCGTGACGATTTCAAAATATGGGTAAAAAACTTATCAAGTTTTGACCGTATCTGTCAAACGCTTATGCTAAAGTGATCCTGTCTTCAACACGGCAAACACCGTTATCTTCGGAAGAACGGCTCATGATGATTGAAGCCATCCCCGTAAACGCGGTCATATGACAAAAGCCTTTTTTTGTATGCCTGCATACAGAGGAAAGGAGAAAAGATGAGCGTTCCCTGGATATCCCCCTTTTCTTCACTCGTCAGTAAACAATTGAAAGACGGGAAGATTTATGATTAGATCTTAAGTGTAGCAAGGTCATTGTAGATTAATACTATACAGTTCGGGAGAGATGAAAAATGGATTTTACTACGCCAGCAACTTTGGGACGGACAGGACTAAAGGCCGGAAGACTCGGCGTTGCAGCCAGTTATGGTGCGCCCACAGAGGCGTTCGAAGAGGCCTTTGAGAAGGGCTGCAACTATTTCTACTGGGGGTCGAAGCGCACAAAAGGCATGGGTGATGCCATCAAGAATATCTGCGGCAAAGGAATGCGGGATGACCTTATCATTCTCATACAAAGCTATTCCCGATCCGCGATGCTTATGGAAACGTTCCTGAAAAGGGCACTGAAAGCTGTAAAACTGGACTATGCCGATATTTTACTCTTGGGTTGGCACAACAAGCTACCGGCCCAAAGACTCGTTGACAAGGCCTTGGCGCTAAAGGAGAAAGGGCTCTGTCGTTTTATTGCGATGTCGGGTCACAAACGCACACTCTTTCCAAAACTTGAAGAAGCCCACGTTTTCGATCTCTTCCACATTCGTTACAATGCGGCCCATAGGGGTGCTGAAAAGGAAACCTTTCCTTATCTTAAGGGCGATTGGAGGCCGGGAATCGTGACCTACACTGCCACACGATGGGCACAGCTCGTGAATGGCAAAAAAATGCCACCAGGTGAATTTCCCCTTTCCGCTCCTGATTGCTATCGCTTTGTGTTGACCAATCCGGCCGTCGATGTCTGCATGTGCGGCCCGAAAGACACCGCCCAGATGAGGGAGGCCTTGAGAACTCTTGAACTCGGCCCTCTCAATGATGATGAGTTGGAACGTATCCGAAGAATAGGCGACCATGTCCATGACCACGCCGGCAAGTTCTTCTGATAATATGCCCTATACCCCCACCGAACCTTTAACCTCTATCCAGAAGGTTACCCTATGAAAAAACACCTCAAAACGTGTATATCCTGCTCCTAATAGGCATAGTTTGCCTGTTGGGAGCATCATGATTCAGCAAATGAAGTTAACCTTCCAAAGAGAGTATTGCTATCCATAAATTGAATTATGATGGCCATATTGGCAATTATTCAAAAGGAGAAAATGGCATGAGCGAAGATGTTTATACCAGATTAAGAGAATTTATGGACACGCTGCCGGCAGGGTTTCCTGCTACCCCGACCGGGGTTGAGATCAAGATCTTGAAGAAGCTTTTTACACCGGAGCAGGCAGAGCTTACTATGAAATTAGAGAAGGAACCGGAAGAGGTTCCGGCGATCGCGGCACGGACTGGGATAGATGAGCCGGAACTGGCCAAAAAGCTTGAGGAAATGGCTCAAAAAGGTCTTATCTTCAGGGTTCGGGATGGAGACAAGGCGCTCTACCAGGCATTCCAATTTGTGGTCGGTGTCTACGAGTTTCAACTCAAGACACTCGATAAGGAATTTTGTGAGCTTTTTGAGGAATACCTGCCATATCTTGGCCTTTCTCTAATGGCGATTAAGACAAAGCAGATGCGTGTGATTCCGGTGGAATCCTCTATCAAGGCTGTCCCTGCAGTGGAGACCTACAACAAGGTACGGGAGTTAGTAAAGGAGCAGGAGCTCATTTGTGTCCAGCAGTGCATTTGCCGAAAGGAGCAGGGGTTGCTGGGTAATGAATGCGATATGCCGCAGGAGACCTGTATCGGGTTTGGAGACTTTGCTCAGTATTACATTGACAATAAAATGGGCAGGGCTATCAATACCGAAGAGGCTTTGAAACTTCTTGACAAAGCAGAAGAGGCGGGGCTGGTGCTTTCTCCCACTAACAGCCAGGATATTGCAGCCATTTGTTGCTGCTGCTCATGCTGCTGCCCCATTCTCAAAAATACTAAGAGGTTACCTAGACCAGCCGATTTCATCCAGTCCTACTACCAGGCGAAAATTGATGCTGATATTTGTGTTGTTTGCGGAGAATGCATGGACAGATGCCAGATGGATGCGATCGAGGAGGGAGAGGATGCCTCGAAGATAGTAGACGGCAGGTGCATCGGCTGCGGGTTATGCGTCTCAACGTGCCAAGAGGAAGCCATATCTCTTGTAGCTAAGCCCGGCACAACAGCACCTCCAAAGAGCTATTGGGATACCCTGATAAAAGTCAAAATTGATAGAGAGTTATTGGCTGCGGTTCAGTAATAAACAACCACGCCCAGAAAAACCGGTAGTCAGTTAACCTTCGAGAGAGTGCAGAATCCCGAGGATCTTCTCAGATTTGTCCTATCCTTCGCCCGCCTGCCGGGCGAACTCACTGAACCGGCGGGCCTCCTCTTCATTCCCCATGGAGGCATAGATTTGACTGATCCGGTTAAAGTAAAGGGGGCGGTTGGAAGGGTCCTCCTGGGCCAGAGACAGGTAGGATTCCAGAACCGTCTTGCTCTGCTCACCTAAATCAAAGCTGATATCCGCGAATTTTCTTTGGACCAGGGGATCGACACGAGTGTGGCAGCTTCGGCACTGGTTCATGATTTCAATATAGAGGTCACGCGCCTTTTCAAGATCTCCAAGGGTCTCATATGACCCGGCCAGGGCCTTTAAAACGGCGTCGTGCCGTCCGTATTCCTGCATGAATGTCTGATAAAAGGCCGCGGCTTCCGAAGGCCTGCCGGCATGAGACAGGCTTTCACCGCGAAGCAGAACGTAGGCCAAAGAGTTTTGAAGTTCCTCGGGGCACGACTCAAGAAGCGCCTCGGCCAGGTCAAAGGCCCCCATCTCCCAGAATACCTCGCAGAGGACCTGATAACCGGGAAGCGCGTCAGGGTGATGCTCAAGAAAGGTTTCCAACAATCCCCTTGCTTCATTCAGACGGTGTAAATTCAAAAGGGCCGTGGCCAGCTCGAGGGGGATGAAGGAAGCCGGAGAGGGATTCCCTTCCATGGCACGGGATAGGGCATCGGCTGCAAATTCGAAATCTCCTTTGTTCAGCGCCAGATAACCCGCCCGGAAGTAGGGGCCGTAGGAGACATAGGCGGACCCTATGTCTTTAGGCAACGCTCCGCAAAGGGCCATAAAGGTTTCAACGTCGCTACCCTCAGCATCCTCCTGTTCATCGACCAGAGGTAACGGTTCGGATTCGGTTGTGTCCGGTTGAATGGCCATTGACGTAAAACGTTCTACTCCCAGCAGTCTATTCTTGATGTCCGTTTGTAATGCCGTATCCCGTGTCAAGTCCAAGGCCAGTTCGAGCAATTCCCGGGCATCGTCGTCATATCCGGATTCCACCAGTTCTTCGGCGGTCTGCACATGTTCACGCGACAGGGCCTCCATGGATCCGTTAAGCTTTTCATGGATTCTCACTTTGGATTCGGCATCACCGGGCGCCCCCTTTTCAAGGGCGTCCAGGGCCGCTTCATAGGCCAGTTTGGCCATGCCCCAGTCCGAGGCCCTGACGCAGTCGTCTCCCCTTTGCTCATGTTTTTCTGAGTTCGGCCTGAAAAGGGTTTTCAGTAGTCCCATAGGTGTTGGCTCCGGATCCTCCGTACCTGACTGAAAAGACTGGATTCCCCGCAGTGTGGGAAATAACAAGAATGGTGATTTCCGACTTTTTACGATTTCATCAAGTTTAACATGTATACGCTATAATGAATGGACAATCAAAACAAATCCCTGGGATC
>JACNIU010000431.1 GCA_014382905.1 Desulfobacterales bacterium
CCAGGAGCCACTAAGCCAATTGCTACCTTCATCGCGTCTACCTTGTGTTGAACCACCCCTTGCCAGTCCAAGGCGTGCCGCTGGAGGTTCTCCGGCAACAACAGGTCATGGTCAATCAGGTAAAATTTCCGGCATCCCATGCGGGCAAGACTCATGGCCATCTTACTGACGATCGAACCCAAGCCCACGATGCCGGTGGTCTTACAAATCAGTTCGTCCCATTCTGGGGAACGGGTCTGGACTGGTTCATCCTCTGACCTAACCCTTGAGCACACTAAAACATCTTCATCTGGGAATACGATAAATAAGTGCAATCCCCCTCCTTGATCTACGATCAGGACGCCGGATATCGACCTCCCGAAGCCATCTATGGGAGAAGTCCCATCAGTGGCGAGAAATTTTGCCTCTGCCATGCCGTCGAACAGGTCTCGTAGATCCATAATCTTTTTTGGATGTCCGATAGTCCTCTTTTCCAAATCCGTTTTGAACCAGATGCCGGTCTTGAGTTCCCCCGCTCCCGGCAAGGTCGTCGGGATCTGATCATCCCTCCAGGCGCTACCCTCAAACGGCATGGCTTCGTGGACTAAGCTTACCCAGCTTTCAGCCGTCGTGTACATCGAAAATTTGAAGGTTCCAACCGAATGTCCTGGCTGGCCCGTGAGATAATCGGAGAGTGCTTTACCTATATACCACCGCAACCATTTGCCACGCAATTCCTGACCAACTGTTAATTTATGGCGGGATGGCGCAATCACCGGGATATCGGGGCGCTCTTCTCCGAGAGGGCTCTCGATTTCGAACAGTTTGTGTGCGCTTTCCAGCATCTGAACTGAGGTGATGTTGCGGTGCCAATTGTCGGGACCCCACTCTAAGCAAAGTGGGCCGTCTGCCCCTCCATACTGATGGGTGGAAACCCGGGATTGCATTTTCTGCGGGCGCACGATAATTGGCGCATCGGGATACAGGGTGGGAAATGAAACTCGCACTTCATAATCATGGCCTTTGGCACGGATAACCGCATCGAGGCCAAGCCCATCTTCATCTAGGCGCCACTCTGTACCAATAAGCCAATTGGCCGAAAGCGTCAGTTCCTCAATAGCTTTGCGTTCCAGACTAAGTCTTTCCGGATTTCTCAAAAACCAAGGCATCATATGCGGAACCTATAGGCAAAGCCTGCTGGTTTCTTAGGGATGATCGGCTTGTCTGGAAATCTAAGCCCGGCAGGAACCGCGGCAGGCTTAAGTAGCCCGCCGATTGAACCGATCCCAAGTTTAGTGCTGAGATCCTTTGCATTGAGCGATGCACCAAGCTTGTTTCTTGCCATCTCCACGATTATCTCCGGTTTGCGCTCCTTCCCAATGGCCTCAAAATATATCTGAGCCTGCTTCAACCAATTCCGGAACTTCGCTTCCAGGTTCTGGTGACGGGATGCCGGGTCACTCCATCTGTCGGCAAAGTCCTCAGCCGGGTTGACCGGATTTGGAACACGGGGTGAAGTGGGATTTACCTGTGATCCCATGGTGGACAAGATCGTCTCCAATGCATCCGCAATTTCAGCTTCGCCTTCATATGCCCTAGCTGAGAGGGTCGTTATGAGGACGGAGGCTGGTTTTCCGTCTGGATCGTCAGTAAAAAATATATCCCTGTGGCGTTTCAACAACTGCACACACCGCTGCAGGGGAGACTTCCAACGAAAGGCCGGCAACTCATCCACCTTCGCCGCTCTGGCCTGTAGCGCGAGGCTCTCCATCAGCGCCTTAGCCAGCCTCATACGGGACTCAAACCAGATGGCAAATCCCTCCGAGTTGCTGAGTAGCCAATCATCATGGATAATCCTATAATTCCACCTCCGATTATCGGTGATCGCCCCCGTCAAATTGGCCACAAGTGAGGCTAGTTCAGACGGAGCGCCTGTCCGGACAATCGCTTCCTGTATAAGCCGCCTGCGCTCGAAGGTTTCAGGTATGGATGGAACAATATCCAAATGGAAATTCAGCTTATCGCTGTATTCCAATCGCCAGCAGCGTGGCTTTTCTTGGCGTTTCTTTTGGATACCGCGAGCTACACGATATCCCTCTAGGTCCGTTCCGATGAGGTCCTTGAGTTGATGCTGCGTGTGGGTATTCTTTGTTGCGCCCACTCTGAGACGACAGCCCATGTCCAGGTCGTACTCCCCGTCATCATCTATAGGACGGATAACGGTACCTATCCGGAAGGATCCCTGCGAGTAAATATGCGGATTGAATGCGTAGCAGCGGGCCTCCTTCCGACCGAACCATTCACTCAAATCCTTGTATCTGGCTTCAGCCTTTTCGTATGCGGTGTCGGGGATGTCTATCGACCCTGCTACCTCTTCAAGGATTCGGTTTTTTGTGGTATTATTCATAATCTGGTCCTCCTAGTTCTAATGCGTATACGAATTTCTTGCTCCCTTTATTCTGGTCGTAAATGATCCACGGGCCGTCAGCCTTCGGCATCCGAACCCGGCCGAAGTCGATGGCGCACGCGACGGACATGGCCGGAAAAATTGCCAGTGGCGTATGCTTTCCGTGCGCCTTGCCGATGTCCACAATGAGCTGGCGGACGGTTTCCCGAAATTGGGAGAGCTGTTCCTTAGACTTCAGAAAGTCGTTGTGGGGGCGCTCAATCGTTAACTCCCAGATGGAAACCGCTTCCCCTAAAACCGCAGTGATTCGTGACGGCGCGATGTGGTCGCTCAAGGATACTACCAGTGCGGGCGGGTGCAAGGAGGATGCTGGTCGGTTGACCAGGAACTTGAAATTGGCTGGCCCGGCTAGCCATTTCCAGGTCTGGAATGGTTCTCTGTGCAGCTGATAGGTCTGCTCAGGTACCTTGTCGGTCAGCAGCGAGCCGAACAGGATCATCAATGGAATAGGCGCCAGCGCGAACAGGGAGAGATGCGGGCACTCGGTGCCGTCGACCAAGGGCCGGATTTGGCGGTTGAAAGCAGTCTTCAAGTTTTCGGCTTCTGCTTTCCAGTAGGAAGGATCACTGTCCTTGCCCTCCCAGCTCATCGAGAGGTAGATGGGACGCTCCTCTGCCGGATACCAGTCCGGGAAGAGCGCGTCCTTCGCAGCCTCCGGCTGCAGCTTCGACGTCTGGTCTCCAATGTTCGCCCCGTAAAGGATGACGTATGTCTTCTTGGTGGGGTCCACGCCCGTGACGATCGCAATGCGCTTTTCGTGCTCATCCTTCCACTTGACGAGCAGTTCCGCAGAGTAGCGCTCACCTTCTTCGTCCTGGTCAATCTTCTTGTGGCAGTCGTGGCAGACCAGCATCAGGTTCGCCACCTCGTTGATTTTTTTTCTGTTCGTGACAAAGGGACCCCAGCCACGCGGCCCGATTTTGGAGAAGGAGTAGATGTGGGCCTTCTCCGAGATGTTCACCTGTTCCTGCGTCACCGGTGATTTGAACAGGGGACGATTGCAGCCATCGAACTGGCACCGTCCCGCGGCCCGCGCCCAGAGCTCCCTCTCGACTTCGCGTCTAATGTATCGGGTTACTTCCTTAAGTGTGAGAAGATTGAGTGCCATTTTTTCTCGTCGTTAAAAAGCGGGGTGAGTTTAACTTTTAAAAATTTTCGTTCGTAATCGTGCATATTTCTTATAGAAACACAATTGCGAATTTCAGAAAGAAGCAAACGGGTTCATTCACAAAAAATCCTTCAACGGACTGCGGCGGGAGGAATAGCGATGGATCATACGCCGTCTCCTTCCACAGCGCCCAGGAGAAGATGGGCCGCCTCGACATCGTTTTTCCAGTGGGTCATTGCCGGGGATGGCTTCTGCGAAAGATAATCCAGCAGGCTTATGATTGTCTGACGGCGGTCCCAGTAATTGAGACTTTCTTCCTGTTTGAGATAAAGCAACCCGGGCATCGGATCATCCTCCTCTGCGGTTTTATAAATGGCAAAAAGAACCTGCCGAAGGAGTGATCCGGCGAAGCCTTCACCGGACAGATCTCTTCCTTTCAGTTCGCTGGGTGTCTTCAGACGGGTCTGATTGGCGGCGCCACTTCCTAAAAGCCCCCGGTAATCCCGGACGCCGAAACCTCTGGCGAATTCCTGATAGACGCCGTCGCGATACTCACCGTGGGCAGAAGAGCATATACTTGGATGCTAAGAGCTGTCAGCTTTCATTAAGCAACGAATATTTGGCGATAATGCGACCATCCAAGATTCGGAGAAAACCCTTGTATGAGATCAGGCTTTTCAACCGCAAGCGACAATTCTTCCAAAACGCCACATGCCGTGTGGCGTTTCTCGTCGGAATCTCTCTGGCCTTTTGTCATGCCTCTATGTCTTCAAACTTTTCGATCTTTGTCATATCTAATCCTTCAATCTTGAATTTGGAATCTTGAATCAATTTTCGCCCTTTGTCCGTTAGCCGATATTTCTGCTTGCTGCTTTGGGGTTTGTCAGGGATCGTCATTTCGATTAGACCGGCTTCCAGAGCGGGAACCAGGTACAAGAGGCGGAAATTCTTTCTGGCCTTTAATCCCAGGGCACGTTGCAGCGTATCTCGATTCTTGGCACCTTTCAGAACGGAGAGCAATTGCAGAACTTGGGGCGTGACTTGGGGTGTCACTTGGGGTGTCACTTGGGGTGTCACTTGGGGTGTGACATGGGCCTCATGGGCTTCGACTTGGTCGGTACGGCCGAACATGGCCTTCATCAGGTCCGATGCCATGTCCACTTCCTTGTCCAGGTCCGGGATGAAGAACTCAAAGGCCTTCCATGAACGGTCATTTTTGTGAGTCGGAACTGGATGGCCCAGCTTCTGCCATTCCTCCCGCATCATGCGCATACCCGTACCAGCCTGTTCGCACATTGCGATACGG
>JACNIU010000434.1 GCA_014382905.1 Desulfobacterales bacterium
GAGTATTCAAGGAACCGTCTACGTCAAGCAACCACATATTGTGTGAAGGAGTGAATGTATGAACAGAAAAAAATCCATTTGTTGTCCCAGGCTTTTATGGCCTGTGGTCCTGGCTTTCGTTACAACCAGCTTTTCCTGGACTTCCCTACGAGCTGAACAACTCAATATTGTGACCTCGACCACTGACCTGGCCTCTATTGCCCGGAGTATCGCGGGTCAGCACGCCGTGGTCAGAAGCATTGGCAGTGGTTCGGAAGATCCACATTTTATTCAAGCCAAACCAAGCTATATCGTAATGGTCAGAGATGCGGACCTCTGGATACGGGTCGGAATGGACCTGGAAATCGGATGGGAGGCGCCCCTTCTGGATGGCGCCAGAAACATGGCCATACAGGAAGGGGGTCCAAAGCACCTGGATGCGTCAGAACGGGTTCTGAGGCTGGAGATTCCTTCCGGGCGGATCACCCGCGCAATGGGAGACGTGCATCCCCAGGGCAACCCGCATTACTGGCTGGATCCGCTAAATGCAAGGATTGTGGCAAAAAACATCACAGATCGCCTCTCCAAAATAGAACCAAAGTATACCGAAAACTTCCAGAAGAATCTTGTTTCATTTCAAGAATCCCTTGACCGGCACATGTTCGGAAAGGAGTTGGCGGCTAAATATGGCGGAGCCCGACTCTGGTCCCTCCTCTTGAAAGGGGAATTGTACAGCTTTCTTGAAGGCCTCTCGGAAGATGGAAGCCTCGGGGGCTGGCTGGGTCGCATGACGCCCTTTCGCGGGCAGAAGCTCGTCTCTTACCATCGCAGTTGGATCTATTTTACTAACCGTTTCGATCTTATCATCATTGCGGAACTAGAGCCCAAGCCGGGAATACCGCCAAGTCCTTCGCATCTGGCCGAGGTCATCGAGATCATGAAGACGGAGCACGCGAAAGCCATCATCCTGGAGCCTTACTATAACAGAAAATCAGCCGATCTGGTCGCATCAAAGACCGGTGCAAAGGTTGCCGTATGTCCCCTATCGGTTGGCGGTGGGCCTGGAATCAAAGACTACCTGACGCTGATCGATTTTATCGTGGGCCAAATGACCAAAGTCTTGTAAGTTCCCAATTATAGGAAAATCGGAGATTTGCATGTGTGACGAGAAAAAACATTCAGAGACCATTATCACAATCGAACACCTTTGCGTTGCCTATGATCGCAAGGATATCCTTCATGATGTCACAATTGAGATTACCAGAGGCCTTTTCTTGCCCTTTGTCGGACCGAACGGGGCCGGCAAGACGACCTTGCTTCGAGCCATCTTAGGGTTGATCAGGCCACGTGCGGGAAACGTGCGGACAGCTTTAAGCCGTTCGGATCTGAGATATGTACCTCAGCACAGGTCCATTGACCCGCTGTACCCGGTGACCACTTGGCAGATTGTTATGATGGGGTTGTACCCGGAACTCGGTCTATGGCGCAGACCGAACAGAGAGCAAAAGCAACATCTGAATCACCTTATCGAGGAATTGGGTCTTGCAGAACACGCACACAAGACGTTTGGAGAACTCTCCGGTGGAATGAAACAAAAGGCACTCATTGCTCGAGCTTTGGTGGGCAAACCGGAGGTTTTAGTGATGGATGAGCCAACATCGGAGCTTGATGAAATATCCGAAAGGGAAATACTCTCCAGGCTGTTCGGCCTTTGTGAACACCAAGGAACAACAGTGTTGTTTGCCCATCATGGGCTGGACATTATAAAAGGCTTGGCATCAAAAGTCTGCCTGGTCAATCACGGTTCTGTACGGCTTGTTCAGGAGAAAGATATCGGCAATGGACAGAATTGGTGAAA
This sequence comes from Desulfobacterales bacterium, assembly GCA_014382905.1. Classification (GTDB taxonomy): domain Bacteria; phylum Desulfobacterota; class DSM-4660; order Desulfatiglandales; family Desulfatiglandaceae; genus JACNIU01. The sequence continues at coordinate 1,838 of JACNIU010000434.1, forward strand.
CCACGAAGATCGTCATTCATGGCGGTGATAGCCCATGACAGATAACTTTAAAACTCTTATTTTTCTTTTCCCGCATGCGGTGGTGGCCGGTGTTGTGATCAGTATCACCTGTTCCATTCTCGGAGTCTTCACGATCCTGAAACGCGTTGTATTTGTTGGGGTCACCTTGTCCGAAGTCGCTGCCTGCGGCATCGCCCTGGGTATGGCATACCAGATCCAACCGTTTGTTGGTGCAATCACGCTCACGGTTGCTGCCGTGGCCGTGCTTTCTTACCCTTTTGAGATGCATCGCATTCCTCGTGACGCCGTGCTTGGCGTCATCTTCGTTTTTACGTCGGCCTTGGGGATTCTGGTGGTTTCAAAGAGCGGTTTTGGCCTCCACGAGGTAAAGGCGCTGCTCTATGGTGATCTTATTCTGACGTCACAGGGTGATTTAAATGTAATCCTTGCAGCCCTCGTTCCGGTGTTGATCTACTTTCTTGGGTTCATGCGGCCAACGCTTTATACCTTTCTGGATCGAGAATCCGCCAAAATTATGGGGATTCGAGTGGCTCTTTGGGAATTCATTTATTTTTTTGCCCTTGGGCTGACGGTTTCTGCAGCTTCAAAGGTAGCGGGAGCCATCCTCATATTCTGCTTTTTGGTGGTGGCACCGTCTGCTGGGCTGCTCCTTTCTCGGCGCCTTAGATGGGTTATGTTGATCGCCCTTTGCGGTGGACTTGTTTCCACCTTTGTCGGTCTTTACTGGTCGTTTCGTTGTGACCTTCCTACCAACCAAGCCATTTCGGTCACGGCCTGTCTCTGGTTTGCGGTGGCAGCGGGTGTGCGTTATACCCAATGGATGGCGGCAAGGCTGATGGCCCGTATGAAACAAGGCCCTGGATAATTGAATGGAGAACCGGGCTGAGAGCCACTTACTCCTAAGTACCTCTTTATTTGAGAAAAAGAGCTACAATTTTGGCATGTTAATTGCGATAAAAATCCAGAATCGATATGAAATCTGTTGAATCAGGGGCACACTTTTTTCAACGGGAAAGGAGGGAGTGTTATGGGTACAAAGCGCTCGGTAACGGCTCTGCATTTCACGTACCGCATGTATCCAGTAATTCTCGTATAATATTTTCATATTTGGAGCCTGGAGCGGTTTTTTTTATTACTCGATAATTCTCTTTTAGGATTTCCACTGCCTTCCCCTCCGGCAAATAAGGGATCCTGGTAGCCGCAATAAGGCTTTCAAGAAAAATGCCTTTGGCGCGGTTTATTAACTCGCTTCGATTGCGGATATGGACATATACGACTTCCGCTTCGATCAGGATGCTCGCCTTTCTGTTTTCGGCATTTGTTAATCTGGCTTCAATACGCGCCGACGAGTCAGTCAGAACAGGTGCCTGAATCATTTTCGCACGATCGAAATGGATTTTCTCCCTCTCATAAAGCGCATGATAGAAGGCGATTGGGTCGCTAACCGAATTCAAGGCGAATTCCTTATGGGCAAGAACATTCCTGAGGGTATTTGAGCCTTTGTACATCTCAATTGCAACCGATTTGAAATCCCTGGTCTTTACTCCGAAAGGGGCCGCGTGGGGGACGCGGTTGTCGAAGGGTGAAATGATAAGCTCATAAAAGCCAGCCCTCTTTCATCCCCAACTCCAGTAATGAGCCCATCTGCTATTCTCCATATTGAATCTTTATCAATTGCTTCTTGGATTGGTTTTTTGAATCATCTTCGGGCTCCTTTTCTATTCTGAAGGCAGCGCTTCCGGATAAGGATACTGTTGCCGGAAGAACGTCATGGATAGAGACTCCCCTCTAGGCCCTGGCCACAGAAGACGGGCGAATCAACCTAAATGTGCCCGAGGTGGCAGACCGGACTCAAGAGATTGATCCGGCTATTGAAACAGAAAAACTCAAAATAGGTCTTGACATGGCGTCCATTTTAGAGTACCCGTTCATCATGTCCTCAGGCTGGCACATGGACTACAACGCCAATACACAGATGCGAAATCCTGCCTGGAACAGGGGAAAAAGGGCATGCACGGCGATCATGCACCCTGGGGACGGGGAAAATTTCGGTTTCAAAGACGGACAGATGGTAAAGGTAACGACCGAGGCCGGTGAAGAAAGCGTTGAACTTCAGGTTACGAACTCGACCAGGCCAGGCTACATTATGATACCGCACGGGTTTGGTCTGGTGTTTCAGGGAAAAACATATGGGGCCAACGCCAACCGATTGGCCAAGCACCCACCGGGATAGGATCGTGGGAACCCCCTATTACCGATATATTCGATGCAAGGTCAAGGCTGTCTGAATGTCAGTAAAGGCTTTGTCCATCGTTTCGGTCAGTTAAACAGTTTTCTCTTAATCATACTCATAATCTCGCTCTTACATTAAGAGCAAAAAAAAGTGGCCGAAACGATGATCAAAGCCTAAAGTAAACCTGAACCCATAACCTGTTGAACGCCTACAAAGTTACCGTTCACGGTTGAAAAACTGTAAACCGTGAACCGACAAGCGTAAACGGTTACGTAGAGGTATGCCCATGATGGAATTCAAGCGCTCAGTTTGCCCCCACGATTGCCCCGACGCTTGCGGACTCCTTGTAGGGGTGGAAGATGGCCGCGTGCTCTCGGTCGAAGGAGATCCTGAACATCCTTTCACCCGTGGAGCCATCTGCGTGAAGGTTAATCATTATCCTGAGCGCATTTATTCACCGCTTCGGGTTCTCCATCCGTTGAAACGGGTGGGCGCCAAGGGCGCAGGGAAGTTCGAGCGCATCACCTGGGATCAGGCTTTAGACGAAATTGTCCACCAATACAGGCAAATCATCTCTGAATCAGGGGGCGAGGCCATACTGCCCTATTCCTATGCAGGGACTGAGGGTGTTGTCCAGTTCCACGCAGGTCACCCCTTTTTCCACAAATTAGGGGCTTCCAAGCTGTTGAGAACCATCTGCAGTGCTGCCGCGGAAGCGGGTTTCGCTGCAAGCATGGGAAATATTCCCACAACGGATATCGAAA
>JACNIU010000128.1 GCA_014382905.1 Desulfobacterales bacterium
TAGACTGACCCCAAATTCAACCTTTGTGGTCGAATCCTTGCTAAATTCCAGATGCTGGATTACCTATATTATCTTAGCACCGGAAATTTTCCAGAAAAACAGAAACTTACATCTGGCAGTCCTAACCTATTGCGTGTTTGAAGAGGTGCTCTTTTTTGATTTTCATCTCGCTCCTCATCTGGTAATTTCCATGAAAATCGGATGATATGCGCCCGGAAGATAAAGATCTTCAAATGCCAAATCACAGCCCTTGAATTTCCTCCTATCATCCAGTATTTTTCCGCATTATGCTCTAAAAAATCATATCAGGCGGTCAAAGAGGGGCAGACAGATGCAGGGGGCTGTAAAGGTGCGCCGGATCTTGTAATTGAAATATTGTCGCCCGCGACCGCCGCGAAGGACATGAAGAACAAACGAAATCTTTACGAGAGGCACGGAATCAGGGATGCTGGATGGACCCGCAACTCGTAGCTCGCAACTCGTAAAGAACGACAACACAATTTTGTTGAAATTCCGGTCGGGGCCAGATAGAAACATGGCCTGACTGAATTGAAGAACCCCGCAGCAAGCTGCGGGGAATCTCCCAAATTTAAGGAGAATTTCTTCATTTTAAGTTCGCTCGCTAACCCCGCTGCAAGCAGCAAGGAATGCGCTCGCTGTGAATTTTCAAGGCATGGGGGCATGTTATATGGACCTGCATCCGGGCCGGACGACAATGAAGGAGAAAAAGATGATCAGGCTGAAGGACAAACTTTCACACCTTACGTACACACAGGCCTGCAAGTTTTTGGGGACCAACGGCGGGAAACTCATCAGGCAAGGCGGGAAGTATGACATTGATCTGACGGAGCAGGTAACACTCACCAGGCACCTTTTTCAGCTCCACGTGAACGGGGCTGTCGTTACCATGCAACTGGACCCCTTGAAGCACCAACGACTCCACTATAAGTGCAGTGCGTGTGAGACGGCCTGTACGCACTTGGGAGCTGCATTTTCACTGATATTAGAAGAAAAACTGGCACTGGGCCTCGCGGCGCCGCCCCCGGAGAAGACCCCTATTGAAGGTCTCAGCGATGAGAGACCATGGGAAGCGGATCACCCGTTGGGCAACCCATCTGCAGGACATCGGAAAGTTAATTGAAGACATGGGCGATGATGCGAGGGCAAGTTTGACAGTGACATTCGAGGGGGCGGCCTACTATGCAGTGAGGGTTAGGGGACGCCCTGCCCTGCCCCAAAATTCTACTTGACAGAGTTTCCCTGAGATACTATTTTTATCTAATTTAACTAAAGATATTTCGCATGTTGAAGTTCCTTAGGGCTTAACCAGATTAGACAAACAAGGAGATGCAACTATGAGTTCCAACAGCAAACAGACCAAGGCCATTCGTCAGTGGAAAGCCGCACCCAACAAGAAGAACGTAAAGAAAAACTTAAGGCGCTTTCAAAAAAATGCCGTTATCCTTAGAGACTTGGCTTCAGAATCAGAGGCAAATCCTTCCTGAGACACTCAATTCAAATCCAGATTACTTACCAAATTCAGACCTTTCCAGACCCTTGAAAAACGCCCCCGCTTGCCCTCCGAGCCGCAGGCTTTTCGAGCACTCGGGTGCGCGAGCCCCTATGGAGGCTGACGACATCGGCTAAGAGGGTGGAAATCGGAAAGTTATCTGATCTTATCAAAAAAAAGAGTATACGGAAGAAAAAGCCTATTGACAGGATTGACTGTATACAGTACACAAAGTTTAAGACATATGGTCCATTAGAAATGGAATTGTACACGAAACGGTCACCATTTCTCCCTCTGAACAGCACCGTAGCAACGTGACCTCTGGAGGCTGTTTAACCACCCTTTGATTTGCGGGCTCCCAGGCTCGCAAGGAGGAATCTATGGATCTTTTCAAGAACATCACCATCCTGTCCCTTGAACAGGCAACCGTACTCCCATATTTGACTTACCGACTGGCCCATGACGGGATGCAGGTCATCAGGCTGGAGCATCCTGTATATGGGGATCCCAACCGTATGATAGGCGAAAATGTCCTCGGAGAAGAGAGGATGAACGCTTATTTTCTATGTATCAATGCGGGGAAAAAGGCACTCACCCTGAATCTCGCTGACCCTGAGGGCCAAGAGGTCTTTCATACCCTGATTAAAGAACTCAAAGTGGATATCTTCGCAACCAATCAGCTCCCTAAAAATTATCAAAAATTAGGGATTGATTATGAAACCCTGAAGGGACTGAAACCAGATATCATATGGTTAGGCGTTACCGGTTTTGGCCCTGACAGCAATGAAGCTGCCTATGATCCCATACTCCAGGCCAGGTCCGGCATGATGGAGTTGACCGGTGAAGCAGACGGTGATCCCCAGGTCACGGGTATCCCTCTTCCGGATATGGGGACCAGCGAACACGCTTACGGCTTGCTGATGAAAGCACTTTTTAGGCGCCAGGTCACGGGTGAGGGTTCTTTCATTAATATGTCCATGTTTGAGTCTACGGTATCATGGATGACCGTGCCGATCACACTTTCGACCCTTCTCAAAAAACAGATTACCCGCAGAGGAAATACCCATGAATTCTTCTGCCCGGTTTCTGTCTATAAAACCAGCAACGGTTTTGTCTATATGGCGGTGGGCAATGACCGGCAGTGGAAATCGATGGTTTCCCAGGAGATGTTTAAGTCACTGGACAGACCTGAATATGAGAAAAATGCGGGCAGGATACGGGACGTGGAAAACCTGAACCGTACCATCAACGATATTACCCGCAATCACACCTCTGAGGACCTCATCGATCTATTTAATTCCCTCACGCTCCCGATTAGCAAGATCAAAACCATCCCCGAAGTGATCAAGGACCCGTTGGTGGAGAGGCGACTCCTTTTTTCCAGGGATGACAGGACCGGCACCGAGATCACCCTGCCGCCCCCCCCGAACATGACACCATTCCTTGAACAATCAGACCGCCGGCTTTCTTTCCCCCCGCGTTTCGGAGAACACAACCAGGAGATATACGGGGAACTGCTGGGATATTCGGACCAAAAATTGAGCGCCCTGAAAGGGAAAGGTGCCATATAGTTATAGGGATGCTGGGGATGCTGGACTGTTGGGATTGAGGGATGAATGGATGGCGTCTTTTAATAATCTGCGATAATCGGCGTAACCTGCCCGCTTGTGCCTCGCAGTGGCAGGCGGGTCTGCGGATGGGATTGAGGGATTAAGGAGATAAAGACATGACCGTATGGATTGAGCATGACCTATGTAATGGGTGTAAACGCTGTCTAAAGGCGTGCCCTTATGAGGGTGTTGAAATCAGGGACGGAAGCGCCTACATCTTGGAACGCTGCACATCATGCGGGGCATGTCTTGAAACATGCAAACAGAAGGCCATTCAGACGGATGCCAGACCGAGGGCCATCCCCGACTTCAGCGACAGGGAGGGGGTCTGGGTTTTTGCCGAACAGAGAGGGGGGTTCTTGAACCGGGTCTCCCTCGAACTCCTTGGCAAAGCCCAGGAATTGGCCGGTACACTCAACCAGAACGTCTCCGCACTCCTCCTGGGCTCCAGGATTGCAGGGATATCAGACACATTAATGGAGTATGGTGCGGATAATGTCTATCTGGTCGAACACACAAACCTCAAAGATTACCGGACCATCCCTTACACAGATGTTATCGGCGAGCTGATTGCCAAATATAAACCTGATATTCTGCTCATGGGCGCCACCCATATCGGCAGAGACCTGGCCCCCCGTGTTTCACGCCGGGTGGGCGTCGGCCTCACGGCTGACTGCACCGAGTTAAGCATAGACCCGGATGAAAGGATTCTTCTCCAAACCAGACCGGCCTTTGGCGGAAATGTAATGGCCACCATTACCAACCGGTATTCACGGCCTCAGATGGCCACTGTTCGTCCAGGAGTCATGGAGGCACTGAGAAAACCGGAGAATAAAGGGAATGTGATCAGGCATAAAGTCTCATTGACGCAAAAAGGGATAGGGACAAAGGTCCTCGAAATAGTGAAAGAGGCGAAGAAGGTCGTTGACCTTTCCGAGGCAAAAATAATTGTTGCCGGGGGAAGAGGTGTTGGCGATGCAAAGGGGTTTAAGGTCTTAGAAAAACTGGCCGGGCTTGTTGGCGGTGAGGTGGCCGGTACCCGTGTTGCGGTTGAAGAAGGCTGGATTCCGGCTGACCGCCAGATCGGGCAGACAGGACAATCTGTCAGACCCGAGCTTTACATTGCATGCGGCATTTCAGGAGCGATTCAGCACAGGGCAGGTATGATGAATTCCAGGTATATTGTCGCCATTAATAAGGACCCGAGGGCCCCCATTTTCCAGGTCGCTGATTGGGGGATTGTCGGAGACCTCCATGAACTGGTTCCCACGATGATCCACCAACTGAAAAATGCATAGCGCATAGCGCATGGCTAAAGGGGTGACGCTTTGCGCTGTGCACTTTGCGCTTTTGCGATATTTGAGGGAGGAACGAATGCTGAGATCAGACGCTGAAGGATTAGTCAGAAAAAATATGGCAAGGTTTGTGGACAGCGAAGTAATCCCGAGAGCCAAAGAGATTGACGAAAAAGGCCAATTCCCCATGGAAATGTTCCGGGAAGTTGGCAAGATGGGAGTTTTCGGGATCAGGTACCCTAAGAACAAGGGTGGGGCCGGGGGAAACACCACTCTCTACTGCATCATTTGCGAGGAGTTGGCCCGGGGGCTGATGAGCTTAGGAGCGATTACAGCCATGCAATGTCTTATGGGGACCAATTTTCTCTTCCATTTCGGGACCGATGAGCTTAGGGAAAAATACTTCTTACCTGCCATGAGGGCGGAGAAAATCGCCTGTTTTTGTCTCACAGAACCGGAGGCAGGCTCTGACCTCGGAAATGTCGGGACCTTGGCTACCAGGACCGATGATGGGTATCTCGTGAACGGCATGAAGACCTGGGTCACCAACGGACCTGTAGCCGATTTTTTCACGGTCCTTTGTCAGACCGACCCTGAAAAGAAATTCAGGGGCCTGAACTTCTTCTTCATTCCAAAAGAGACTCCGGGGGTATCTGTAAGCCAGCCTTTTGCCCTGTTAGGGACACGCACGACTCCGATCTCCGAACTGGCCTTTAGCAATGTCCTGATCCCCCATGAGCACATGCTGGGTCAGGAGGGACGTGGAATGAACAACCTGATGACCATCCTGGCCGAAATCCGGACCATGACCGCCGCCCTGGCGATCGGTCTACAGCGGGCTGCCCTGCACGATTCTATCCAATATGCCCATGAGCGGGCCCAATTCGGCAAGACCATCAGCAATTACCAGCTTATTCAGGCCAAGATCGCCAATATGGCAGTGGATCTGGAGGCGTCCCATCTTCTCACATACAAGGCCACCCGCATGATTGACAAAAAGATGGATGCCATCAAGGAGGCCTCCATGGCCAAATATTTTGCCACGGAAGCCGCATGCAGCGCAGGAGATCAAATAACCCGCATCTTTGGGGCGTATGCCTATTCCATGGAATACCCGGCCCAGCGATACTACCGGGACAACCGCTTTCTCCTGTATGGAGGGGGGACCCACGAAATCCTCCTGCCAAATATCGCGAGATGGGTAGGGCTGTGAGATTGTTGATTGTTGATTGTTGATTGTAGATTGTAGATTTTTGGTTTTGGATTTTGGATACCGTTAGAAGGGTTTTTCTATAAAGCCCTTGGGAAATGATCAAGATGACCTCAGCACTCAACATCAAAGGCCCTGATTTCAGGGGTCTGAAATCTCTGCCTGCAAAAAAATCATTAGGCCACTCTGTCTTTGAGAACCTGAAGAAAGCTATTGTCAAAGGAGATCTGCCCCCCCACAGCCGTATAGTGGAAAGCCGCGTGGCCGATGCATTGGGTATCAGCCGGACACCCGTAAGAGAGGCGATTCACAAGTTGGAACGGGAGGGTCTGCTGCGCCAGAACCCGAAGGGTGGTTTTTTTGTGGCCGGTCTTACACGGGAGGATATTGAGGAAACTTTTGGCATCCGAAGCATTTTGGAAAGTTACGCCGCAAGATTAGCCGCCATCCGCCACCGAAAAGAAGAGCTTCACCCCTTGGAGAAAAAACTTAAAGAATATCAACTATGCCTGGACCAGGGAAATTTGGATTCACTTCCCCGGATCAACACGGAATTTCATGACCTTCTCTATTCTCTGAGCCGCAGCCCGAGGCTGATCAAAATGATCAATGATCTCAGAGACCATATATACCGTTTCAGGCTGGTCATACTGAAGATAGAGGAAATGGCAAAGACAAGCAATAAAGATCACCTGTTGATGCTGAGGGCGATCAGAGATAGGAATGCCGAGCGCGTGGAGAGGCTGGTAAGAGAGCATATCCTGCGGGGACAGGATACGGTCCTTCGGGAGTTCGATATGGAAAATATCCGATAATGTGTGGCGAGGAGTGTTGGAGCTATGGCAGACAAAAAGATACGCGTCCTGTTGGCAAAGCCAGGGCTGGACGGTCACGACCGGGGGGCCAAGGTAGTTGCTCACGCAATGCGGGAGGCCGGAATGGAGGTTATTTACACCGGCCTTCACCAGACCGTGCAAAGCATTGTGAACCAGGCTGTTCAAGAGGATGTGGATGTGATCGGGCTTTCGATCATGTCCGGGGCCCACATCCCTATTTGTAAAAAACTGATGGGTATGATAAAAGAACAGGGTTTGGACAATAAGCTGGTGGTTGTGGGCGGCGTCATTCCAAATAGAGATTTTCCTGTCCTGAAAGAGATAGGCGTCGGCGGGATTTTTCCGGGCGGGGCCTACTTCGATGAGATCGTTGGGTTCCTACAGGGAAATGTCCCTGACAGATAATGAAGCCGAGACCTTTGAAAAATGCTCAATTTTGGTCAAGGTCAAGCCTCCGGCCCAGAGGGGCCTACGCCCCGGCGGGGAAGGCGAGGATTAAAATCCGAGCCTGACCCCAGTACCATCTTCCGGAGCTACGGGGCAGGCGCTGAGATTGGGCCTCTGGCTCGTAGAGGACAGCCTACGCCTCGGAGAACAAAAGGGGGCGTTTTGCAAAGGTCTCGAGGTCTGCAATTACAAATGAGCAATAATGTTTGAACAGAGGGGAAGAGATGGGAGTAGCAACATATATAAAAGACGACAGGGATGCGATCAAAGAGGTCATTTTGCAGTCTGGCATCAAGGTCAAGCCGGTTTATACCCCTGATGATCTCGAAAGAATCGGTTTTGATTATAAGGAAGATCTCGGCGATGCCGGCGAGTTCCCCTTTACCAGGAGCATCCACCCCTTGGGTTTCAGGAGCCGGAACTGGACCACCCGGCAGTATACCGGATTTGGCACGCCCGAAGAGACCAACGAGCGATTCAAGTTGATGATCTCACACGGCCAGACAGGTCTTAACGTGGCCTTCGACCTCCCCACCCAGATGGGCTACGATTCCGATGACGAGATGGCCGAAGGAGAGGTGGGACGGGTAGGGATGGCGGTTGATTCATTGAGAGACTTTGAAATCGCTTTCAAGGATATCAAGCTGAACCGCATCGGCAGCGGGTTGACCATCAATGCAGTCGCATCCGTTATGCTGGCCATGTACCAGTCTGTAGCCGAGGGATTCGGGTATAACAAGACAGAGATATCAGCGACGCCCCAGAACGATATTTTAAAAGAGATGGTCGGGAGGGGGGCATGGATCTACCCGGTGGAACCGGCGGTCAGGCTTATCGGCGACACCATCGAATACGCCATGAAGGAACTGCCCAGGTGCAACCCGGTCTCGGTCTGTGGTTATCATATCAGGGAGTCCGGGTGCACCCCGGCCCAGGAAATATCATATGCGTTCATGATCGGGTTTGCGTATATCGACAATGTGGTTGCCCGTGGGTACAAAGCCGAAGACTTTGTCGGGAGATTCTCGTTTAATCTGAACATCTACGGCAACCTGTGGGAAACGGTTGCCAAGTTCAGGTCGGCCAGGAAACTATGGGCCAAACTCCTCCGGGAGCGATATGGCGTACAAGACAAAAAGGCCCTTTTCCTCCGCGGCATATTCGGGGGGGGAGGCTCAGGCATGACCAAACAGCAGCCTGAAAATAACATCGTGCGGGGTGCCTACTATGCCCTCGCCGCAGCCCTTTCCGGCGCCCAGACCACTGCCCTCTGCTCCTTTGACGAGGCCTATACCATCCCTACGGAGAGGGCGGCGCTTCTCTCCTTGAGGACCTTTCAGATACTTATGGATGAAATCGGGCTCAGGGATACGGTCGACCCCTTGGCCGGATCCTACTTCATGGAGACCCTCACCAAAGAGATGGAAGAAAAAATCTTGGAAGAGATGGAAAAGATAGAAAAGATGGGGGGCATGGTGGAGGCGGTTTCCACAGGGTACGTTCAGAGAGAGGTGGGGAGGCAGGCCTATGAGTTTGAAAAAAAGCTCCAGCAGGGTGAAATCACGAAGGTCGGCGTAAACAGATACACTGAAGGCGTTGACATGGAGGTGGAACTCCACGAATATAACGATGCATGGGCACAGCTTCAGATTGAGCGGCTCAAACAGCTCAAAAAAGAGAGGGACAACAAGGCCGTTACCGAATCCCTTAAAGCCCTTAAGCAGGCTGCCGCTGAAAAGAAAAATGTGATGCCTTATCTTGTAGAATGCTGTAAACGCTACGCAACCGTGGGAGAAATGGCAAATGTGTTTAGGGATGTCTTTGGGGAATACAGAGAACCGGGTATCTTTTGAAACTGGGAATTGAGATTAGCCGTGAACGGCTGCGAAAGGGGGTGCAAACAAGGTCTACTTCGGATTTTTGGTCAACAACTCGTTCATCAGAAAAGGAGGTTTGAATCATGAAAAGGAAATTTGGATTCATTTTGGCCGGATTTTTTTTGGCAACGGTTTTAACCATTAGCTGGATGCCGACGACTGCTGCAGCGGAGCCTATCAAACTGACCTATGCGAACTTCCCGCCAGCCCCCACATTTCCCTGTGTTCAAATGGAAAGGTGGAAAAAAGAGGTGGAAAAACGAACCAACGGAGCAATCGCCGTTCAAACCTTTCCCGGCGGGACACTCCTTGACGCGAAGGGGATGTTGGATGGTGTCATTGCAGGCACCGCCGATATCGGTTGCCTGTGCATGGCCTACCAGCCGGGGCGCTTCCTGGTCACCAACGCAACCTCTCTTCCCTTAGACCTGCCCAGTTCAAAAGTGGGCAGCCTCACCCTCTGGGATCTCTACAAAAAATATAAACCTGAGGCCTTTGCCAAGGTGAAAGTCCTGACCATGTTTACTACGGCACCGGCCAACATTATGTCCAAGGTCCCCATCCAGAACCTGGATGAACTAAAGGGAGTGCCGCTTCGTGCCTCGGGAGGTGCCGCACAGATCCTGAAGGCCTGGGGCGCCAACCCGGTAGGGATGCCCATGCCGGCGACACCCGAGGCCCTGCAAAAAGGGGTAGTCAAGGGGCTGTTCTCGTCCCTTGAGGTCATGAAGGACTTCAAATTTGCAGAACTGTGCAAGTATGTCACCATGACCCAGGTCCCGGTATATGCCTTTTCGGTGGTCATGAATATGGATAAATGGAATGCCCTGCCAAAGGACGTGCAGAAGGTCTTTGATGACCTGGGCCCCGAGCAATCGGCATGGACCGGCACCTACATGGACAATCATGTAAAGGACGCCATGGCCTGGTCCGAAAAGACCCAGGGCGTCAAGACGTTCCAGCTCTCCAAAGAGGAAAAGGCCAAATGGGATAAACTGCTGGAACCGATGACAGACAAATGGATAAAGGACGCCGAGGCAAAAGGATTGCCAGCCAAGGCCATTATTAAGGACATTAAGAGTTTTGCCAGCAAATACGAAGGGAAATAGAGGGCGGAATTGAGAGCAAATTGAGGAATTAAGGAATTGAAACCGGGGATCAATTGCAGCCCTTAGATCATTCCGAAATTCCTCAATTCGCCATTCTTTATCACAGGCCTGAATCAGACGGGCTTTTTACATAACCATCAATATTCAATGAAAAATCCCGGAGACCAACATGGTCATTCTGGATAAGATCTGCCATTACTTAAACCGGGTTCTCATACTTATTGCCGGTCTGTTCCTGATGGCCATGATCTTTCTTACATGTTCCAATATCTTCCTGCGTCTTGTCTGGAAGCCTGTGAGCGGTACCTTTGAGCTGATGGGATATTTTGGGGCTGTTTTAACGGCCTTTGCCTTAAGCTACACGCAGATCAAAAAAGGACATATCTCCGTAGATATTGTAGTTCTGGGCTTTTCGAAAAAGACCCAGAATGTGCTCAACGCGATCAACAATCTCATATGCATGGCCTTCTTTGCCTTAGCTGCCTGGCAGATCGCCAGGTATGGGACAACCCTGTGGAGAACAGGCGAAGTTACAGAAACGCTGCGGATCGTCTATTATCCCTTCACCTATGGCGTCGCCTTGGGGTGTGCCGTACTCTCCCTGATTTTTCTGACAGAGTTTCTGAAGGTTCTGATGAATAAAAAGGAGGATGAAACGTGAGCCCTACCCTGATCGGCATCATCGGCATCATCATCCTCTTAGCGGTTCTCTTCTTCTTAGGTATGCCGGTAGGCTTTGCCATGGGAGTTGTGGGTTTCTGCGGGTTCTGGTATGTGGTCTCTTTCAAAGCTGCCATGAACATCGTGGGGATGGACATCTGGACCATTTTCTCAAGCTACGGCCTCACCGTCGTGCCTCTCTTTGTCTTTTTGGGATACCTGGCATTTAATTCCGGTATCGCTGAAAGGCTTTATACCGCCGCCTATAAATGGTTTGGTCACTGGCGAGGTGGATTGGCTATTGCTACCATAGGGGCAGACGAGCTCTTTGCCGCTATCTGCGGTTCCAATACGGCGACTGCCGCCACCATGGGTGCGGTCGCCCTCCCCCAGATGACAAGATATAAGTATGATACGAGATTAAGCAGCGGAACCATCGTCACAGGCGGGACATTAGGTACGGTGATGCCCCCCAGCGTGGTCCTTATCATCATCGGTCTTCAGACAGAACAATCGATCATTAAGCTCTTCCTCGGTGGCATCCTCCCCGCCATCCTCTTAGGGCTCCTGTTCATCCTCACCATCGTTGTCCTCTGCCGGATCTACCCGAAGTTCGGTCCGGCAGGACCCAGGTTCAGCTTTAAAGAGAAAATTAAATCCCTTGTGGGGGTTATTGAGGCGGTTGTTATATTTGCCCTGGTCATTGGCGGACTTTACGTGGGTCTGTTCACCCCAACAGAGGCAGGCGCTGTGGGCGTATTCTTCACGCTTGCGGTCACCATTGCAACTGGACGGCTCACATGGAAGGGATTCATCAGTTCCGTAACCGATTCCCTCAAAATCTCCTGCATGGTCTTCTTTCTTGTGACAGGTGCCATCATCTTCGGCCGTTTCCTGGCTGTAACACGACTCCCCTTTATGGTAGCGGAATTTGCCTCATCCCTTCCGGTCTCTCCCTATGTGGTTTTAGCGTTAATATTGCTCATTTATCTGGTTGGGGGCTGTTTTATCGACTCCCTCGGATTTCTTGTACTGACAATCCCCATATTCTTCCCCTTGGGAATGGCCCTCGGATTTGATCCGATATGGTATGCCATCATCCTGACCATGGTAACAACCATGGGTGCGATCACCCCGCCGGTAGGCGTTAACATATATGTCGTCAAGGCACTGGCCCCTGAAATAGAGCTCGGCACTATTTTCAAAAGCGTGAGCTATTTCCTGATGGCCTGCATCGTATGTATTGTTATTTTGATAATTTTCCCGGAGATTGTCCTGATTATACCGAACATGGCGAAATAGGATTGTTGATTGAGGTGAAATAAGAAATGCCAAAGACCTTTATGCCTGCGATGAAAACAGGCGAAGAACTGAAAAAGCATCAGTTAAGAGGACTTCAGTGGACGGTGAAGCACGCCTCCAACGGGTGTTCCACTTACAGACAAAAAATGGACGCTGCCGGGGTTCAACCCGTGGACATCCAATCCTTAGATGACCTGAAGCGCCTTCCGTTCACAACCGCTATGGATCTTCAGGAGGGGTACCCCTTTCCGCTCCTCTCTGTTCCTTTTGACAAGGTGGTACGCATTCACGCATCATCGGGAACAACAGGGAAGAGAAAGGTGCTTTGTTACACCCAGAAGGATATTGATGACTGGACGCACTTTTTTGCCCGCTGTTATGAAATGGCCCGGTTAACCGCCGAGGACCGGGTCCAGATAGCAGTTGGCTACGGTGTATGGACGGCCGGGATCAGCTTTCAGATGGGGTGCGAGGCCTTTGGGGCCATGGCCGTTCCCGCAGGCCCCGGAAACCTGGATATGCAGTGCGAGTTCTTGATGGACTTTCAGAGCACGGTCATGTGCTGCACCGCCTCCATGGGGCTTCTGATGGCCGAGGAGGTCAACAGGCGCGGTATCCGGAACAAAATAAGTATGAAAAAGATGATATTCGGGTCCGAGCGGTCCAGTGATGCCATGAGAGACCGCATCCGGGAGCTGTTGGGTGTCGAACATATGTTCGACATCCCGGGCATGACAGAACTTTACGGTCCCGGCACAGGGCTGGATTGTATTTACCACACAGGGATCCATTACTGGGCGGATTACTATATCCTCGAAATCCTGGATCCGGATACGCTCGAGCCGGTACCTGAAGGAGAGACAGGAGAGATGGTGGTGACCACCCTTCAAAAAGAAGGTGTTCCCCTGATCCGCTACCGAACCAGGGACCTCACCCGATTGCTCCCGGGCCCGTGCCCCTGCGGATCCATCCTCCCAAGGCACGATCGTATCTTGGGCCGCTCCGATGATATGATTATCTTCAGGGCGGTAAATATCTATCCCGGTCAGGTCGATCACGTACTGTCGGGGATTGAAGGCATAGGGAGTGAATACCAGATTATCCTGGACCGGAAAAAAGACGGAAAGGACTACATGACCCTCAAGGTAGAGCGGGGACAGGGGATCGATAAAGGGCTCGACCCGGAACTGAGCCAAAAAATAGGAGCGGAGATCAAGAAACAGATTTTAGTCAGCGTTGGCCTGGAATTGGTGGATTACGGAACGTTGCCGAGATCCGAGAGAAAGAGCAAACGCGTATTTGACAACAGGGGCTAATAGAAGGCAGAGGGCGGAATTAGAATAAAGGAGAAGGACAGTGAACAAGTTCGATTACTTGAAACCCACCTCCGTCGACGAAGCGATTTCCCTCTTCGGGAAGCAGACAGAAGCGGCTAAATATATCGCCGGGGGTACAGATGTCATGGTCAAGATCAAAGACGGCAAGATCAAACCAGGATGTCTGATCTCTCTCAGGCATCTTCAAGGCCTTGACCATCTCACCTATGAGGACGGAGAGCTGAGAATCGGAGCGATGGTTACCCACCGCATGTTGGAACTCTCTCCGGTCATCAGGAAGGAATTTCCTATCCTCACCGATGCGGTTGAGAACATCGGATCCGTTCAGGTCAGAAATGTGGCCACCATCGGAGGGAATATCGTTAATGCAGTTCCGTCTGCCGACGGCGCCATACCGTTGATCACCTTGGGCGCTGAGATTCGAATCAGGGGTCCTGAAGGTGAGAGGGCCATGCCCCTTGAAGACCTCTTTGTGGGTCCGGGCGAAACCGTTCTGAGGCCGGGAGAAATTCTTTCGGAGTTTGTGATTCCGAGACTACCCTCCCGTACCGGAGGGGCCTACTGCAAGCATACCCGAAGAGCGGCCATGGAACTGCCTCTGTTGGGTGTCGCTGTCATGGTATCTCTTGAGGATGATATGTTGACCTGCACCCGGGCGAGAATCGGGTTGGGGGTGCTGGCCCCGACACCCATGCGGGCAAGAAATGCCGAAGCGACCATGGAAGGCCAAGCACTAAATGACCAGACCCTGAAAAAAGCAGGGGAAGCTGCCGCAGCAGAGTGTAAGGCGAGGGACACCATACGTTGCGCAGCCTGGTATCGGAGAGACATGGTAAAAGTCCTGGTACCGAGGATGGCGAAAGTTGCAATACAAAGGGCAAGCAAGTAAATCGGAGGTGGTCAGATGAAAAAAGTTGTCTCGTTTATATTGAACGGAGACCAGGTGGAAATCGAGGCTGAACCCCACTGGACCCTCCTTCATCTCCTCAGGGAACATCTTGAATTGACCGGCACCAAATCCGGTTGCGAAGCTGGGGAATGCGGTGCGTGCACGGTTATGATCAACGGCAAAGCGGTCAATTCGTGCCTCTTCCCCGTTATGGAGATTGAAGGAGCAGAGATCACTACGATAGAAGGCCTTGCCAGACCCTCGGGAGAACTTGATCCCCTGCAGAAGGCATTTGTCGAGCAGGGCGGTGTCCAGTGCGGCTTCTGCAGTCCGGGCATGGTCATGTCTGCAAAAAGTCTCCTGGGGGAGAACCCCGATCCGACAGAAGATGAAATACGACACGCCCTGGCCGGGAATTTCTGCCGTTGTACCGGTTACATCCAGATTATTGACTCGATAAAGGCCGCCAGCCACGCGTACAAAGAGAAAGCGGGCGTGCCAACGGAAGTATAGTCATCGTTGTTGAGACGGGAGGCAAATGGAAGCATCAGGATACGTCGGAAAGAGGATCCCCAAGCTGGATGCAGCGGACAAGGTAACAGGGAGATCTGTATATATTCAGGACCTGAAGGTGCCTGGCATGCTGTACGGCAAAATACTGCGGAGCAGATACCCCCATGCCAAAATCATCCGTATTGATACATCAAAGGCAAAGAAGCTAATGGGGGTACGAGCGGTCATTACGGCTGAAGATGTCCCGGAGATCCGCTTTGGTTTTATGAAAGACCAGCCGGCGCTCAAGGGGGAAAAGGTCAGGTCCTACAGGGATGAAGTGGCCGCAGTGGCTGCTACGGACCCGGAGATAGCGGAAGAGGCCCTCAAGCTGATCCAGGTGGAATATGAGGCCCTGCCGGGGATCTTTGATCCTGAAGAGGCCATGAAGGAAGGCGCCCCCCTGGTCCATGAGGAGAATAAGAGCAATATCCTGCGGATTCCCTGGAAACTCGTGGCAGGGGATGTGGAGGCAGCCAGAAAGGGGGCTCATTTTGTTGCAGAAGATCGCTTCGAACTGACCTGGGTGACACACTGCTGCATGGGAACAGAGGGCGTCATTGCCAATTTCGATCTCAGGAACAACCTGACGATGCATCGAAACACACAGATCCCGTATCTTGCGCAAAAAGATTTCAACGACGCCCTGAGGGCCATGGGGCTAAAGGGGAGCAAGTCGCGGGTGGTCAAGCCCACCATCGGCGGGGGATTCGGCAGCAAACTGGATACATACGCCTTTGAATACATTGCCATTCTGCTGGCCTATGTGACGCGGAAGCCTGTCAAGATCGTCTACACCCGGGAAGAAGAGTTCTGCCACACATCCACAAGACAGCCGGCCATCATCAATATCGCCCAGGGGTGTGACAAAGAGGGGAGACTTATCTTCAGAGACGTCTCCATGATCCTCGATAACGGCGCTTACACATCGTGGGGAGCGACAACCCCTTCTGTGATGATGATGCCCATATCTTCTTTGTATAAGGTCCCCCATGTACGCTACGAGGCCAAATGTATCTACACCAATAATACCTGGTCCCAGGCCATGCGCGGTTATGGAAATCCCCAGGCCACATTTGCCATTGACTCAAACATGGACCAGTTGGCCAACGAGGCAGGGATTGACCCGATGGAGCTTCGGCTCATCAATGCCAACGAACCGGGTGAGTGCACCCCGCAGCGGTTCAAAATCACCACTTGCGGGTTGAAGGAATGCATCCGGGAGGTGGGCAGGAAACTGAACTGGGAGAACCGGAAAAAGGGAGGCAGGATAGAAGGCCGGGGGATCGGAATGGCCTCCCTGATTCACGTAGGCGGCGGCGCCAGGGTCTACAAATCGGACGGCTGCGGAACCATCATAAAAGTCGATGACTTCGCAAGCGTTCATGTTTTCACAGGTGCCACCGATATCGGCCAGGGCGCTGAGACCGTTATCGCCCAGATCGTGGCAGATGAATTGGGGGTCCTCCCGGGGGATGTCAAAATCATTGATAACGACACCGATGTCTGCCCCTGGGATGTCGGCGTGCATGCAAGCCGGACTACCTTTGTTGCCGGAAATTCCGCTGTCATGGCGGCCCGGAAGGTGAAAGAGCAGATCCTCCAGATCGCGGCAGGGTATGTGGACCGGTGGAAAGACAAGGATGGGAACAAGCAGCAGACTAAGTTGGATAAAGAACCCGATAACCTCGGGATTAAAGACAGTATGGTTTACGACCTTAACGCCCCCGAAAAGAAGATCCCGCTCTCGCGGATCCTCCGCGGTGCCCACTTCAGCAAAGGCGGGACCATAATCGCGGCGGAATACTTCTATGATCCGGACAACGAGAATCTGGACAGGGAGTTCAAAGGGAACCTCTCCAAGACCTATGCCTACGGGACCCATGGCGTGGAGGTGGAGGTGGACAAGGACACCGGCAAGGTGAAGATCCTCAAGTATATTGCGGCCCATGATGTGGGGAGGGCCATCAATCCGATGCTCTTAGAAGGCCAGATCTACGGGGCCGCAGCCATGGGAGCAGGATATGCACTCACCGAACAGCTGATCCTTGAAAAGGGAGAGGTCATGAACGCCAACTTCAGGGACTACAAAATGCTCACCGCCAAAGACAAGATCCCTGTTGAACCGGTGATTGTCGAGACCATGGACCAAGACGGTCCATACGGTGCCAAGGGTATCGGAGAGCCCGGTTGCGTCCCATCGGCCCCGGCCATTGCCAATGCCATTTATGATGCCATAGGTGTCCGTATCAAAGACCTGCCGATCACCCCGGAGAAGATATTAACCGCCCTCAAAGAGAAAAAAGTGTGAAGTGTAAAGTTTAAATCGGAATTTTCCCTATTCTTAACTTTAGGCACTCCAAACTCGTAACTTCAAACTTGGAAAAACCAGCATCCAGCAAGTGAGGTATTCATGTCTGACAGGTTTTATCGCTTAGGCTGTGACATCGGCGGCACCTTTACCGATTTTGTGCTGCTCAACGACCGGACAGGCGAAATACACATAAACAAATGCTTGACCACGCCGAGCGATCCTTCGGATGCCGTCGAACAGGGGATACGGCAATTGGAGAAGACGGTCCCCGGTTTTGTCCAGGAATTAGATGAAGTGATTCATGGAACCACCCTGGTCATTAACTCCATTATCGAGAGAAAGGGCGCAAAGACCGGATTGATTACCACCAACGGCTTCAGGGATGTTCTGGAACTGGGCAGGGAAATCCGATATGCCCCCTATGATGTCTTTGCTGAATTCCCCAAGCCCCTGATACCCAGGCGGTTTCGTTTAGAGGTGGATGAAAGAGTCAGGAGCGACGGCACCATTCTTAAACCGTTGAAACCGGAGGAAGCGAGGGAGGTGGTGCGTAGACTCCTCCAGATGGGAGTTGAGTCTATCTCAGTCTGTTTGATCAACTCATTTGAAAACCCGTCCCATGAACTGATGATCAAAAAGATCATACAGGAGGAGGCGCCCGAGATCTCTCTCTCCATCTCCTACGAGGTCCTCCCCCAGATAAGAGAATATGAAAGGACCAGTACCACGGTCACCAATGCTTATGTAAAGCCCCTGACCGGGCGTTATCTGTCCAAGCTCTCAGGCAGATTAAAATCGATCGGCTTTGAAGGGAAACTCTTTATCATGCTTTCCAGCGGGGGCATCACATCCGTTGAAACGGCAGCCGAGTTCCCTGTCCGGATCATCGAATCCGGGCCTACGGCAGCGGTCATCTCCGGTCAGTACTATGGAAGGCTTTTCGATATCCCCGAGATGTTCTGCTTTGATATGGGCGGCACCACGGCCAAGTCCTGCCTGATCCAGAAGGGGGTTGCCGGTGTCGTCCCCACCTTTGAAGTGGGCCGGGTCCAGAGGTTCATGAAAGGGAGCGGGCTGACCATCCAGGTGCCGGTCGTTGACCTGATGGAGATCGGGGCCGGCGGCGGAAGCATCGCCAAGGTCAGCAAGATGGGCACCCTCCAGGTCGGGCCCGAGAGCTCCGGGGCCGATCCAGGGCCGATCTGTTATGCCAGAGGCGGCACCGAACCGGGGATCACCGATGCGGATCTCATCCTGGGTTATTTGGATGAAAACTACTTTCTGGGCGGCGAGATGAAATTGGACAGGGAGGCGGCCAGGCGCGGCATTGAAGAAAAGATCGCCAGGCCTTTAGGTGTCTCCTTCATCCAGGCCGTATGGGGCATCCATGACCTCATTAACGAAACTATGGCCGGAGCTGCCAAGACCCATATCGCCGAAAAGGGCGGCAACCCCAAGATCGTGACGGTTGCGGCCTTTGGCGGGGCCGGTCCGGTCCATGCCTATGGCCTGGCCAAGAAATTGGGCGCACCCAAACTCCTGGTCCCGCCGAACGCAGGGGTGGGTTCGGCCTTAGGTTTCTTTACCGCCCCGAGGGCCTTTGATATGGTGAGGAGCCATAAGGTCTCTCTGAATGACGCGGATTTCAATGAGATCGAAAAGATCTATCTGGAGATGGAGGCCGAAGGGGCAAAGGCCCTCCACAAATCCGGCAAGGAGGAAGAAATCAGATTTGAGCGATCACTTGACGCGCGTTTCGTCGGGCAGGGCTCTGAGACCGGCATTCCGATCCCGGAGAGCGTCTTTACCCAGGTAAAACGGGAAGAGGTGCGAAGACGCTTTGACAAGACCTATGAAAGGCTCTATGGCAGGACCTATCCGGATTCCCAGGTGGAGTTCATCAATTTCAAAATACGGGCCTGCCTGCCTGAACGACTCCTTCGCCTGCCCAAGCTTGAGAGAAACGGAACATCTCTCCAGGATGCCATAAAGGGAGAGCGTCAGGCATACTCAGGGCTTGTCAAGGATTTTATCCCCTACACGGTGTATGACCGGTACAAGCTGTTCCCGGGCGCAACACTTCAGGGTCCGGCCATTATAGAAGAGAGAGAGTCCACCGTTATTGTCGGAGAAGACGCCGCTGTTTCCGTAGATGAGTACGGGTTTTTGTGGATTGAGTTTCAGCAGGCATAAGGCTCAAGGCTTAAGGCATCATTGGATGCTTTCTCTCCTGGTTGTGCCTTACCCTTACGCTCTGCGCCTGATCTGTGCTTCTTGAGAGTCGTTTAAAGTAGTAAACAGACAGAATTTTCGTTGTATTAGTTGTATTAAAGGAGGTACCCGAATGGGAGAAAAATTTGATCCCATAACCTTAGAGATATTATGGCGCAGGCTGATCTCCATTGTGGACGAGGCAGACAGCACGGTCGCCCGTACCGCCTTCTCGAGCCTGCTCCGGGATGCCCATGATTATACCTGCATGTTCACGGACCGGAAAGGGAGAGAACTGGCACAGGGGTCTTTTGCCACACCCGGCCAGTCCGGGGCCATGGCATTGGGGATCAAAAATCTCGTCAAAAAGCTCCCCGAAGACAGCTTCGGTCCCGGCGACGTGTATATCACCAATGACCCCTGGGCCCTGGCCGGTCACTTAAATGACATCTGCGTCATGAGTCCCATATTCCACAACGAGAAATTGACCGGTTGGACCGCCTGCGTATTTCACCATTCCGATATCGGGGGGCGGGTATCTTCCGACAACCACGACGTGTTTGAGGATGGTCTCTTTATCCCCCTGGTCAAGCTGGAGGAGGGTGGCGTGCCCAACCGGGCCGTTATTGACATGATCCGATGGAACGTCCGCACCCCGGAGGAGGTAACCGGTGATATCCGTTCACAGATAGCGGCCAATCATGTGTGCGCCGAGAAGATCTGCCAGATGCTTGACGAGTATCAACTGGACGGCCTGGATGACCTGGCAGATGAGATCATCAGCCGCACCGAGAAGAGCATGCGGGAGGCTATTAAGAAGGTGCCGGATGGCGTCTATGAGGCCGAAGGGATCGTGGAACAGATGGAGGGGAAGGATGACGTGGTCATCAAGGTGGCGGTCCGGGTGGATGGAAACGGGATAACCGTTGACCTTGCCGGTTCTTCCCCGCAGGTGGATTGGGGAGGGAACGTCGTATTCAATTTCACCTATGCCTACGTGTTTATGGCCATGAAGAGCATATTCGATCCCTACATCCCTAACAACGACGGGTGCGCTGTACCGATCGCCATGAAGGCCCCCGAAGGAAGCGTTGTCAACTGCAGGTTCCCTGCGGCGGTCGCCGCCAGGATGCAGATCGGACATTTCCTGACCGAAATCGTCTACAGGGCCATGGCCAAGATCCTCCCCCACAGGGTCATCGCGGGAAGCGGCGGGACCCCTGCCACCATGAACGTATTCTATGGCAAACGGAACGACGCAACCCCCTGGCACTCTGTGATCATCCGGGGCGGCGGCATGGGCGCAAGCGCTCTCAATGACGGCTATTACGACTACATCTTCCCCGCCAACGGGGCCAACACCCCTGTGGAGATATTTGAGAGCGACACGCCCCTTATTGTGGAGAGAAGGGAACTCCTGACAGACTCGGGTGGCCCCGGAAAGCAGATGGGGGGCCTGGGGAGACGGGTCGTTTTTAGGGCCCCTGACGATGAATATGCCCCCATTCCCCCGGTGTATCTCGGGATACAGTCCGGAAGGTATCGTTATCCCCCTGAGGGCCTGTTTGACGGTAAGAGCGGTGCCAAAGCGAGGTTTTTGATAAACGACAGACACGGAAATCCTTACGGATTAACCCAGTTCGGCCCGGGAGATGTCGTTACCATGGATGCTGCAGGGGGAGGAGGCTTTGGAAATCCCCTGGAACGTGACCCGGAGCTGGTCTCAGAAAATGTGGCCGATGGATACGTCAGCAAAGAAAGGGCCAGGGAAGATTATGGTGTGGTAATCAATGTCGAAACCAGGAAGGTTGACAAGGAGGCTACCGACAGGCTGAGGGCGTCCATGAAACGGGAAACTGGCAACCCGCAATGACTGAAACACGACCCATGGCAAGGCGAGACTTGGAATTCTTTCCTGTCCAGCACAAGGGACAGCAGTTTGTCCTCATCAGGGACCCTCTTGGTCTGGTTGAGGAGGGAAAGGCGGTAGGCATCCCTTTATACCAGCTCATGATGCTCCTTGACGGGACCACCGGCGTCAGGGACCTGCAGATGGAGCTGATGCGGCAGAAGGGGGGCGTCCTGGTGGGGACAGATGAGATAGACAGCCTTCTGGCCCACCTTGATGAATCATTTCTCCTCGATTCAGAGAGATTTCAGAATGCCAGGGATCGAATCATCACCCAGTTCACTTCAGAGAAAATAAGACCCTGTTCCCATTGCGGGAAAAGCTACCCGGAAAACCGATCAGAGTTAAGACTAAGGATAGATGAGATCCTGAACAGCCAGCCGCCCTGGCCCGAACCAAAGGGTAAGGTGGTGGCCTTAATAGCCCCCCACATTGACCTCAATGTGGGATACAAAGGCTATTCGACCGCCTATCAGATGGTGAAACACACCTCCCCTTCCCGGATCATACTGTTGGGCGTGGGGCATCAACTTCAAAAGGCCCTCTTCTCTTTGACGGACAAGGATTTTGAGACCCCCTTGGGGATCACACAGAGTGAGCAGGAAACCATCCGCCGGTTACGGGAAGCGGGGCAGGACATCATCGCTGTTGACGACTTTATCCATCGGTCCGAACACTCCATCGAATTCCAGCTTATATTTCTCCAGCATCTGATCGCTGGCAAGGACTTTACAATCATCCCGATCCTGTGCGGTTTTCTACAGGCGGGCCTTCCTGAGTACAGCAGGGGGGCATACCTCGAACATGCAGGTCGTTTTTTGGATGAACTCAGGCTGATCCTCAAGGACCCGGACCAGGAAACCCTTTTGGTAGCAGGCGTTGACTTCTCCCATACCGGCCCGAAATTCGGGCATGAAATGCCGGCATCCTACCTGCAAAGCCGCTCCGAGGAACATGACCGGAATCTGCTAATACACCTGACGGGGTTCGACGCGGATAGTTTCTGGGAAGAATCGAGACGGGTAAACGATCAGTTCAATGTCTGCGGGTTCTCCGCCCTTGCATGCCTCCTTGAGGTACTCCCGGAATGTCAGGGGGAACTTCTCAATTATGAGATATGGCACGAAGCGCCCACCCGATCCGCCGTCAGCTTCGCCTCGGTGGTCTTTACTTCGTAACCGGCCAACTTGCACGAAATGAACCTGGAGACAAGAATTGGCAAGACATCTCATCTGGATCGACCTTGAAATGACAGGGCTGGATCCCGACCATCACGTAATCGTTGAAATCGCATCCATCGTGACCGACGACCAGCTCAACGTGGTAGCCGAGGGACCGGACATGGCCATCAACCATCCGGAAGATATCCTTTCCGCCATGGAACCCTGGAGTCTGGAACATCACAGGGCCTCGGGCCTGCTGGATCGCATCAAGGCATCCCCCTTTACATGTGACCGGGCTGAAGAGGAAACGCTCCAATTCCTGTCCCAATACTGTGAAAAAGGCGCATCGCCCCTGTGCGGAAACTCCATCGGGCAGGATCGCCGTTTCCTGGTTAAACATATGCCGCGCCTGGAGGCATTCTTCCATTACCGCAACATTGACGTCAGTTCGGTCAAGGAACTGGTTCGGCGGTGGTATCCCGCCCTCCCCCCTTTCAAGAAAGACAAGGCGCATCTGGCCCTGAGCGATATCAAGGAATCGATCAACGAACTGATCTACTACCGTGAAAAAGTGTTTCTTCCCTGAAGACGAATACGTCATTTAACCGACAGCAGTCAACCAACAACCCCCCCTTTGCGGCATTAGCGTCTTGAGCGAAGCGGGCGGTGAAAAAAATTCTCGCGTTTACCCGCAAAGCAACGCTGGGGCCATCAGCATAGCTGAGGTTTAAAGGGTTAATCGATTTTTCTTGACTTCCTTGTGGTTTCCGCTATCATCACAGTGCGTAGTTAATCCTACAACCTACAACCTATAACCTGTAACCTGTAACTCGCAACGCGAATCCCCATAGGTTCCCCCATGGACAAACACCTCAAGATGTGCCCACCCATCTCCTGACAGGAGCTATTTTTCCTGTTGGGAGCGAAAACCTTCATCACAAATTTGGAATTTTAAAAAACAAAAACCGAAACCTGAGACGGTTCTCTGCTGATTTCATAGGCCAATAGTGTAATTGGTGAACAGGCACCCGAACCCCGAAGCCCTGCGCCGCAGACCCCCTGCCAATACCGCAGGGCAAATGGCATTCATGGCCGAAACAAGGGGCATTGCTTGAAATCAACAAATCATACGGCTGAGAGCTGAATACTTTATAAATAAGCAGGAGTCAAAAGTGCCTTGACCCCTTTTCACTTTTCACGTCCCGAAAATCAGTACAAAAAACGATCATCATTGACACTCGTTACGACATAGGTTACAATAGCCGTAATGATAACATCGTTTAAACATAAAGGGCTAAAGAGGCTATTTGAAACAGGACGTCCTTTCGGGGTCAACCCACAGCACGCCGAGCGCCTTCGAAAAATTCTCGCACTTCTTGAGACAACCGAAAATATTGATGATATGGATTTGCCTGGTCTGAATTTGCACAAGCTAAAAGGTAGAAGAAAGAATACATTGGCTGTGAAGGTTAGCGGAAATTGGCGGGTGACTTTCAAGCTGAAAAACGGAGATGTTTTAGAAGTAAATTATGAAGATTATCATTAAAAGGAGATTTTTATGGGCATGCATAATCCACCTCATCCAGGTGAAATAATAAGGGAGTTTTGTGTGGAACCACTCGATCTAACCGTCACCAAGGCAGCGGAATCCCTTGGTGTTACCAGGAAGACTTTTTCAATGCTTTTGAACGGGAAGTCAGGCATTAGTCCTGAAATGGCTTTGAGACTTTCAAAGGTTTTCGGTCGTACTCCCGAAGGATGGCTAAGGCTTCAACTTCAATTTGATTTATGGAAAGCGAAACAAAATGTAGACATTGCCCATCTTGAGCGGATAGCAGCCTGAGTGTAGTTTCGTATTTAAACGGATAGGAAGTTTTTTTTCGGGAAATCCAAACAACGCTTAATATCAGCTATTTGTATGAGTTACTTACTTATTGATGGACGTCCCGGAGATCAGGAGATCAGACTATAAAGATCAACTGAAATATTTTAAATGATTCGGCTCTATCTTACTGTTTTCCACCCATCTCTAAAGACCAGAGGTGGCGAGAACATTGCTATGATTTACCATATAAAGGGAGTCAAACATGGTTTCAGATGAAGTCAGTAAACTAGCAACTAGGATAAAGGACTTTGTGAGCAAAGCTAGTTCTTGTCTATTTGCAGGGGCTGGCGTTGGACAAAAAGCTGGTCTTCCATCATGGGAAAAATATCTTGAGCATTTAGCTATAATAGCAGAAAGCTATGAAAAGGAAACTGCCCAATTAATGCGTAAGCGCATTTCAAGCCGTCTGTTCCTTGAAGCAGCTGACTTGTACAAAATGTGTCCCGAAATTCCAAAAGGAGAGAAATATAAACAATTAGCTGCTCCCTTTTCGAATTACTCATCAAATGAGCTTCATGCTCTGATGGCATTGCCCTTCAGCGCTGTAGTTAGTGTTTGACCGAAAAACAGAAATCGATGTAATTTCCAGCGGTTCGTGCATATTTCAACGACGAAGATTTTGAGATTTACTTGCTTTTGAGCGCATTTTATGCTTTACGTTGGTTAATGTAAATGGTATTATTTTAACAGAATTGATGATCAATTAGTTTTGTTGGTAATGGCTATTACTTTCTGTAAAGCGCGAATAAGCAAATCTTCGGAGATAAAGTATGCGAAAAGTGATCGATATGCAAATGAAAATCGGAGAACTTGCCATAGGAGATATTAAGTTCGACCCGCGCTCTCGAGATGAAATCCCAGAAGTGCTGATGGGCCTTCAAAGCATATATTACAATCGGGAAGTTCGTGATCGAGTTTTCGAAGTATTAATGGATATTGTGCCAGACAATGTGGACCCCAACAATGGCCGTTCAGGCATGTACCTGTGGAAAATACTTGTTTTGGGAACATTGCGGCCTACATTCCGCACTTCAGAGAGGTCGAACTTTGGAATTTTGATCCTCGTGAGGT
>JACNIU010000435.1 GCA_014382905.1 Desulfobacterales bacterium
TATTGTGGGACAGATCTGTTTCCCTTAAGAAAAAGTTCTGCAGTTGAAAATTCTCTCAAAAAAATGTGTTTCCCTGTAACCTTTTTTCAGAAGGATACGTCTCTATTAATAAAGGCGAGGGCCTTAATCGATTTCGATGAGAAGAGATAAGGAAAATGGAAACAATCAAGAATAGTTTAGTCAAGAAAAAAACAACCCCAAGAAAGGAAAAGCTTACGATGTTTAAAAAGATACAGGCCAGGATCTGCCACAATTGTCCGGTTTGCAACCACGCCCGAAAAAACCCGGAATCCAGAATTGAAAAATGCTTCACCACAGATATCATGCTGTTATATTCTCAACTTGAAATGGAGGGTACGGGGCCATGTTCCTGAAGACATACACTAAAGAAATATTTAGATCAAAATGCATGCCAAGTGCTCAATCAGTCCACTGTTTTGCCCATCTTGATGAGAATATCGAAGAAGTATTGCCTTTTCTCAATACAGAATTAGGAGGAGATTCTTATACCCAAGATCCATCTTCCGTAACCTTCAAAGTACATGGCAAGTTAATTACCGTTCATCCAAGAAAAATTGCAGTCAACGCTCTCAAGGATGAAACGGAGGCAGATAAAATCCTTTGCTGGCTTCAAAGTGAGATTAACGATGTGTGGGATAGGCATGATGAAATTGAGCCGAGCTATAAAAGTACATCAAAACCAGTCATTCTGGAAATATTGAAACTCCTGCCAAAAACCAATTGCAGGGAGTGCAGAGAACCTACATGTTTGGTATTTGCCACGCGTGTAGCCGAAGGTGCAAAAGATCAAAATGACTGCCCAATCTTGATGGTCTCGTAGAAAGTCTCCAAGGACGTCACTCCCGCGAAAGCGGGAGTCCAGAACTCGTTGATTTTACTGGATTGCCGCTTTCGCGGGAATGACGACAAGGGGTGCTTCCCGACTTTTTACAGGACCATCAATCTTAGAGTCCGAAAACAGAAAAAAGCTTATGGAATATCTCTCCCAGTTCAATTTTGAATAGAAAGGGCTGAATATTGCAGCAGCTTTCAGGCAGACCGCCTGATCTGTGGCGTTTTGAGATTCAGTGCTTTAAAGGTATCGCTTGGGGGATTAGCTTGGGGGATTAGAAAGGAGGTGGTGGACATGGCCGGATCAGAGTTTTGCGACTTTTCGTTCTGGTGGATATTCCCAGTTGTCATGATAGCACTCTGTTTTTTCATAATGAGGGGAAGAAGGGGTGGATCGATCTGTGGGTTTGGCTCCCGTCACAAGGGGCGCAACCTCATAAATGCCTCAGATTCGCCAATGGACATACTCGACAAACGATATGCCATCGGCGAGATCAGCGAAGAAGAGTACAAAAATAAAAAACGTATTTTAGATCATTGAGGCTACTTTTTGCTTCAATGAGGCATATTGTTAACCATCAAAAAAAGAAGGAGGTCAGAAATGGACACGGAAGAAACAAAAGGCAAAAGGGATAAGGCCGGTTGCAGCGGCTTTAAGGACACTCCCGCGGATTTCGGGAAAATGGTTGAAATGATGAGCAGATGCTGTGGCAGCCAAGATGGCTCCATCGATTGCTCCGCCATGGGGAAAAAAATGATGAACGCCATGATGGAAACGTGCTGCGGCCCAAAGGCGGATAATGCTGAGCAGGGCTGCGAAAATGACAAGGCCTGAACAGGGCTTCGGGAAAAGGCAGGGTTTTGCATTCGCCCTGCCTTTTTTATCAATCTTGATCTCCAAGAAGACCAACCCTATATGCAATCTTGCGCTATAAAGAGTCTAAGATGAGGGCAATGCTGTGAGACGCCAGACGAAAAGGTCTTAGCAGATATCGCAACTTCCCCATCGCTAATATTGATCAGAAAACGACGATCAACCTGGCTCCAATTAACGGGTTGACCTCGACGGTACGGTCTCTTTGAGAATTCGGCCCGTTCAATTTGCAGTCACCCGCGCTATGTGGTAAATTGGTCACAAAACCGGCGGATACTTGACTCGCGCCTTTTTCAAGTATAGGTTTTGCAGCGGTGTTGAGTTCGGTCCAAAATTTGGCCGATATGAGACGTATAGATGCAAGAGCACCTTCAACCCCATACATTTCACACGGTGAGCATTGTCTTAGGCCCTCAAAAAATCAAAGTCCGAAGTGATGACGGTGCGTCTTCCAAAATCACCGTCTTTCCCGCGTTGGATGAAAGGGCTCCCACCATTATCTGCATGCCGGCCATGGGAGTCAAAGCCCGTTTTTACGAACCGTTGGCGCACAATTTCGTGAAGAAGGGTCTGAACGTTGTCACTGCCGATTTGCGCGGCCACGGAGAGAGCGGCATTCGACCAAGCAGAGCAAGCGATTTTGGATATGGCGATATGGTGGTATATGACTGGCCTTGCATCATCGACCAGACAAAGAATCATTTTCCTGATTCCCCAAAAATTATCCTGGGGCACAGTTTGGGCGGCCAGCTAAGTACCCTCTATTTAAGCGAAAAGCCAGAGAAAGCAACTGGTCTTATTTTGGTTGCTGCCCCTTCGCTATACTATCGGGACTGGCCTTTTCCCCACGGTCTACGGATCCTTCTCATGACCCAGACGTTTGCCTTGATTGCAAGTGTATTGGGCTATCATCCGGGGAAGAAACTTCGCGTAGGTGGAACGGAAGCCAGACGGCTCATTTGTGATTGGGCCCGAATCATGAGGAGTGGGCGATACGACATGATCCGTAAGGGCGTCGATTACGAAAAACTTTCCAGAAATCTCGAAATGCCGGTTCTGGCAATTTCGTTTTCAGATGACGGATTCGCCCCAAAGCCGGCTGCGGACCGTCTCTGTCAAAGGATGCCGCTCTCTGGACTCACCCGATGGCACTTGACCCCAAGAAATCTTGGGTGCAGTTCACTGGGGCACTTCTCCTGGGTAAAGCAGAGCGAACGCCTGGTCTCCATGATCACAAACTGGATTGAGGCGGTAAGTATGTCTTAAAAGCCTCCCACAGGGCATAAAAATCCCCAGGAGGCTTCATTCCCAATATCTCTCTGGTTGCACTTTCTCCAACGTATCTCAGGCCCGGTTTCAAACCAGTCCCCACTTTGTCACCGTTATTGTAATCCCGAATTTTTTAGGCTCTTTCTGAAAAGACTCCTGTCGCACCAGCATTGGCAACTCTCTCCTCGATGGCCCTCACATCAACTGAATAAAGCCCTTTTCTTTTCATTCGATCAAAATAGACAGGGCCGGAGAAGGTGAATTTGTGGTTCAAACCTTCTTCTGTTTTCATCTGTTCGCGTGCAAACGTGATGATGTCTCCAGTGTCCCCTTTACCCGTGACCTTCACACGCTCGTCAAACGCCGCGCACCAGATGACATTCACCCCACTCCAGCTCTATCCGTAGAACGCAATCCGCCCTGGGTCTGTCCCTTTGACCGTTCAGTCGCACAGATGCGGGCTTTCTCATAAAAGATTGGCCAAATAAATCTATTTGTTTTATTATTACATCATGAGGCGTTTAGGGCTCAGCAATATTGGCATAAAATTCAAGAAGGTGAAAGGAGGAGGGACATGACAAAAGGAAGCACATACAACATCATCGAACTGGTTGGAACGAGCGATAAATCTTGGGAAGAAGCGGCTAAGTTGGCCGTGGAAACCGCTGCAGAGACCGTGAGAGATTTGAGGGTTGCCGAAGTCATCAAATTGGATCTAACTGTAGAGGACGGTAAGGTAAAGAATTACAGGGCCAAGGTCAATATTTCATTCAAGTATCAAAAAGAGGCTTAGTTGAAGGGGAAATAGTATATCACTTTCGGCATCGCGATTTGAGGGTGCATTATCAGTTTGTTGAACCGCATTCCCGCTCCTGTGGGAAACGTAGGAACCAGTTGCCCTGATGTTAAGGGAGAAATTCAAGTGGAGGACCCATGAGAATGAGAGTGCCGAAAAGTACCTGAATTTAGAAAAGCACCAAGATGCTGACGGTTTTTCCGTTAAAAGATGGTAAAATATTTAGCAAAAATATTATGGAATTACGAAAAATAAATAAAAAAAAATAAAAGCTTGACATATTTTTATTATTGATGCAAAATACTCTAAAATATTAAAAAGGTAGGGTTTGTATAATAGCTTAAGGCTGCAAGAAGCGGTTTTTTCTCCTCCCTATTCTTCTCCCTTCCTTATTAAATCGCTTACCCTTTTGGGTTATGTTCTTATCTGTCAGCCTCATCTTACTATCCGAGCAAAACATATCTTTGCCAATGGTAGCAGTACGATTACCAGTAAACTCTTAGAAAGAAATGGCTTTCATTTTCGGAATGGACCTCCCTTTCCTGGAGTAAGGAGGCATAGATGGTTAACCCTGTCAAATTTAGGAGAGTCAACTAACCGGCGAGAAGGAACCCGATGGGCAAGTTGCCGATGAGGTTGCCAGACGGCTTATGGATCTCAAAATGTAAGGACCCCTTGGTCGTGTAATTCTAAGCTGCAGCTTGGTTCCTCCCAGTGCGCCAATCACGACAGATATGATTGTAATGGGCCATGCAAGCGATAGAGTGATCTCCGTAGGCTCATGAAAACGGGAGAGCCCTATACCGAGGACGAAGTGGTAAGGCTGCCGATACAGGCTGTTTTCATTGGAATCTACGCAAATAGCGTAGGGCTGGGTTGCAGTTTATGAGTTTGCTTTTGACCTTTTTTGGCGTGGGAAGGATCTTTTAGGAATAAAATGTTTTCTTCTTTCCTGCCCCAGGCCACACTTTTCAAAAGATGAAGACTACACAGGAGAATCTATTTTGGCACAGATTATGACAACCAAAGAAATGGCGAAGTATTTA
>JACNIU010000205.1:0-1550 GCA_014382905.1 Desulfobacterales bacterium
CTTCACGATTGAGCAGCAGCCGAAGATGGCCTGAAGCTGAGATGTAAAAATGTGAAGTTATTTTTGAGTGAGCCCTTAACATTACGCTTCTTCTTGTCAACTATTTTCAAGACACCAGGTTCCGAATTTATCTCTTGCTTCCTCGACGTCAAAACAGCCGTATTCAGAGAGATCTCAACTCATTGTTTTTCCCGTGAATTTCTAACCTTATGCGCCTGGCCTGATCGGAATTTAAAGTTCTGTTT
This sequence comes from Desulfobacterales bacterium, assembly GCA_014382905.1. Lineage (GTDB taxonomy): Bacteria > Desulfobacterota > DSM-4660 > Desulfatiglandales > Desulfatiglandaceae > JACNIU01. The sequence goes on from JACNIU010000205.1 coordinate 246, forward strand.
CCGGTAAAATGACGGGAGTATATGCTGCAAAAAAAGCTGAAAGGGAAGGTTAATGGTTTGAAATAACAAAAAAAGTTAAATAGGGAAATCAATGTTCCGGTATTTCATGAGAATCGGAACGTTTGATTCCGCCTGAAGCCCTCGGGCGTCCTAAACGCGGCCTTGAAAGATCTCAGACTATGATTTGAACTCCTCTTTCCGGATCCCATATTTTTTCATTAATTTGTTGATCTGGCGAGTTGTGATCCCGGCTGCCCTGGCGGTGTCCTGGATTTTGCCTCTGTTGAGGGCCAACTGCTCCTTAAGGTATTTTCTTTCGATATCGTCTATGGCCTTGCGTCTTACCTCAGACAGGTTCAGCCCGGCATCAACCGAGACCGTAGCGGAAGGGGTCTGCAGCTCAAAAAGCTCGGCCGGAAAGCTCTGTGGCGTAAGCAATGTGGAGGTTTCCAGAATGTAAGCCCGTTCCATAAGATTTTCAAGTTCCCTGATATTCCCCGGCCAGGAATAAGCCCTTAAGGCATCCATGACATTAGGATGAACATCGTGGATATCCTTTTGAAGAAATTTGTTTAACTTGTTCAGGAAAATCTCTGCGAAAAACGGTATATCATCTATCCTTTCCCTTAAGGGAGGAAGCTCAATAGGGAACACATTCAATCGATAATAGAGATCCCTTCTGAATTGCCCATTATCGCACATTTTCCTTAAATCCATATTCGTTGCCGAGATGACTCGAGCATTGCTCTGGGTAGTATCTTCCCGTCCCACGCGCTGAAATGTGCCATCTTGCAGCACCTGCAGGAGTTTAACCTGGGCGGACGGAGTAATGGTGCCTATCTCATCCAGAAAAATAGTCCCTCCGCTGGCAATTTCGAATTTGCCTAACTTGGTTCGGACTGCGCCGGTAAAAGCGCCTTTTTCGTGTCCGAAAAGCTCGCTTTCCAATAATGTGTCAGGGATCGCCCCGCAGTGGACGCTGATAAATTGTTCGTTATTGCGGTTGCTGTGCCTGTGAATAAGCCTGGCCATAACCCCTTTCCCCGTACCGGTTTCACCGACAAACAAGACGGTGCTTCGGGTAGGGGCAACCGACCGAATTTTGTCATAGACCTCCTTCATTTTCGGATATTTTGTGTGAAGTACCTCAAATGAGTCCGACTGCCAGAACCGATCCCGAAGGTAGTCAAGTTCCGATTGCACAATGATGTAATCGCGGATGTCCTCTGTGACATATTTCACCTCTTCGGCATTAATAGGATATGTCAGGTAATTGCTGGCCCCTGCCTTTACAGCCATGACAGC
>JACNIU010000205.1:1992-4831 GCA_014382905.1 Desulfobacterales bacterium
GTAGAACTTTGAGTTCCGCAGATATAAATATCGGAATCAGAAATTCTTATTTTTATGAATCCATTTTTTTTCAACAGGTTAAGCCGCGTCAGAAGTTCTCTTCCACGATTTTTTCTATTTTAGTAAGTAGGTATCGGAATTTCAAGTTCCGATAGCAATTTTTTTTAAAATATTTTACAGAAACTCCCACAGAATTCAGGGTAAAGGAGGCCCTCATGCTCCCGGACAGATGCTAATCACCGGTTAAAATCCACAATTTTTCGCCCCCGGCCATTTTGAGAAGTCATATACTCAATAAATGGCATGTCTTTTGCTGTTGTTCATAAGCGATTCACTGTGGTGAGCGGCCCGCCTATTTTCCCATACATGTTTTTTGTTGCCTGGATTTGAGGAGATCAGAATTATTTTGACATTGGGCGCGCGTTTACTGTAGAAAGGCCCCGGATTACAAACTGTTCCGCTGAGGAGGATTTATGCAGAATGAAAAAAACAAGGAATGGATACGGCCCCCACTTGATGCTGGATCTGGGTGAGTGCAACCCGGTGATCCTGAATGATCTCGATGCCTGCTTCGGTCTGTTGAATGAACTGCCCGAAAAAATAGGCATGACAAAGATAACGCAGCCATACGTATTCAGATACCACGGGCAAATACCCGAAGATGACGGTATTACCGGGGTAACCATCATTGCGGAGAGTCATATCTCGCTCCATACCTATCCAGAGAAAAACTTTGTATTTGTTGATCTCTTCTCATGCAAGCCGTTCGACGTGGAAGGAGCCAAGGACTATATTGTCCAATTCTTCCAATCAAAATCCCCCTCTGTTCATCTGTGTGAACGGGGCCTAAGCTTTCCCCAGACATATAAACAGGCAGCTTAATAATTTCCCATGAAACCCGAAACTCACCCGGGCGCTTTTGGTGCCCTAAGTGAAGATTTTTGCCGTTACGAAGCATCATCCGTAGCGGTTCTGCCCATTCCCTATGACGGCACATCCACTTGGATGAAGGGCGCAGACATGGGGCCTCAGGCCCTGCTGGATGCCTCCGCCAATATGGAATTGTACGATATTGAAACGGATTCAGAGATGTTCAGATGCGGAATTGTAACAATGAAGCCTGTCCATTGTCCGGATGATCCGGAGCTCATGGTAGGCGCTGTAACAGAACGAGCGGAATCGCTTGTGAAGGATGGTAAATTTGTGGTGGGTGTGGGTGGGGAACACTCCGTTTCAGTGGGGCTGGTTCGCGCTGTGGCTGAGAGGTTCCCGGATCTTTCGGTTCTGCAATTAGACGCTCATGCCGACACTCGGGAGGCGTATGAAGGGAGCCGGTTCAACCATGCCTGCGTTATGTCCAGAATCGGCGAAATATGCCCCTATGTTCAGGCCGGTATTCGAAGCATGGATGCTTCCGAAGTGAACGGCCTGAACCGGAACCGTATATTTTTTGCCCATGAGATTATTAGGGGCTCAAATGTGGTTCCAAAATTAATAAGGGAACTGACACAGGATGTTTATATCACAATTGACCTGGATGTCCTTGATCCCTCCATCATGCCCTCTACCGGGACTCCGGAACCCGGCGGTCTGGACTGGTACGACCTGCTCGGCCTGTTAGAGCCGGTAATAATGGAAAGGAACGTGGTGGGAATGGATGTGACCGAATTATTGCCCAACCCGGTCAACAGGGCACCTGATTTTTTAGCCGCAAAATTGATTTATCGTATCTTGAGCATGATCTTCGCACAAAAGGGGGGAAATCGTAATGACCAAAAATGATATCTTAAAGATCCCTGTAGAGCATATAGACATTAAGGTATTTGATGCAAGGGCCATCATGGACGCCTATGCAAAGACGGCCTTTCAGGCGAGGAATCTTGCCACTGCAGCAGACATATACAACCGGATGCTTTCAGACCATGATTGCACAATTATTCTGACACTTGCCGGGTCTTTGTTCAGTGCTGGCCTCAAGCATATTGTGGTTGAAATGATCGAAAACAACATGGTGGATGTCATCGTATCCACAGGGGCAATCATTGTGGACCAGGATTTCTTTGAGGCGCTGGGTTTTAAACATTACAGGGGCAGTCCATTTGTAAATGATATGGAGTTGAGCGAACTCGCCATTGACCGGATATACGACACTTTCATCGACGAAGACCAGTTGCGGATCTGCGATATGACCATTGCGAAAATCGCCGATACCCTCCCTCCCGGACCCTATTCCTCCAGGGAGTTCATCGATGCCATGGGTGTCTATCTGGAGACCGAAGGATCGAAATCTCAAATGTCCGTGGTCCTGTCCGCTCACAGGAAAGGAGTCCCTGTTTTTGTCCCGGCATTTTCGGACAGTTCTGCCGGGTTCGGTCTGGTCTACCATCAGTGGCACAGGAAAAATGAACACGTTTCCATCGACTCGGTTCGGGATTTCCGGGAACTTACCGAGATTAAGCTTGTCGCGAAAGAGACGGGTATTGTCATGTTGGGCGGCGGTGTCCCCAAGAACTTTACTCAGGATGTTGTGGTGGCAACGGATATATTAGGAGAGCAAAAACCTGTTCACAAATATGCTATCCAGCTCACGGTGGCAGATGAACGGGATGGAGGTCTCTCAGGTTCCACGCTCAAGGAGGCATGCTCCTGGGGAAAAGTGGATTTGAAATATGAACAGATGGTGTTTGGTGAGGCCACGATTACGTTCCCTCTGCTCATCAGCGACGCTTATCACCGTGGTGCGTGGAAGGGAAGAAATTCCGCCAATCTGTCCAGGCTTCTTAAACGATGAATGTCAACAATCCTGTACCGATACGGTACCAAGACGCCTTGGGAAAGA
>JACNIU010000436.1 GCA_014382905.1 Desulfobacterales bacterium
ACAAATGAGTACAATTTTGAGAAATTAAAGGATATTCCTTCATATGAACCGACTATATGCGCCAAGTGCAATACCATTATTAAGCTCGGAGAGGGTGGGTATTCAAGGAAAGGTGGGGAATATTTCTGTTATGACTGTAGCGATATCTCGTATTGATAATGTTGAGTATAACAATCTTTTACAGATAGTTTTTCGGTTATCGTTGCCCAGCCACTCAGCTTTACGTTCCCGGCGCTGACTTCGTCCAGCACCTTGTCCCGCCTCGCCGGGCGCGCCGGAACAAGGCACTGGACCCGACTGCGCTCGCCGGATGTCCGCAGGCAAGCCTGCTCCCATCTACCGTGCTCGCGGGTCAGCGCCGCGATTATGCCCTCCTCTCCTCAAAAACCATCATCTCACACAAAATTATTGACATGATGGTATCGGAACGATACTATATCTCTATGCCGCCGAAGATAAAACAACTCATCAAAAGGCTTGAAAGGGCAGGCTTTGTTAACCGGGGAGGCAAAGGCAGTCACCGCAACTTTGTTCATCCAAAAGCGGCAAAACCTATATCAATCTCCGGCAAAACTGGAGATGACGCCTTGCACTACCAGGAAAGGGATGTCAAAAAAGCGATTGAGGAGTCAAAAAAATGAAAAATTCCGACCTTTATTTGAAAATTGTTGAATGGTCTGAAGAGGATCGCTGTTATGTGGGCACTTGTCCAGGGCTTTTCTACGGAGGCTGCCACGGAGATAATGAAGCTGAAGTTTACAAAGAACTGTGTGAAGTTGTTGACGAAAATATTGCCCTATATAAAGAAACCGGCAAATCTCTTCCCCCTGAAACCGCTGGAAAGGAATATTCTGGTAAATTTTTACTTCGGCCTGGAAAGGAGTTACACAAAGCTATTGCTATACGCGCTCTACAAACAGATGAAAGCTTGAACAATTTCTGTCTGAACGCATTGAAAAAAGCACTTTTTCACTCTACAAATGGGCTAACAAGCGGGTGAACTTGACGCCCTGAAAAGCTGGCGCAAGTTACCCTTGTCGTTCCCGGCGCTGACTTCGTCCGCGATTATGCCGTATAGTAATGAAAGGCAAAAATATAACTGAATGATCGAAAAAGATTTTGACATACCGTTTATTGCGGATCTCGCACTGCGTGAGAAACAGATTCAGCAGAACTACCGTCCGATTATTGCAGTGCATAAATGGTTCGCCAGGCGACCGGGTACGCTGTTTCGAGGTCTGCTTTTGTCTGAGTTCTCGGACAGACCGCTTCGGGAAGTGTTCTACAAGGCGAACAATCTTTCAGGCCGCCACGTTGCTGATCCGTTTATGGGTGGTGGAACGCCGATCCTGGAGGCAAACCGTGTCGGATGCAATGTAACCGGGTTTGACATCAATCCCATGTCCTATTGGATCGTCAAACAGGAAATCGAACATCTTGACCTCGATCTGTATTCCGAAGGCGCCGAATTACTACGCTCAGCTCTTGAGAAGCAAATCGGGCATCTTTATCGAACACAATGCACCTTTTGTGGATCACACAATGCTCACGTAAAATACTTCCTTTGGGTGAAAGTAATACCATGCAAAAAATGCGGAAAGGATATTAATCTCTTTCCTGGATATTTGCTGTCTGCTGATTCCCGTCATCCAAAGAATGTCTTTGTGTGTCCCGCTTGTGGAGAGTTAACTGAGACAGAAGATCGGAAAAAACCCGGCCAATGCATTCACTGCTCCTTTGAACTGACCGCAGACGGACCTGCAAAGCGAGGCCGTTGCAGATGCCCTGAATGCAGCGCTGACAACCATTTCCCAAACGCAGATCTTGGCGCACCGAAACACCGCCTCTTTGCAATGGAATATCACTGCCCTGAATGCAAACCTTCTCATAAGGGTAGATTTTTTAAAAAACCCGATGATCGGGATATCGCAAAGACTAAAGAGACCACACAACGCTGGTCCCGAATGCGTCCAAAGTATGTTCCTAAGGATGAGATCCCAAGCGGTGATGAAACGAACCGTCTGCATCGCTGGGGATATACACATTACCGGGAAATGTTCAACGACCGTCAGCTTCTTGGGCTGGAACTCTCTGCAAGAATTATTGCGGATACAACCAATGATAGGGTGCGTAATGCGCTGGCAACAAACCTTTCCGACTTGCTCCGTTATCAAAATATGTTGTGCCGCTATGACACAAGGGCACTAAAGTCTCTCGATATTTTCTCAGTTCATGGATTTCCAGTCGGGTTGATTCAATGCGAGTCGAACTTTCTTGGGATTATGGAGCCAGGCCGCACCATGTGTGTAGGTAGCGGCGGGTGGGCTAACATCATAGAAAAGTTCAAAAAGGCTAAATCTTATTGTGACCTCCCTTTTGAAGTCAGGTATCAAGGACGAACAAAGAAAATAATCCCTATCAAGGGTGAGTGGATCGGAGATCACCTGAACGGCGATGATTCCGAAACTTCGAGAGTTGTTGATATCTCATGCCAAGATGCTGCTTCTTCGAAGCTGCCGGATGCTTTACTGGACGCTGTCTTTACTGATCCCCCTTATTTCGGCAATGTTCAGTATGCGGAACTCATGGATTTTTGTTACGTCTGGCTGAGGAAGTTGGTCGGACAAAATTCCCCTGCATTCAGAGGGGATTCTACACGCACACCTGATGAATTGACCGGCAACGTGGACATGGGCCGCGGACTCGTTCATTTCACAAAAGGAATTTCTGCTGTATTTCAAAAAATGTCGAAGGCACTAAAACCTGGAGCACCCCTGGCATTCACTTATCATCACAACACAATAGAAGCGTACTATCCGGTAGCGGTGGCGATCCTTGATGCCGGCCTAATCTGTTCTGCATCGCTTCCTTGTCCTGCTGAAATGGGAGCATCCATCCATATCAATGGGACCGGATCATCTATAATCGACACCGTTCTTGTCTGCCGGACAACAGGCGTCATGCAGCGAAAGTGGATAGCGGATTCGCCACATGAACTTGCCCAAATTGTGGAAAACGATTTAAACCATCTCAGAGCCGGAAATGTCAAACCGACTCGTGGTGACATCAGATGTGTTACCTATGGGCATCTAATCCGGTTGGCAATCTGGTCCTTGAGGCTTAACTGGAATAAGAACGAACCAACCACATCACGTATCGCAAAGGTGGCAGATTGGCTCCAACGCTTCGGTGGTTGGGCCGAGGTTGAACAATACATGGAGCACATTAAAGGAGAAATAACAAAGGACATGCCGTTGTTTTCCGTACAGGAGAGCGATGCAAACTATGGAGCCGAATATGCTGACGTTCCCTTTTGAAGTTTCCCTGGAGGGGATCCTCCGGGACCCGGAAAGCTATGTTGATTCGGTCTTTTCATGCCTGGAATCGGAATTCCTCGTGATGCCCAGAGGGGCAGGATTTGTAGAATATGCTGTTTTCGAACGTGGCTACGAAGCCTTGAAAGCAGCCACCGAGGGATTTTCTAAGCTTGATCCTGACAAGGTATATCCCATGACGGTTTCCGAGCCGATTTCGATTGTGGTTCTGCGCTCCATGCTTGGTTTTACACCTCCGGAGTGGGGCTATGTCACTACGCAAAGAACCGGAGTGCAGGTTACCCAAGGCTTTGTACGTTCCCTGGATCGGAAAGTGCGAATGTCGCCTGAAACGGAACTCAATCCAAACGGAGTGACGAAGGAGCGACTTGAGGCGATGGTCCAAACCGCGTGTCAATTGCTATCGGCCGGTGCTCCCGAAGTAGACATTGACCAATTGCATCGATTGAACAAGGCCGATACAAAGCAGGGTGTTGACAGCATCAAAAATCTATCCCGAATAGGCGCTCCTTATGCCATGCTGTTGTATGAACGGTTTCTTGGAAGGCCTTTTGCTGGACATCGTGACTCTGTAAGCGAGATCATCGGTGACATCCTGGAATCATCGATCGAGGATGTTCTTACCAAGGCAGGCATCAGTTTTCGCAAAACCAAACGAGCGGAACGAATCGAAGGTTTCGACCAGACGCCAGATTTTATCATACCCAGCGAATTCAATCCGCAAATTATCATAGAGGCGAAGATCACCGAAGACGATGGCACAGCACGCGATAAGGTGACACGCATTCAACATCTTGGTGAATTGAGCCTTGCCGGACGATCCGAAGATAACCCAAAATACGAGGTTATTGCCTGTATCGGGGGACGTGGCTTTGGTGTCCGCAGGGAGGATATGAAAAAGATGATCCTTGCAACAAGGGGCAAAGTGTTTACTGCGAAAACTTTGGATCGTCTTGTTGAATGTACCCGCTTAAGAGAATTTAAGGCAAATCAATAGCAAGAAAATAGAATGGCATAACAATGCGCCGGAACGAAGCCTATTCCACCGGGCGTCAATCTTTACGCCCTTAAATCTGTTCTTACCAACAAAAAACCCCCTTTGCGGCCTTAGCGTCTTGAGCTAAGCGGGCGGTGAAAAAAATTCTCGCACTTACCCGTCTAATCCCGCACCTGCGGTGAATACTATTCTTAAACCGATTTCCCTTGACTTCCCCATCCTTTTCAATATCATTCCCAGTACGTATTTAGTCCTATAACCCGCAACCCGCAACCCGCAACCCGCAACCCGCAACCCGCAACTCGCAACCCGAATTCTCAAAGGTTCCCCATGGAGCAACACCTCAAATACTGCCTACCCACCTCCTGACAGGATTTTTTTTGGAACTGGTGGATTGGGGTCGGACCAAGGTAACTACCTTTAATAATTATTAATGTGACCAAATAATGGCCTATTTCATAGCTTAAAGCAATGTTTTCGGGGCC
>JACNIU010000383.1 GCA_014382905.1 Desulfobacterales bacterium
GCTTTGGCAATAATCTCACCTGTGGAAGGGTTATAGCAGTCCATATATTTTTCGGTTTTGGACTCAAGCCATTTCCCGCTGACACAATACTTTAGTTTTTTGGGTGCTTCCGACATCGTTTCCTCCTTACTATTACTAAATAAATATTGAGATTGTTTCCAAATTGTTCACATAAATAAAGCCTGCTGAAAGCATATCTCTTCTCCGGGTTCGCCCTCAGCTAATCCTCACATCCAACCAAATACAACTGGCTGGCCCCGACTCTCCTGCACACAGAGCCCTCCTTTTCAAGCGCAGGATCGCCTGCCGCCACAATACGCATCCGGCCGTTCAAGTTTGCCGGCCAATCCATCATCGATTTAACCTCTCCCGATTCATAAGGATCAAAAGGGGGCGTGTTCATTGTCATGGCCATATATCTCCCAACTTCCAGCAAATCATGAACCATCGCTATTTCGGCTGCAGCAGAGTCCCTTTGGATCAAACACTCTAAGATAACTTCGTGTGCCTTACGGACATTCTGGTAAAACTCTCGACCCAGATCGAGCTCCGCCTTCATGGTACTCAGGAGGTTATCAACAAAATCAATGAGCAAAATCAAAAGCGTATTCCCGGTCATCCTAACTAAATACCGATGAAAACCGATGACACTGGAAACCTCGGCCGGGCTGGATGAAACCACTTCTCCGGTTATATTTCTCAAATTTTCGATATCTTTGTCTATTCTTTTTACAGAGGCGATACGGGCGACGGCCGGTTCGATAAGATAACGGAGCATGGTGATCTCTTTGATTGAGATCGGTTTGAAGTGTATGAAATTGATGATACTGTTGATGGTGGTCTTCATGTCCACCTCTGCCACAAAGGCGCCCCCGGTAGTCCCTTTCCGAATCTCAATCAGTCCCATGACTTCAAGGACCCTGAGCGCCTCCCGCATGGTGGCCTTACTGACACCGAACTGCTCGATCAGTTCCTTTTCCGATGCTAACCGGTCACCGGGCTTGAGCTGGCCTGATAAAACAGGATCCCGGATCTGGGCAATAATGTTGTCAGAGACCTTCTCTGATTTGCTGACCGTCTTAAACATATGTGAAGGGGGCATCGATTGCGACATTATGGGGACCTGACTATCAGGCTGTCTGGATATATTCGCGGCACCCTACAGGCGACCGGTCTTCAAGTCAAGTGATATATTATAATATATAGGCTATATAGTGTCCATATTGCGAAGCCGCCCCCAACAGACCGTTACCCCTCACAAAACCGGTGAAAACGGTTGACATGAAAACGAATTATCATATAAAAGCCTTTCACAACTGAACCAGCGAGGTGAGCGTTATCTACTATACAAGGGAACGATCCGGATTAATCAAGAGCATCGGGCTGGGTCTGATCCATATCTATCACGGACAAGGTGTCGGGAAGACCACCAGGGCCGTAGGGTTGGCCATCAGGGCTGCAGGTGTGGGCCTCAAGGTCAATTTTATTCAGTTTATGAAATCCGGCAATTCCAGTGAAATACTGATATTTGCCAACATCCCCAACATCCGGTACCAGTGCCCCGGCAGGCATCCCTTTATCATTTCCCGCGGGCCCGAGAAGGTGCACTATGAGCATGCATTGGAAGCGTACCGGTATGCCTTCGAGGCCGTTGACGAAGGAACCCAGTTACTCATATGCGACGAGATACTGAACACCCTCATTTTCAACCTCCTGAAGGAGGAACAAGTGGAAGAACTGATCGGGAAATGTAAGGGAAAGATCGAACTGGTCATGACCGGCGCAAATGCGCCTCCTTCGCTTATTGAAATGGCTGACTATGTTACCGAATACAAACAGATCAAACACCCCTATTATGCAGGTGCCAAGGCCCGAAAAGGGATCGAATATTAGCCCGCCGCCCGCAGAGCCGTTTCTCATTAAACCCGGATCTTCTGTACCGCAGCCAAAGAAATAAGGCTTAGAAATGCACCGGCAATAAAGGGAATCCGATAGTCCACCATCCATAGCAGGCCACCAATGGCCGGGAGAAATACCGCGGCGATGTGATTTATGGTGAAGCCGACGGCCATACTCGGGGCGATGTCTTGAGGGTCCCCTATTTTTTGGAAATAGGTCCGGATGGCAATGGCAAAGTTAAAAAAGATGTGGTCCAGGATGTATAGAATCGCCACGAACATCCTCGACTCCACGACTGCATAGGCTAAGAAGATAAATATCAGGCTGAAATATTCTAAGGAAAGAACCCATCTTTCTCCGAAACGGATGATGCTCCTTCCAATCAACGGGCTCAGGAAATAGTTGACAAGATTGTTTACCACAAAGAGGATCGTGACTTCCTGCACGGTAAATTGAAATTTTTTCACCAAAAGAAAGACCGCAAAAGCCATAAAAATCTGCCGCCGGGCACCGGCCATGAATGTCAGGAAATAGTAGAGCCAGTACCTCTTCCGAAATATCATCTTCTTGTGCTGGGGAATAATATTCCGATCCGTGGGATTCCGTGTAAGAGCCCAGATGCCGGCCGCAATTATCAGGCCCCCAACGATCAGATATGTTTGTGCAAAATTTAGAATTGCAATCAGGCAATAGATGAAGATGCCGATTCCGATGTTGGCCGCAGCGGCGATACTGCGGAGTTTCCCGAATACCCAGGGCGATTTTTCTTTATCGAAATATTGAAGCGTTAATGATTGGTTGGTCGTCTCATAGTAGTGAAACCCGAAACTCATTATTAGGGTGGTGATCATCAGCCCGGCATAGGACGGGATTAAACCGGTAAGAGCCAGACCGACCCCGAGAAAAAGGACTGAGATCGCGGAGAGGCGATGCTCTTTTATGATCATCATTACAAAAACCGCAAGCAAGGTGAGGAACCCGGGGATCTCCCTCACCGATTGAATCACCCCCACCTGCTTGCCCGAAAGGCCGACCTGTTCCGCTGCAAAATTGTTAAATAGTATCAACCATGCCTGCAACCCCACTGTGGAACAAATGGTCAGCACCATCAGGAAACGATACATGGGATTCTTGAGTGTCTTATCCATGGACGTATCGCATCCTTAACGATGAACCCAGTTCAGCATCTTTACCAAGAGGCCTTTTCGGAAAAGTATCGCATCTTCAGGACAGACCTCCTGGCAACAATAGCATCGAATACACCTGTGATAGTCAAATGCGATCTTTCTGTCTTCCATACGGATGGCATCCGCCGGACAGATCTCGCCACACTGTCCGCATCCTTTACAGGCCTCCCTCTCCTGCACCGGCTTGGACACCAGATACCGTTTGGTAAACCAGTCAAATCTTGCGGGCAGAAAGCCCATTGAATCCAATGCGGGGACCTCAAAATCAGGAACTGCAAATGTCTCGATCGAATCACCCTTGAAATCGATCCGCCCCGGATCGGTCTCTCCAACCCTCCTATCTCGCGCCACGCGGTAGAGAGGGAACGAACGGAGCGGAACGTCAAGCATCGTGCAGATGGACATATCCAGGGCGATAGCGTCAGTTGCCGCGGCAATCAGATCCATACGCCTGGGGCTCCCGTTGGCCGGTCCATTCCCCTCCATTGCCCAAACGCCATCTAAAATCGTCAGGGCCGGACCTACGGCCAAATAAATATCAAGAAGCAGGGATGCAAACGTATCCCGATCCACACCCGCCATATGGTGCCATTCGGCCTTGCGCTGGGCAACGATGGTGCCAAAAAGGTTTTTTACCCCGAGGGTAAAAAGCATCTGGCAGTGGGTCTTGAGCTTTGGCAGGTTGATGACCACGTCCGCATCCAGGGCCTGAGCCGCTATCTCTAAATGCCTGAAGGCAGCGCCCTCAGGGAGATAAACAGGTGTGGGCCGGGTAAGCGGTGCCAATTCAACACCCAGATCCTCGGCCACTTCTGCGATCCCGCATTTCTTTGCAACTCTTCTGAAGGGCTCTAATGCGGGGCTGTCTCCGATAAGCGGTTTTCCGCCCGCCTCAAGTACCATCCGGGTAACGGCCCGGACCACTGAGGGGTCGGTGGTGATTCGCTTCTCCGGTGCCTTTGCTGAAAGCAGGTTGGGTTTGATAAGTACCCGGTCCCCTGGCTTCACAAAACGGGACATGCCCCCCATCAGGTCAACGGCTTTCCGGACCGCCGCCTCTAACACTCCGGTTTCATATGTGTCGCATCTAACCAGCGAAACTTCACTCATCTGTACAACCCTCTTAAGATAAAACCTTAACAAGTAAACTCTTGTTAGATTCTTTTAGAACAGGTCGCTTCTCTCGAAAACGCTTACAGGATATGTACGACCTCAATATCTCCCCACTTCCTGTTGAGATAATCCGCCACAAGCCGGCGATGACAGTTGTCGGGCGTGTACTCACTGCATAACAGACACCCCCTGTCAAACTGGCCTCTGGCGATGGATTTTTCCGGCTTTCTCTCGGCTAACAAGGCCATGAACCCTTTTTCATAAACTGCCCAGTCCCCCTTTTTCTTCTTGTACGCATCCATGATCTCTTTTGTCGGCGCGAATTCAGGAATGTGTAGATAGTCAATGTTGCATATGGTTTTCAGAAAATAACGGAGATCCTCCTGTTTCGCAAAACCGGCAAGCTGTGACACGTTGTTGAGACGTATGTCAATAACACGTTTCACCCCAGCCTTTGACAGTTTTGTGAAAAACTGCTCCGCCGACTTCTTCGTAAACCCTATGGTAAAAAGCCGTATCTGATTCATAATCACCCCTTTCTGTTCTCCGACGAGTCCTTCTCGCCATTTTTGACAAAGGCAATTTTT
>JACNIU010000099.1 GCA_014382905.1 Desulfobacterales bacterium
GATCCGGACGTGCGCGATTAACGCATCCGGCTCCTCATAGTATGGTTTCGCTACGTGATTAAGAGCTTGCAAGCCTCGGTGTTAGAAATGGATACATCTTCCGCAAACGGGTGAAGCGTTCCCAAGTCATCCGCGACCGCTGAGAGCGACGATTTAACCATTTCCGCCAGATTCTACGAGCTTCATGATAAAACCGACCTATTGCCGAGGAGTTCCCTCGGATATAGTAATACTGGGCGTGCCCTCTTAATTTGAGAGACAGCATGCGGTGCTGGTCTGGTACCGGCCAATGCCGGTGGCTCCGGCACCACTTTCCAATACGCTTCAGCGCCCGTGAAAAACGATCTTTGGCCGTCTTGCGCTTTACAGCCCAATTCCCATTGCGGGACTTGGCCCAATAATGGGTGAATCCCAGAAAATCAAAGCTGTCGGATCGTCCTCCCCTATTATTACCAGAACCTGGCCGGGTGAACTTGATCAGCCTCGTCTTCTCAGGATGAAGAGTCAAACCAAATCGGTCAAACCGCTTGGGTAGGACTTCCATAACCCTGTCTGCATCCGCTTTGCTGAAAAATATAATCACTGCATCATCGGCATACCTTTTCAGATACGCCTCCTTGAGCAGCCGTGGTTTCACCTCCTGATCAAACCACTCATCCAGCACCTCGTGGAGGTAAATATTCATCAAAATCGGTGAAATCACCCCTCCCTGAGGAGTGCCGGTCTCAGGACGGCTTATCACTCCATCTTCCAACACACCTGCTTTCAGCCATTTATCAATGGCTTTGCGTATCACTCCGTCACGGACCCGCTTGTCCAGAAAGCTTCGTAGATGGCCATGATCCAACACGTCGAAACATTTCTTGATATCAAGTTCAAGCACATGACCACCACCCAACCTCATTGTATCTTTCCACAGCACCTCAAGAGCCTGGTGCGCAGATCGACCGGGTCGAAAACCATACGAACAGTCGAGAAAGTCCTGCTCATACACGGCGTTCAATACCAGGGCCACCGCCCTTTGAAGCACTTTGTCCTCAAATGTCGGTATTCCAATCGGCCGCGTCCTCTTCCCGTCCCCTTTTGGCACATAGGTTCTTCTGACCGGGGGAGCCTTGTAGACGCCGGATCTGAAACGGTTCAGAAGGTCTTGAAGATTTTCTTCAAGATTTTCACCATACTCCTTTGCCGTTTGTCCATCCACACCCACGGCCCCGTCTTTCCGGGTCAGCCGATATGCCTCTTTGAGTAACTCAAAGTCGATATGGTGGGCCAAGGTGGTCCACACCATCCCAGGCGCTTCCCTGGACAACTTCGCTATCCTTTGAAGTCGCGTTGAGACGCTTTCAGGTCTCGATGTTCCCTGCATCTTTCCCTCCAAAGGTTCCATCACTATGGCGCCCCCTTCCCTCCACAGGGTCCCTTCAGGTCGGTTCCCCTGCTTCATTGGTACTATTGGACGCTCCGACTCCCTGCCATCCTTCTCCTCCAGCTTCGTTGCCTTCGCCTTCAAATACCGTCTCGGTGCCTGATTGTTTCGCTCCCAACTTGGATCAGACACTTCCCATTTTGGGCCGGGGCTTCGTTTCCGGGGTCCCCTTCCCGGCAATCTCGGACGGAGATGACAGGGCCTCCCAGGTTCCTGGGGAACCCCAATATCCGCATGCCCCGCTCTTAGACCCCGGTGGAATCCCGGAACACGTGCTGTCAAGTAACCAGGATGTTGCCTTCCGCTGATTGAACGGCGTCGGCTTCCACAACTATTACTTTCGAGGCTCAATCACGCGGCCTGCGAAATCCCTGTGTACGCTTCGCAGCCTGGGTTACCCCAGCACCACGCAACACTCGGTTCCAGCTGCCAGCACGCTTGGCTGGGTAGGACTGGTTGCCTACAGGGTCCCTCTGAGAAGTTTCAACATCTACATCTATGTCTCCCCTCCTTCCAGGCTTGGCCTGGCGCACTCAATCCATGATCTTGGAATAATCTGGGCGAACGCGGGCGATGATCTGAAAATGTCGTTTCCGTTTTCTGATAAGCATACCAGCCACGATTGACACATCCGGTCACTGACTCAAAACTTTTTTGAAAAAACTACGCTTTTTCCCGAGGCATCAAAATATTTCCAAGGTTTGAGCGCAAGGTGATGGATAATGAGCCCGGTGTACATATTTTTTGAAAAACCTGTCCGCACAACCCCTGAATTTTAGATCACGACAGGCCCCCATTCAGGGCACTCTATCATTCGACATCTGCACAACAAGCGAGTTGGAATCCGTCCACAGAATCTTTAGGAACCATTGTTTGCTGGCCACGGTTCTCATCCCCACGCTGGAGCACCTGCCCGACAAAACCTCTTCCCTGTTCCTTCCACGGATGACAGGGTCCCAAACTTAAAAAAACAGGGAACTAAGAGCCCAGTCTATGACAGGCGGGTGGGAAGTAGGAGGACGGTCGGGTGGCCATTCCCGTCCGGCATCCCGAAAACCCTTTCCTTGCCAGATCCGACCAGCCCTATTCATCTTTCCCGTGAAACGACTTGGGATCGAAAAGTAAAAAACCCCGTTCTTCATATGTTGAAGAAACAGGGTTTTGTTTAGCCGTGAGCCATATGCCATCCTTACTCTGCAGAAAAAGGTTGTTACTGCGTCACGTTTATAGGCTGCACAACTCTATAGCTTAAAATGAAGAGAAAATCAATCAACATACATTACATATAATATTAGCTTGAACTGCTACTCAGTTTAGTAGAAAATACGGGTTCGGAAAAAATTGGATTATTTCAGCAAAAAAATGGCCAAGTAGATTCAGAAACATAGAGGGGAACATTTTAGAGAACAAAAACTTCTTTCCTTCAAGATTAAACCCTATTTCTTCTCCTCTGCGTATATCTCCCCATCCTGGAAGCCTTTTTTGAGGTTTTTGGACATCCGTCCGGGCAAAGATAGAAATATGGATGACCTGATCATCAAAGGCCAGGGCGAAGCCGGTCACTTTCCTGGAATCGAGGCGGAAATCCGTGCCCAGGCCAACGGATGGGCGGCCTTCGGCATCGGCTGCAAGAGTTGCCTTCTGGAATCTGGTGACCTCGCTCTTGAGGGCCTTGTGTTCCTTGTCGGGTTCGTACCAGTCAATGGCGTCCAGGGCATAGCTTTCAAGGAGCTTTTTGAAGACCTTTGAAAACGTCCCGGGTTTTCCAAAGGCATCGAGTCCCGCGACCTGGCCGTTGATCATGAAGATGGCCCCCACCTGGGAGTCGATCAGGTGAAAGTCCTTGATATATTCGTCAATGGACGGCCTTTCCTTGTCGTAGATCGCGGCCATGGCGCCGGAGGGAGAGTGAGCGCCTCTCCGGGCCGCCTTTTCAGCGATCCCATCCCAGATAGCCCCCTGATCAGCTCGGAATTGGCCGGTGGACCGGATGGAATAAGAGACCTGTTCAGACTTCATGGCCCGGAGATTGGAGGACATCATCCGGTTCTGGGTTTGAAACCGGGGCGTGTTGTAGGACCACCGACCGTGTTCCACGCAACTCACCGGGATCACGAGACTGCTGTTCCCTTGGACCAAGATCGTGGTGTTGACGATCCGGTTCTGTTTGGCCCCGACCAGTTCCTCACCGTCCAAGATCAGAACCATCCTGACCGATTTATTCACCACCTTCAGTTCGGGCACCGACCCTCCCTCGCTCACCTCCACAACCTCTATTAAGCCTTCGTTTAAGGCCTCATCCAGGAGCAGGTAATCCAGGCCCGAGATGTATGCTGAGAGGAGCGGGTAAAGGCTCAGGTTCTTGTAGGTTTGCTTGCGGCCCACCTTGAGCTGTTCCAGGTAATTTTTGATAACGGTATCCATGTGGCGTGCCTCCCTTTTCTTCGCGTTGATTTTATCCCATTCTGATCAATCACTGCCCTCGATGCGCCATCCCCTCCCGTACGGGTTGTTTGGGCTGTCAGCCGAATAAGGATTTCCTGCGCCGAAGGAGTTGTTTATGCTTTCTGGTGAAAAAGGACTGCCATATCTTCCAAACGGGTTTGATATGGAGTCAGGATCATACTGGTTGGTGCTCAAGCTCTCCCTGTAGTTCCCCTGGCTGTCATAGAGTCTCGGAGCATCGGTTGCGTAAGGATTGGTGGCTGATTTTGAACTGTAAGGGCTTCCATAGGGGCCATACGGGTTATTGATGCTGTCGGCCCGGTACGGACTGCCGGCGCCATAGAGGTTGCTGGTCGATTCAGGGCCATAAGGGTTGGCGCTGAGCCTGCCCAGGTCTTCTGCCGACGCGCAAATGCCCCATTGAAGGGTCACTAAAATGAAAACTCCCATTGCTAAAGTTAGTCGTTTCATGGTGTCACCTCCTTCATAACCATTCCATTGCTGATTACGGATTCCTTCTTTTTGGGGTTATGATAACAGAGGGGTTTGACATATACGGTCACAGCTGAAGAACTTTTTTTAAAAAAAGCCATACAGATAGAAAAATAATGAGCTGTCAGCAAAATTGAGAAATCATTGTTGAAGTCGAAGGCAATATGTGTTTAACTGGTCAAAATATCAGTGTTATTTGAGCCAAACCATAGGCAGGCGAGAGCCGTAGAATCAGAGTTGTTGAGTCTTTGGGGAATACGCCCCATTACTTTGATAAAAAATATTGAAATATTGATGGAAAAATTCATAATCAAAGTTACAGATAGCGGAGTTGTCGTGATTGGCGAAAAAGGAGAACGTCTGGAATTCAGTGCAGGTGAGGCACTAATGTTGCTTGATATTCTCAAAAACG
>JACNIU010000437.1 GCA_014382905.1 Desulfobacterales bacterium
GAGCACTACCCTGACACGGTAGGGGTCAAGGGTTCAAATCCCTTCGTGCCTACCAGTAAAATCAATAACTTAGATAACCTCTTCAGATTTAAAACTTGATTTGAAGGGGTTTTCTTTTGTGTAAAGCCCAAAAGCCTCATTATAAGCGCTTCTTTGCGGTGTCTATTCTGCCGCTTCTGCTTCCAAGGTAACATTTTGGGTAACATTTTGAAAAAACACCTCAAGCCGATTAACAGCGTCAACCTTGTCTTGTGCATCAATTACGTTGTATCTGTCAAACATTTCCCGTGTTGAATGCCCGGTAATCGCCATGATAACAGATTCAGCAACCCCGGCCCTTCTCATGTTGGTGTTGAATGTATGCCGGCAATCATGAAGGATAAAGCCGCCTTTAACGTCTCGCCCATATGTTATTTTTGCTTTCTTACATGCCCCGCGCATGCCCTTCTTAGTGTTCTTGATAGGTTTCCCCCTGAAGGTGAAAACATGCCGATTACGAATATTCCGGGGAATGCTTTTCAGGGTGTCGTATAGTTCATTACAAATCGGAATAGATCTCTTTTCGTTGTCTTTGGTGTCCTCTGGGTCCAGGTTGATAAAGCAGTCTTTCATATCCACCTTATCCCATGTAAGGTTAAGGATCTCCCCGCGCCGCATTCCGGTATAGTAGGCCATTGTGAGGATTTCCCGGATATGCCGTTCTGCATGTTGACAAAGCCGCTCGAATTCGTCTTGAGTCAATATCCGGTCCCTGACATCTGATCCTTTTTTCAATGTCTTTTTGGCTTTCTTGAATGTTCTCAGCGTATCGCCACTGACAAGGTCATTATCGAATGCTTTCATGATCATAGTTCGGGTTTTCCCTACCTCATGATCCACTGTAGCAGGCGCCTTCCCTGCCTTCAGCCGCATTGCCTGATAGTTCTCAATGTCAGAGGGTCGGATTTTGGAAACGATCATATCCCCGAAAACATCATTGAATTTCCGTAATGAAAGTTCAATCACCCATGAAGATGCAAGCGCCTTCACCTTCTCTAATTCAAGATACCATTTAGCCAGTTCACCGAAGGTCATTGTCGCATCTGCCTTGATATCGAACAGCCGCCCCTCTTTCTTCTGGCTCTTCTTTTTTCCATCAGCCGCCCGTGCATCTTCTATGGAGTCCCCAACGGCTTCCTGTTTCTGTTTTCCACTTGGCAACCTGTAGCTAATCCAATAGTTGACACGCTTAGCAGCCTTCGCCTTATCAAAATCCTCTCCGCATCTTTTACAGACTTTCTTTTTCACTGACTGCCTGGTCTTGCAAACCGGGCATTGTGCCAAAACTCCCATAAGTCCCCTCACTTTCTCCCTGTTTGGTGAACGCCCGGGAGAACCGGCCAGGCTCTCCGGTGTTAGCTTAGAAAGCTGTCCTGGGCATGTATCGGCACACCGAGGGCCTGCTACCCAATCTGGTTCTCGCCCTGGAAGGCGTGCGCGCCTAACTTGTACTCCCTCAGTAGGCTGTCCATGGCGCTGATCTTTTCGACCGGGGTGCCCGGCGTTATCCCGTCGCCCGCCACCTGGTCCCATATCTCCAGTAGCTCTTTTGTTGAGTAGCCCTTGTACCTTTCTGGTAAATTTTGTTCAGCCATTCTCTTTCACCACCTTAGTTTCCATGGCTCGGGCCAAGGATGCCCGTTGGGTTGTTTATCAGCCTTCCTGATCGAGCTCTCTCAGATTATCAACCTTTTGCCTAAAGATCTCTTGCCGCGGCCTCTTTGCTGTCTCATGGGGAAAAGGAATTTCCAGGTTATCTTCCATCCATACATCCAGTGAAGACACATGAAAGAGTTTTAACTCCGAATCTCCGCCATGGGGAAGCCCTTCGGAGTGTTCCTCGAATACCTCAAGACTCATTCCACAGTATTTCGCGGCCTCTTCCGTTCTTAACCATGGGCTTTTCAGGATGTTTGCAAGGCCGATCTTCTGAAAAAATATCTCACGCATAATCTCCAAGGGTCGCATACGTTGTTAATCAGCGCGCCCCTCCTCTCTCTCCTTAGTCGTCTCGCATATCACCCGGGCCATCTCTTCCTCCTAATGCACCTTTCCAGTGACAGGATTGACCAGCGTAAACTTCTCATCCTCCTCGGGCCGGCTCCGGAACGTCCGCTGACGCCGCTTGACCGGTGGCGGGTCAAACGGTACATCCAGCAACCCTTCCAGCCATCGATCCAATACTTTCACGTGATAGATCCGGGTCCGCGAATTCCCCCCATGCGGCACCTGACCTGCCCGCTCCTCGAACATCTTCCGGCTGATCCCGCAATACGCCGCCGCCTCCGCGATCCGCAGCCACGGAGACTTGATGACTCTGGCCCCCTTATCGAAAATCACTTCACGCATAAGCTGCCCCCCTTCATCCCACCATTCCCTGAGATTCGTAAACGACCCTGGAAATCCATCCGCCGTTTTCCTCTTCCCATGCTTCAGCCCGTCTTTCCGACTCCTGGTCGGCTTCGCGATCTGTGCCAATAAAAAGATTCTCTTCATCGAGGTAAAACCCGCTTTCGCTGTCAAGGCTTTCCGCGTAAAATTTCCATCTGCGTATTATGGCCTGTGATTCTTCCCTTTCCATCCTGGGTACCTCGATTGCTGAGCTTAAGACCTTACCTGCCGTAGGGATCCAGCACGAGCGGGTTATGCGTTCCCCCTGGCTGATATTCCGGTTCAGGTCCTAACGGCACAGCATATCTTGGTCGCAAAACTTTTAGCTCCTGCCCGTACTCATTGACGATGACATACGGGTTTCCTAAACTGCCTGGCTTACCAAATGCTTCGCCTGCAAAACGGGTTCTGATTTGCTGTTTTTCATTTTTATCCCAAACGCCTGCCAATGCTGGGACGAACGCGAGTGCCAGTAAAATAATCAAAAGTTTTTTCATGGCGAGCCTCCTTTCGTTCAATGAAATTTTTGCTTTTCAACGAGATGAATTCATTCACTAATGTACTTCCCATTTCTGAATTGTCCCACCTGCTTTCTACCATCAGGGAGCGTAACAGTCCCTTTTCCATGAAATTTACCATTGCGCCAGTATCCCACATATGTTGAACCATCAGGAAAGATATAGGTCCCATATCCATGGCGCTCACCGTTCTTAACCTCACCATCATAAAACCCACCATCAGGATAGGTATGAGTTGTTTTCCATGTTCTCTCTCTTCTTAGCCGCTTCATCCTCTCTCTCCCTAACCTCTCCAGATCCTCGATTGCTGGATAGTTCTCAGGGACCGTCTCCCTGCTGAGGATCTCGTCCAGGCCGGCTTGGAGGATCTTCGGGTCCTTGTCAGGATGTGCCCGCATAAGTTCTATTGCGCGATCTTCGATTAGTTTAAAGCGCTCTTCGGGGCTCAGGATGCGGGATTTCTTGTCTGGTGGCCTTAAATTGGTAGGCTTCCCTTGAGTAGAGGGGTGATATTCTTCTGCGGGGCTACGCTCAAACCTGGATGAACTTTTCTTGTTAGCGGCAAACTGAGGAATTAATATCGCAAGACAGAGTCCGAGAATGCCAAGAATTGAGATAATAATTGCAGCAGGCCAGAGCCACCGATTCACGCCACCGGCGCTCTGTACAGAATTTCTTATGTCAGATAATTCAGAGGTTTGGTGCTTCATCCATGTTTTGAGAATCTTCTTCTTAGCGTGACTGTAATAAATGTAATTCCCGAACATGCCGAAAAGGATAAGCGATATCAATTCCGGCGCAATTAGGATCCAAAAAGTCAATTCTGACGCGGTTAGAATCCGAGAGATTATCCCCGACGTCGCTAACAGAATAAAGAAAACCAAGACCCACAGGTAAAGCTTTCTATACAGCAACCACCAAAATGTCGCCAAACACGCAGGCCAGTGCCATGTGATAGATGAGGCGCCCACGCTGAATTTATTGAATTTTGGCAGATAGTAAGAAGCGTTTGCCCCTATGAAATCGATAAAGTTTTGTTCCGTAACTCGCGTGGGGGCTTGAGAGAGGGTTTTAAATGGTACGTCTTTGGCGGAGGTTCCCTCCATCTCTTCCGTCTGAGGTCGGCCTCCGGCCTGTTCCGAAAGCCGACGACTTTTCTTTTCCGCCAATATCTCGGCCTTCAATTCATCAACTTCTCCTGACTCAATTACCTGCTTGTATCTTATTTTATAGTACGCTGCTTCAATCTTATCTTCATTACCTCCACATTCGGCTTTTGCTTGAAGCATTGAGGCCTCGTCTCTCTCTTCCTTCAAGAGACGGGCATAAATCCGTCGATTCAGCTCCGCCATGTATGGGAATTCTTCAATTTCATTATTTGGCATGACTTCCCCTTCCTTAGCAGATTGTCCCGCTTCGTTGCCAAGAGTTTTGTCCGGTGGCCTCTTCTCGGTTAGGGCTTGCCACTTTTGCTTTGGAGTTTCCTCAGCAATATCGCTTTTTTTCGCTTCGGTTGATTGGTAGCTTGAAGTCTTTTCTGTCTCCGACTCGGCGAGATTGTACCCACAATTAGGGCAGATCAATTTCTTACTAAATTGATATGTATTACAGGAAGGGCATCTTATTACACCTGCTAAATTTGATGTCTTTGATTTTAATATCTTATTTTTGGCTGGGCTTGTTTTCTTTCGTCCTTTACGCAAAATAAAATATGATATCGCCATGGCTATATAAAGGATTGGCGATCCCATCATGTGTGCTCTCGGCTTGTAAGACATATTCAATTCTTGATATATTTTTTTCTGGAGCTCATCTCTTTGGAT
>JACNIU010000134.1 GCA_014382905.1 Desulfobacterales bacterium
TCCCAAAGGACGTAACAAAAATTCTCCAGAGCGTATAGAACGCCCCCTTGACGTTCAATACAGGTTCCGGACAGGCAGGGGCAATAGCCGTTTAAATGGATACCTTTTTCTGGGGCTGTCCTGTAACGTATTTCAAGGCCTCGCTGCCGTTCCTATGAAATGATCCACTTATTTACGTCCTTTGGGAGAGAGACCCTCATGGTCCGGCAACCGACGAATGATTGTTTTCAAGACGCTAAGATGTTACCATTATGCCAGGATCGGAGATATATCTCAATGACGGGAGAGAACGGATATGAAGTCTCAGACGGTCATCATGGATGAATTGAAGGATCTTAAAGATCGGATAAGGGATCTATTACACCAAAGAAAGGCCATTTTGCTGGCCCATAACTACCAGCGGCCTGAGGTGCAGGACATTGCGGACCTCTGCGGTGATTCCCTGGAGCTTTCCATAAAGGCCTCTCAGACCGATGCAGAGGTGATCGTTTTCTGTGGGGTCCATTTCATGGCTGAAACAGCATCTATCCTGTGCCCCGACAAAAAGATCCTGCTTCCGGTTTTAGATGCGGGGTGTCCCATGGCAGACATGATCACTGCCGAAGAACTGAGAAGAAAAAGAGAAGAAATACCAGGTCTAATTGTTATCAGTTATGTCAACACTACGGCTGAGGTCAAGGCTGAAACCGATATCTGCTGCACCTCGGCAAACGTAATTCAGGTTGTTCATTCCGTGGATCCCTCTCTCCCCATCTTCATGACCCCTGACAAAAACCTGGCGCAATATGCTAAGAAGCACACCGGCAGGGATATTATGTATTGGGAGGGATTCTGTCCCATACACAATAACCTGACGGTTACGCAGGTCAGGAAGGTCAGGTCCGCCCACCCTGATGCCCTCTTTCTGGCCCATCCGGAATGCCCCCCCGGGGTCCTTGAACTGGCGGATGAAGTCAAGAGCACGTCCGGCATGATAGCCTTACCCGGTGGTTCGGAGAACCGGGAGTTCATCATCGGAACGGAAACCGGAATACTCCACCCTCTTTCAAAGGCGTATCCTGACAAGCTCTTTATCCCGGCTGATCCCGGGATGATATGCGGTGATATGAAAAAGATAGGTCTAAGAGAGATCTTGGCAGCTCTAAAAAACCTCCAGCCTGAGGTAAGGGTCCCGGGAGAGATCCGGGAAAGGGCTAAAGGGGCGGTAGACCGGATGTTGGCAATTCGAGACGTTTGAAAAACGTCCCCTTTTGTCCAATCTCAGCGTCAGACTCAAATTTCAATCCTCGAAATATTCGATATATTCCTGTGGTTGAAATTCTCGCCTTCCTTGATCTTGACCAAAATTGAACATTTTTCAAAGGTCTCAACAAATGTCCTGTTTCGCTTTCAGATGCGCAGGCTTGCCTCCCCGAGCCGAAGGCACAATCTCTGAGTTGCAGGTTACGGAATATCAAAAAGCCCCTTAACCCCCGGCAATTGCCGTTCTGTCCGGCATCGCTCTGAGATGATGATCGATTGGGCCTCCCGGATGGCCTTCTCCAGCCGATCATTGATGATGATATAATCATACCACCCGCAGTTCCTGATGTCGTCCGCAGCCGTTTCCATCCTGGCCCTTATCACCGTTTCATCATCCGTACCCCTCTCCCTCAGTCTCAGCTCAAGAACCTCCAAAGATGGAGGGATCAGGAAGATGAGGACGCTGTTCGGAAAATGGTCCTTGATATTCCGCCCACCCTGGATGTCCACATCCAGAACTATATCAAGCCCCGAAGCGGTAAGATCCTTGAGGCCCGAAGCAGAGGTCCCATAGAGATTATCATAGACCTTGGCCCATTCCACAAAAGCGCCTTGATCTATCATTTTCGTGAAAGTTTTCTCGTCCACAAAATGGTAATCTACCCCGTCACTTTCATGTCCCCTCGGTTTACGTGTTGTATGAGAGATGGAATACCCCAGACCCTCAACTCTCTGCCTGACGGCGGAAGCGATGGTCGACTTACCTCCCCCGGACGGGGCGGAAATAACGAACAGAAGGCCTGACATATCTACTCTTCAATCCCTCGCACGCTCAGCGTCCCTTCCGGGTTGAATCTCTGTGAAAGGGTTTCGCACTGAATGGATGACAAAATCACATGATTGCTGTCGGTAATGAGCACAGACCGGGTACGTCTCCCCTGGGTGGCATCAATCAATCTCTTGTCGTCACGGGCTTCGTCACGCAGACGTTTTACCGGGGCTGCGTTTGGAGAGATAATCGCTATAACGCGCATGGAAACAACCGAGTTTCCAAAACCGATATTCACAAGCTTGGGACTCATGAGCAAACCCCCTTTCATTCAACATTCTGAACCTGTTCTCGTAATTTCTCCAGTTCGGCCTTCATTTCCACTACAATTTTTGAAATAACGGTATCAGAGGCCTTTACTCCGAGCGTATTCACCTCCCTGTTGATCTCCTGTATCAGGAAATCAAGCCTCCTCCCGACGGCATCGTCATGTGATAGGTATTCACGAAACTGTTTCAGATGGCTCCTGGTCCGGACAATTTCTTCTGTAATATCGGACCTCTCTGAAAAAAAGGCGACCTCCTGGGCAAGTCTTGTCTGATCAACAGCCACCTCTTCGAGCATACTGCTGATCTTGTCCGTCAGTCGCTTCCGGTATTCTTCCACGAGTTCGGGAGCACGCACATGCACTTTGTCGATGTAGCCGTCCAACCGGTTGAGTCTCTTGATAAAGTCTTTCTCTATGTTATCCCCCTCCCTGATCCTCATCTCGTCTAAGGAATCGAGGCTCAAGGTCAGGACCTTGTGAAGACCCTCTCGAATTTCCTCCATGTCCTCCATTTCAGGCTTTATGAGGATGACGTCTTTCATCTGGAGAAGCGCCTCAAGCCGGACCTCCTGGTCAAGCCCTGAACGGGCAGATAGTTGCTTGAAAACCCTTAAATAGGCGTCTGCAAGCGGTAGATTGAGCTCGAGATCATAAGCGGTTGCTTCACCACTACTTTCCATTTGAAAAGAGACCTCTATCCTCCCCCTTTTAATCCTCGATGAAACAAGGGCCCTGATCCCCTCTTCGAGGGGTTGATAGTTTTTGGGGATTCGTAGAATTATGTCCCGGTGACGATTGTTGAGCGACCTGATTTCAGCGAAATAATGCGTATCTCCCTGCTGATACTCTCCCCTTCCAAAAGCGGTCATGCTTTTAATCAATGCGTCTAATCTCCCTTAATTTCTTCATATAGTTTTTCCTCAGCTCATTGAAATATTCAATGGTCTCCGGATCTGAGTAGTCTCTGTAGGTCCATTCAAGGGGTCTGAAGCTTCCCCTCTTGAAGATAAATGTGAGGTCTGCATAAATCCCTTTATTTAAATAGACCCGGTGAATATAATTTTTTCCGGTAGCCAGTATCAGCCTTTCCGCCGAAATGCACCCCGGGTCAATATTGATCAGCCTGTTCCCCTGGCTGAGATATTCATTCTCGATCTCATTTGTCCTCAGCTTCACCTCCACAAGGGTTTCAGGGGATATCAGATCTTCAAAGGAAACAAAGCGCCGGTGGAGGGGCCATCCCATCTCTTTTGCGTAATATCTGGTGCGGTCAAAGAAAATCTCAGGGCTGATCCAATCTGCTGGTCCGTATATCTCAGAGAGCTGAGAAATCACCTTTTCAATAATACCCTTATCCGGTGAGAAAAGGCTCGAGATCAGCTTGACGTTATCCGGTTTGCGTGGGCGACTCATGGGATTCACTCCCCAATGGCCTTTTTCAGATCCTCTGCCTTGACTGCCGAGGTCCCTACCTCTCCAACCACAATGCCGGCAGCGAAATTTGACAGGATCGCAGCCGATTTGAAATCAAGTCCGGCAGCCAGTCCTAAAGCGATTGTTGCGATCACGGTGTCGCCGGCGCCTGTCACGTCAAAGACCTTCTTTGCCACGGTTGGTATATGCGTCGTTTCCCCATGCTTCTCAAAAAAGGTCATCCCGTCTTTTCCCTGGGTAATAAGCACAGAACGACAGTTCAGGTTGCTCAGCATCTGCCTTCCGGCCCTCATCAAGGTATCTTCATCCACAATCTGAAAGCCACAATAGATTCCGGCCTCATGGTGGTTGGGGGTAATCACATCAACCCCCTGATAATATTCAAAGTTGCCCGTCTTGGGGTCCACTGCAATGATGGTTCTTCTCCCCGCGCCGGACCGGGCCAGTTCTCTCATCCCCATCATGAGTGGGCCGGAAATGAGCCCTTTCCCGTAATCTGAAATAACTATGGTGTCGATCGTGTCAAGATTTTCAGAAATGAAATCGAGGACTTTTTGAATGCTCTCAGGTCTGACAGGAGCCCGGCTTTCCCGATCAAAGCGGACAACCTGCTGATTATGGGCAACGATTCTGGTTTTTATGCTTGTGAGTCTCCCCTTTTCGCTGACGACACCATCGGTCTTCAGAGCCATATGGGTAAGTGCCGATAAGATTTCCTGCCCGGTGCTGTCATCGCCCACCACGCCACACAGGACCGGTCTTGCTCCAAGGGTTGCCATATTCCGAATCACGTTGGCAGCGCCCCCTAACATCTTTGTTTCCTGTTTTACTTCCACAACAGGAACCGGGGCCTCAGGAGAAATCCGGGTGACATCTCCCCAGATATAGTGATCCATGATGATGTCGCCCAGCACAAGAACCCTTGCCTTTACGAACCTGTCAATATATTGTTTCAGGGCTTCCGCGTCATAGTAGTTTCCGTTTATCTCAGGCATATGGCATTTTCCAGAGTCTTTAAATCTGTACCTCGTTGGAACATTCTACATGAGGGGACTTTATAGCACCACGGGCTCAGGTTGTAAACAGATAGTTCAAGACAGGCTTGGGCGCTTTACGGTTCAGCGGTCCCCAGCATCCAGAATCCAGCACCCAGCACCCAGCATCCAGCATCCAGTATCCAGTATCCAGTATCCAGTATCCAGCACCCACTTCCAAATAGGGTGACGTGTTCCCGGGTTGACTTTTCTAAGCCGCTCCTTATAAATAGAAAGCAACTCTTCAATATTCAGAGGCAGCATAAAAAGCTTACGCCTAAATTCCTAACAGATCTCAACCTGTTAAGGTTTTATCCGCGAGATATTGAAAAGATGCAATAGAAGTCCTTATGAACAGGTCGTTTCCAGAGAATCCTGACGGCGACTTCACAGGAGGAATTCATTTGTGAAAATCATAATTGTAGGTGCAGGCGAAGTGGGATTTCATATCGCCAGAAGGCTTTCAGAAGAAAGCCAGGATGTTGTTCTGATTGATAAAGATCCTCAACAGATAAAGCGGGTGGGTGAAAACCTCGATGTACACGCCTTCTTAGGTTCCGGCACAAGTCCCCGTATCCTCAAAGACGCAGGGGTTATTGATGCGGACATGCTGGTAGCGGCCACGGACATAGATGAGATAAACCTGATGGCGTGCCTTGTGGCAAAATTCCTTAACCCGTACCTGCTCAAGGTCGCCCGTGTCAGAAATGAAGAGTATCTCCAGGAAGGGGAATTGTTCTGGAAAGATGTTTTAGGTATCGATCATGTGATTAACCCCCAGTCTGAGATGGTAAATACGATCCAAAACGTTATGGAGGTCCCCGGCGCATCTGAAGTCATTGATTTTGTTGGGGGCAGAGTCAAGCTCATCGGGTTTTTTATAGCCAAGGATTCTCCATTTGTGGGTCATAAGTTACTCTCTTTCGGTGAACTGCGGGGAAGGATCTTGGTTGGGGCCATCGTCCGGGGAGATCAGGTGCTGATCCCTCACGGAGAGGATGTCATCTTAGCAGGTGATCTTGTTTATGTGGTGGCGCGGAATACCGAGCTGAGCCAAACCCTGGAATTCCTTGACATCAAGCAGGAGACCTCAAGAAGGGTGATCATCGTGGGCGGAGGGCGAACAGGGGCCGCTCTGGCAAAGAGAATGGACCGTGCCAAAATCAGCGCAAAAATAATTGAAAAGGACAGCGACAAATGCGCCGGATTGTCTGAGACGCTCGAGCACGTGATCGTTATCAATGGCGACGGCACGGACAAAGGCCTCCTTGAGGAAGAAAATGTTGAGGGCGTTGATTTTTTAGTTGCAGTCACCGGAGATGAGGCGAGCAATATCCTTATTTCGCTTCTTGCAAAGGGGCTTGGAGCCAAAAAGACGGTTACCCGTGTCAGCAAGTTGAGCTATGTCCCCCTCATGTCGGCTATCGGCATTGATACCGTGGTAAGCCCGAGATTATCTGCGGTCAGGGCCATTTTACAACATATCAGGCCCGGCAGGATTATATCGGTTGCGCCTTTGAAGGGGGAACTCGCTGAGGCTATCGAAGCTGAGGCACTGGAAACTTCAGATATCGTCAACATCCCCTTGTCTAAAGTAAAAATGCCCAAAGGGGCCATCGTAGGGGCCATTGTTCGCGGGGACGAGATCATTATCCCGCGCGGTGATAGCGTCATCAGACCGAAAGATCATCTTATTATTTTTGCCCTTCAAGCGGTCATCCCTAAATTAGAAAAGCTGCTCACCGTTAAGCTGGAATATTTTTGATGCATGTTCGGGTCATAACGCGGTTCATCGCGATCCTGATACTTTTCCTGGGTCTTTCCATGGCCGGTCCCCTGCTGGTATCTTTTCTCTTCAGGGATGACAGTACGTATGCCATCCTTCTCTCCTTGATCATCACATCTTTGACAGGGCTCATCCTTTTTGTTTGCACGAGGCATTCAGAGGGTAAGCAACTAAGCCATCGGGACGGCGTTGCCATTGTGACACTGGGTTGGGTCATGGCAGGGCTGTTCGGGACACTCCCCTATATCCTGTCGGGGGCTATCCCTGATTTCACCGACGCTTATTTTGAATCCATTTCCGGCTTCACAACTACCGGGGCAAGTATCTTCAGCGATATAGAGGCCCTCCCCAAAGGTATCCTTTTCTGGAGGAGCCTGACCCAATGGCTCGGGGGAATGGGAATCATTGTCCTTTCCATTGCCATCCTTCCCTACTTAGGAATCGGAGGCATGCAGCTTTACAAAGCAGAAATTCCCAGCCCCGTGGTAGACAAACTGAAACCGAGGATTTCTGAGACAGCCAAGACACTATGGAAGGTCTATCTTTCATTCACCTTCATTGAAGCCATCCTCCTCTTTGCAGGAGGCATGTCCGTCTTCGATGCCATCTGTCACGCATTCTGCACAATGCCAACTGGCGGATTTTCGACACAAAACGTCAGCATCGCCCACTACAACAGCGTATATTTTGATGTTATTCTTATGGTTTTCATGCTCCTGGCCGGGATCAATTTCTCGCTTCACTACAAGCTGATAAGAGGAGATCTGAGGATATTTGGTAAAGATGCGGAGTGCCGGGTCTTCCTTATTCTGGTTGCCGTATTTGTTATTCTGATCACCTTAGATATCTATGGCGCTGTTTACAGTTCTCTTCTGCAGGCTCTCCGTCACGCTGCCTTTCAGGTGAGTTCTATCATAACTACCACCGGTTTTGTCTCCGCAGATTATGAGAAATGGCCCGCCTTTTCCCAACTGCTTCTTCTGATCTGCATGTTTTTGGGGGCCATGGCAGGGTCTACGGGGGGAGGCATGAAGACCATGAGGATCATCCTGCTGATAAAGCATGGGTACCAGCAGATATTCAGGATCATCCATCCCCATGCGGTAACGACGTTAAAATTAGGGGGACGTCCGGTACCTGAAGAGATCCTGAGCAGCATCTGGGGGTTCTTTATCCTTTATCTCGGCCTCTTCGTAGTGGCCTCCCTTATAATGGCCTCTCTGGGGCTCGACTTCATCAGCTCTTTTGCCTCAGTAGCGGCGTCCATGGGGAACATAGGTCCGGGATTCGGCGAGGTGGGCCCGATAAAAAATTACTTTGGGGTCCCTATAATAGGTAAGTGGGTGCTGGTCTTATGTATGTTGCTCGGCCGCCTGGAAATCTATACGGTGATTGTTCTATTTGCGCCGGAATACTGGAAGAAATAGGAGAGGAAAAACTGGTTTATCTGGCCTTGACGGACAATATCTGACCAGGGAAGATGGTACTTCGAGGTGTTAACCGGTTCAGCCTCAAGAGGTCTGAAAGCTCCATTTGGTGCTTTTGTGCAATAATGTATGGCGAGTCCCCTTTCAGGACCGTATATGTCTCGGTCCCTATTTTACTGTCTGTCAAAGACTTGGAGACAACCAAAACCTGCCCGATGCTAAGGTGGGTATTGGTTAACCGGTTCAGAGATTGTATCGCCTTGGTAGTGGTATTAAACCGGTTGGCGATTTTCCAGAGGGAGTCCCCCTTGCAGACCACATACCTGCTGACAGCAGGTTTTTCAGGGCGAGCCTGCGTCTCCTTTGAGGAAGGTGGTGGGGCAGAGGTTTGCCCGGCATAGGCATATTTCAATCTTGTGGGAATCTTGAGCGTCCAGCCTGTCTTAATGTAACTCTTGCTCTTAAGATGGTTTAGGGACGTGATTGCGCTGACACTTGTCCTGTATCTGCTTGCGATGGCAGATAGCGTTTCTCCCTTTTTTACCCTGTGCGCAACATACTCCGATACCGGGGGATCCCATCGGGGGATTTTGTCCAATTCCGCCAGGAGTACTTTAGCTTTCCCCTTGGGTACGCGGAAGGCATAGGGTCTCGGGGGCGTGGAGTTGTGTCTGAGTTCCGGGTTCAGCTCCCGCAGGAGCTCATACGATACCCCGATGTGGGTCGCCATGACCTCGAGGTAGACCTGCTTGTCCATTTCAACCACTTCCGTTTCAATCTCTTTATCCACGGGAGGGAGGATGAAGCCATGGGCCTTTGGATCGTTTAGAATATGCAACACCGCCAGGAATTTGGGCACATAAAAGGCCGTCTCCGCCGGGAGCTTGGCATAGAGATCCCAAAAATGATCTAAGTAGTTAATTTTCTGGGTATTTATGCACCTTAAAACCCTTCCTTCACCGCAGTTGTAGGCGGCAAGAACCGTATACCAGTCTCCAAAGATCTGATGCAATTCTTTCAGATAGGCGATCGCGGCCTCAGTTGACTTCTCAGGGTCCATTCTTTCATCGACCCATTGGCCTCTCTTTAATCCGTACTTGTAGCCCGTCGAAGCTATGAATTGCCACATGCCAAGCGCCCTTGCCCTCGACAGCGCCTTCACCTTAAATCCGCTTTCTATCAGCGGCAGCCATGAAAGCTCCTGAGGGAGACCCGCCTCCTTGAGGGCTTTTACAATGGCAGGGCGATATCTGCCCGAGCGCCGGTAGGCATTGATAAAGAAGTCTCTCTCCCTTCCTTTCAACAAATTGAGGGCTGCCTCGACATGGTTGTTCATATCCAGGGGGATAGCTTTGTGATACCCATTCACAACCGTAAACCGGGAGGAGTAGACCTGCATGATCCTCTGGGATATGGTGAAGCGCAAATCGTCTCTCTGCTGCAATATCTCAGGGGGCTGGTCCGGACTTATCATCAATATAAGAGAATAGGCCTCGTCAAGGGCATCAACGGCATTATCCAGGTCACCCCGTTCCCAGAAGTCGTTAGAGGCATTGCAGAACGCCAGGGCTGAATCGAGGAGCTCCTGTGGGGATTTCTTTTTCGTTTTAGATTTGGACGATGAAAGAACTTGCTCTTTTTCAGTCCCTGGCAAAAGTTCTTTTGTGTGAGGGATTTCCGGGGGAGAAACAGCTTTATCCTCTGTCACATGAGCCAAAACTTGTCTATCATCCTTAGTTTTGGATGCCGGGGTGGTTTCTTGCTCGGGCCCGATGGATGGCAGCCCGGGGGACGCCCCTTCTTCGACAGTTTTTTCAGCAGGTTGCTCATCCATAGTTCTAACGTGATATGAATCGGCGACACAGCCTGTAAAAGCCAGAAGAACAGCTATGATGAGGGCCACTTTTATCTTTGTGTTAATCAACTTAGAACGGGAATCCATTTTCCTCCATTTAGCGACTTTTCGAGACCTTTGAAAAATGCTCAATTTTGTTCGAGTTCAAGGAAGGCGAATATTTTAACCACAGGAATACATTGAGTATTTCGAGGATTAAAATTTGAGCCTGACGCAGAAATCGAGCAAAAGGGGGCGTTTTGCAAAGGTCTCTTTTCACTTTTGGTCAACGGAGTATAGAAAATGCGTTATGAATGGTCAAGGGGAAGTTTTGGTTGATGATTAGATAATTTGTTGCACCCGACACTTGCCGGCTCAAGGGGTCTTTATGCGCCGCAGGAGGGCCGAGAGATCTTCCCTGTTGTTCAGCTCAGGGTGATCTAAGACTTTTTCATTCAACTCCTTGAGAATCTTTCCTACGGTCGGCCCGGGTGACAGCCCGGTAATCTCCATTACCACATTGCCGTCCACGGCAAGGTCTTCTCTCCTGATGGGTGCCTGACGTCTGATCTCTTCCCTTACCCTCTTTTCAAGTTCGTTCGAGATCCTCGGGTTCTCACTTTTCAGGCCGTGCGCCAGGATATCCGCCCGGCGGAAAGCCAGGAGGTCGCTGATTTGCTCAATCCCCACACGCCGGATCAGACGCCGGACAGCCGCATCGCTCCACCCGGAATCATAACCGATCATGTGGTGTCTGATGAGGTTTATCACGTTTTTTGTCAGTTCATGGCTGAACCTGAGCCTGTCCAGGATTTCCTCAGCCAATAAGGCGCTTGCCTTTTCATGCCCGTGGAAGCGCCATTTTCCCTCTGTTTTTGTTCTTACTCTCGGCTTGGCGATGTCATGAAGGAGGGCGGTCAGTCTTAAGACGGGGTCTGGCTTAATGTGGTCAACCGTTTCCATGATATGTTTAAGTATGGTATAGCGGTGGTAATGGTTCTGTCGCTTCAGGTATCCTTCAAGGAGTTCCGGGAAGAACTCCTTTAAAAGGCCCGTCCTGACCATTATGTTGAAGGCCCTGGAAGGCCTTGGGGCCATCAGGATCTTTATCAGTTCCTCTCTGATGCGCTCTGGCGCCACCGAGGGGAGGAGGGGGGCCATGCGGTCCAGACCTCTCATCGTTCTCTCATCGATCCGGAACCGAAGCTCTGCTGCAAGCCTCACTCCCCGTAAGAGACGCAACGGGTCCTCCCGGAAACGGGCCTCAGCATCTCCTCCTACCGCCCGGATCACCTTCTTATCAATATCTGACGTCCCGCCGTAAGGATCTATCATCTCATCCATGTCCGGATCAAAGGCCATGGCATCAATGGTGAAATCACGATGAGAAAGATCGCTGAACAGCGTATTTTCATCGCCCCTGAAGGTCGTCACTTCGTAGTGATGCCCTGAATCTACCAATGTGACGGTATCGTGCTTCAGGGAAAATTGCCGTTTATCCCGAAAAATGGTCTTGATTTGATCTGGTGATGCGGATGTGGTCACATCCCAGTCGGTTATAGGCCGTTTGAGCAGTGCATCTCTCACCGCTCCACCCACGATATAGGCCTCATGATCGGCGGCCTTCAGCCGCTTGAGGATGAATCTGACGAATCCGGGGATGTCGAAGATGATTCGGGCCATTGAGTGGTGGTCGGGTTATGTGTGAATATTATCCTCAGTTTACCTGAAGTCTTACGAGTACAGGCCGTTTGATGAGCCAGAATACTCTGTTTGGGGATCAATTTCAACCTCCGCGAACTCGATTAATATGAAGAAATTATCGAAGAAATCCTTTTTAAATTTGGGAGATTCCCCGCAGCTCGCTGGGGGGCCTTCAAATGGTCCACGGTCGCCCCAAAACTCCGTTACTCCGGACAGATGGAGAGCGGGGTTTTGTATTTCGGAGCCAGGGAAGAGCGTATAGTGAAAGATAAAGGATCAGGGGTGGAAATAAGTAAACCCCCATGGTATCATTTGATGAACCCCGGGGGCATCGGCTATGAGCTAAGCAAGGACTTGACCCCTCAAAATACTTTCCGGGTGGCTTTGAATTTCCTTGAATATACGCAGAACTTCTGCTACAATTACTTCAATTTTCATGGGTGTTTCTCTTTTCATTTTAGGTTTTTGATCAAACCTTATTATGAAGGAAAAGCGCCCTTTTTCATATGGGTTTTGAATTCAGACAGAAAACATTACACTACCCTGTCGTGCGCACCATTGCAGCACGCGGTATTGGCCCTGCTGGCCTTGTTGTGATGATCATCATGGCAGTTTTGGTGTTGCGCATAGCCCAGAGCAGACGCATGCCTGGCTTCTTGGAGGGTGCGATACTGTGCTTCCGACATGTTCTGGTTACATTTACTGTCTCCTTCCTGCAAGTCGCTCTTTCCAACGGGAAGGGAGCCGGCCGGCGAGAAATGAACCTAAGCGAAACGCTTCTGCGGGTTGCCTGTCATATTCTGAAGTAGTTGGTTCTTTGGTTCTCGACTTATTTCCGATACTCGCGCCTGCCGTTGTGGCCGGCGTGATGCGGTTGAGCATTTATCCGACTCTCTCATCTCAACGTGCTTTTGGAAAATCCGTTTTGGTTTCCAAAGAAGCACGAATAGGCTTTCCATCCGGTGCTTGCGGCGTGATTTTATCCTCTTTTACCCGGGGCGTCTGCAGGGTGCAAATAGCTTCATTTGGCGAACATGGGTGACCCTCCAACGCCATATTCCGCAGTGAGGAATCCAGGCTTTCAGGGGTGATGAACACTGACCTTTGATTTGCAGTTCATCATATCTTCAGAGGAAGACATCGCCGCAAATCCTTACAAAAATGTAAGCACATGTGAGGTTCACGCTCGGTGTTGAGTGGGATAAAGAGTCATGCGCCCATTGGACAAAAACGTCATTCTGGAAAGGCTCGAGAAAGTTCGTAGCCGAATAGTGCTCTGTCTACTGATCATGAGTTTAGGGTTTGCCGGCTCCTATGCCTTCAGTGAGAGAATCCTTGCATTCATCATGCGGCCTCTTACCGGAGTTATGCCACCTGGCGAGAGGGCTGTTTTCACGTGGCTTCCAGAGGCTTTCTTCTGTCATCTCAAAGCAGCACTCGGCGTGGGTATTTTGCTGGCGCTGCCTGCCGTGATGTACACGATCTGGTCTATTTTCGCACCTCGGCATGGCATGAAGGGAAAGCTCACGCCAGTGTTGGTGGTCAGTTTGTCAACCCTGCTTTTCTTTGTAGGTGCCAGCTTCTGCTATTTCGTTGTCATGCCTTTTGCCTTTAAGTACCTGATCGGCCTGGCCCCTGAGTCAGTCCGCCCTCTACCTTCGCTGGGGGAATATTTCGGATTGGCATGCTGGCTGCTTTTTGCTTTCGGTGCGGTCTTTGAGCTTCCTCTGGTTGTGAGCATATTGTCTTATATAGGCATTGTTACACCCGCCTTCCTTCGGAAGAACAGAAAGTACGCGTTTCTCCTAAGCTTCATCCTAGCTGCGATTCTCACCCCAACACCTGATGTTTTTAACCAGTTGCTGATGGCAGGACCTCTGGTGATCTTGTACGAATTGGGAATTCTTGGTGCACTCATTTTTGTTCCGAAGAAGCCGTCTAACCTGGTTCCGGCCTTGAAGATCTCTGGTTGAACACGATACAAGGACGCAATCAATACGCGATTGATCAATTCTGATGAATTCGCAAGAAATCAAAATCTCACGCAAAAGCGGTAGCTCGCAAAGCTAACTTATTCATATTGAATGGTTTTTTCTTGGTGTTCTTGGTGTCTTTGCGAGAAAATATGCTTTTTACGAGGCCATCAAACTTGAGAGATAATAAATATAGGCCCCATAAACAGCCAATAAGATAGCGCCCTCCCATCGGGCCAGCAGGAAGCCGCTACGGGCCATGGGCAGAACCAGGATCGCAGTGGCAGTCATCACGCCCAGGTCTGTAAGACTGATGCCTGCCATTTGGATGGGTTGCACGAGGGATGAGACTCCGAGGATGCAGAGGATATTAAAGATATTGGAACCAACCACATTGCCGACGGCAATGTCCCCTTCCTTCTTGACAACCGCCATTATGGAGGTTGCCAGCTCAGGCAGACTTGTGCCTATCGCCACGATGGTCAGCCCGATAAAGGCTTCGCTGACGCCAAGGATTCTTGCCAGTGAAACCGCCCCTGTCAGGAAGAACTTGGCGCCTGCCATAAGCAGTCCAAGCCCTCCTGCCACAAAGAGGGCGCTTACCCACAGACTGGCCCTAGGACCTTTTACAGACTCGCCGGATTCCTTCGCATTGGATCTCCTGTTTTCTTTTCGGGCAAGGTGGAGGCTGTATCCGGTATAGAAGACAATCCCCAGGAACAGACCGGCGCCCTCAAGACGACTTAATCGTCCGTTCAAGAGGAGAAGCATCAGAATGAGAGAGATGAGGATCATGATGGGAATCTGCAAGCGAACCACCTGCGCGTGTATACGAATGGGCTTTATGAGAGCCGAGAGCCCCAGAATGAGGGCAATGTTGCAGATATTGGAGCCCACGATGTTGCCCAGGGAGATGGCGAAAAGGCCGTCATGGGCCGCCTTGATGCTCACCACCAGCTCGGGAGTACTGGTGC
Source organism: Desulfobacterales bacterium (assembly GCA_014382905.1). Lineage (GTDB taxonomy): Bacteria > Desulfobacterota > DSM-4660 > Desulfatiglandales > Desulfatiglandaceae > JACNIU01. Next base: position 14,506 of record JACNIU010000134.1, read on the forward strand.
CAAATGCAACCACGGTCAATCCAATCACGAGCCGGCTCAGGCCCAGTTGGGAGGCCAACGACGCGCTTCCACGCACCAATCCTTCCGCGCCCACGTAAAGGCCGAAAAGCCCAGCCAACAAGGAAAGAAATGTCTGAAGCATCAATGTGCCCCCCATGCTTGAGGTGTGAGCCCTATTATCCTATGACTTCAGGAGAAAAGAAAACCTTTTCTTGAAGTTTGATAAACCAGAGATTCCGGGTTGTTCCTTTGGACTCCGATTCAATGGAACGGCCTCGTCCCTGGTTCAAGCCTTCCCGCCGCCCCTGGCTTCCACGGCCTTTATGGAGCGGCTTATAATCCCTGTGGAAGTGCTCATGGCCAGATAGAGGACCAGCAGAACCATGAAAACCCCAATGAAACGGATGGATAGTGTTCCCATAATCCAGGTCCAGCTATCCTGGGTAATGGTAACGGCGATCTGCCCGTTCTCCTTTATTGCTATGAGGATCTTGTGCCAGGCACGTCTGCCATGATCCTCAATTTCAAGACCGTCGCCCCGATCTCTGAATTTCAGATCGCTTTGCCCCTTCATGGCATCCCTGTAGAATTGGGTGATCTCTTCCTGCGGAAGATCATAGCGCACTTCCATGAAAGATTTCTTGGCCTGAAGGGTTTGGCCTCCTGATCTGATCGGCACACCAAGAAAATCCCCGGCCAGGACCGGAACAGCAATCGTCAAAAGGATCAATATTGAAACCGTAATCAGCTTTTTCATGGCATCCACCTTGTTCTTACCGCGCCCCAGGCGGGCACACCCGCGAGACGGATTCCTTTAATCGAACATCGCAATGAACATCCCTGCAGCCGCAGCAGAGCCGATGACCCCGGCTAGGTTCGGACCCATGGCGTGCATCAGGAGATAGTTCTTTTTGTCGTACTTCTGTCCCATGATCTGCGAGACTCGAGCAGACATGGGCACGGCGGAGACCCCGGCCGAGCCGATGAGAGGATTCATTTTTTCGTTAAGGAACAGATTCATCACCTTCACTGTCACGATCCCGCCTGCGGTGCACACGGCGAAATCGATCAGCCCGAGGGCAAAAACGAAGAGGGGTTTCCAACTCAGGAATTTGCTTGCCTCCATGGTAGCCCCGACGGAAACCCCAAGGAATATGGTGACGATGTTCATCAGGGCGTTCTGGGCCGTATCCGTGAGCCGTCCGACCACGCCGCTCTCCTTCATGAGATTCCCCAGCATAAACATGCCCATGAGGGGGATGACGGAGGGGACCAGAAGGGCGATAACCATCGAGCACAGGATGGGATAGAGGATTTTTTCAGCCCTTGAGACAGGCCGCAGCTGCTTCATCCGGATCTTCCTCTCCTTCTTGGTGGTCAAAAGACGCATGATGGGCGGCTGGATCAGAGGGACCATAGCCATGTACGAGTAGGCGGCCAGGGCATTGACACCCAGAAGATGAGGCGCCAGTTGTTGGGTGAGGTAGATGGTGGTCGGCCCGTCAGCGCCTCCTATGATGCTCACGGAAGCAGCCTCCTTTAGGGTAAAACCGGCCAGGACGGTCCCTGTGAAGGTGACAAAGACCCCCAGTTGTGCCCCTGCGCCTATGAGGAGGGTCTTGGGATTGGCGATAAGCGGCCCGAAGTCGGTCATGGCGCCCAGGCCGAGGAAGATGACACAGGGGATGACCTCCCATTCGATGCCGTAGTGATAGAATATGCGTATAAGTTGACCATGTCCTTCAAAATAGCCCATGAGGGGGACAAGGGGAAAGTTGACGATAAAGATGCCGAATCCTATGGGGAGAAGAAGGAGGGGTTCGAATTTCTTTACAATGGCCAGATAGAGAAACAAGAAACTTATCCCCCACATGACCGCATGCTGCCAGCTTAGCTGGGATATGCCTGTAGTATAAAAAGTGCCATAGAGCATATCAAGAAGTTCTTGAAGAGACATGACATTACCTCCCTCTCCCAATGTGGTTGTTTGCCATCCATGAAAAACCAAATCCGCGACGGAGGACCGATTTTCATGAAGGCCTTGTCCCAGGTCCTTTTCGGGTCACGATGAACGCTCCTCATATCTCCACTACAAGCAGCCAGATAGTGCAAAGCACGATGGTGATGATCATAGGGATAAAGGCGATCTTCGTATATTCCATGAACGATATGCGGTAGCCATGGCCTTCGGCGATGCCCACGGTGACCACATTGGCGCTGGCGCCGATCATGGTTCCGTTGCCGCCCAGGCATGCCCCCAGGGCCAGGGCCCACCATAGAATCCCGCTTTCGGCTCCGGGCACCACTTCGTTCAGGTAGGTCACGATGGGGAGCATGGTGGCCGTGAAGGGAATGTTGTCGATAATGGCCGAGGCCAGGGCCGATACCCAGAGGATCACCACAATAGCCACCACAATGGACCCCTTTGACATATGGTTGACCCAGTCGGCAATGATCTGGATCAGGCCCGTCTCTTCGGCGCCGGCCACGATGACAAAGAGCATCATAAAAAAGATGAGGGTAGGCCACTCGATCTCATGCTCCAGCATTTCCACGATATTCACCCGGCTAATCGCCAGGAGTATGGCGGCCCCCACCATGGCTGCGATGCTGGGCTCCATGTGAAGGGCCCCGTGAATGATGAAGAGGAAGATGGTGATAGCAAGCATGAGGGCGGACTGCAAGAGGAGTGTCTTGTTGGTGATCCGGTAGGTCTCTTTCAATTCGCCGATCATTTGCTTGACATCCACCACCTGGGCCTTGAGATAATCCTTCTTGTACCAGTAGACGAAATAGACAATGCTCACGGCCAGGCAGATGAGGCAGATGACCGCCAGGTTCTGCACAAATTGGACAAAGGTCAATTTGGCATAGGAACCGATCATGATGTTGGGAGGATCCCCGATGAGGGTGGCCGTGCCACCCACGTTGGAGGCAAAGACCTCGGGCATGAGCAGGGTCAAGGGGTTGATCTTGAGCACAGAGGCGATATTGATGGTGACCGGTATGATCAGAATCATGGTGGTGACATTGTCCAGAAAGGCCGAGGTGACGGCCGTGACAAACATGAGGATCATGGAAAGGGCAAAGACGTTGCCCCTGGCCAGTTGATAGGACCTGAAGGCCAACCACTGAAAAAGACCCGTCTTCTTTAAAACCCCCACGATCATCATCATGGCCATGAGCAGGAAGATGACGTTCATATCCATGGCGTGGACCGCATGCTCAAAGGTGAGGATCACGTAACCGGGATTGTATGCCCCGGCTGTATAGGTCACAAGCAGGAGCATGGCCGCCCCCAAAAAGGCGGCCAGGGTCCTGTGCATGACCTCAAAGGCGATGAGTCCGTAGACCAGGATCAGGACAGATGTGGCGATCCAGAAGGCCGGGCCGGAGGCCTGAGATTCCTGAGCCCCAAAGCAGGGCGCGGTCATGAAAACGGCCAAAGCCAGGGGCAAAAGCATGCCCATCGGACTTCTTCCCTCTAGGGTTGGTTTCATATCCTCTATTCTCCTCTTTCAGCCCTGTCTTGCTTCAGGCCGGTCTCTTCACGAGGCCGACCTTTGTACGGCCCTTTTTTCTTGAGGGCCAGATGTAGATGATGGGGCTTGCAACAAATACCGATGAATAGGTCCCGATGACGACCCCAAAGGTAAGTGCCAGGGCGAAATCGTGGAGCAGGATCCCGCCCGAGATCAGGAGGGCCACCAGGACCATGAGTACGGTAAGAGAGGTGACAATGGTCCGGCTGAGGACCTCATTGATGCTCACATTGATTATCTGACCCAGGTCTTTTCCGCCCTTCTTGCCCAGGTTTTCTCGTATCCGGTCAAAGACCACCACTGTGTCCGTAAGGGAGTATCCTGCCAGGGTGAGAAGGGCCGTCACAATGAGGAGGGTGATCTCTTTATTCAGGAGATAGAAGATCCCCAAGACCGCAAGGACATCGTGAAAGGTAGCAATGGCGGCGGCTACGCCAAAGCGGAGATCGAATCGCCAGGCAAGATACAAGATGATGCCGGCCAGGGAGATGGCAATGGCGATGAGGGCTGCCTTTTTGAGGTCTTCACTGACCGTTGCCCCGATCTCCGCCACGCTCTCCGTGGTAAAGCGGTTGTTGGGGAGTTCCTGGGAAAGGATGCGGGAGATCCGGTCTTCCGCGTTTCCCACGGTCTGACCAAGGTCCTTGATGCGCACGATCAGGATGCGGTCTTTGGGGACCTCCTGCAATTCATAGTCTGTGAGCTGGTTGCGGGCAAACGCGGCGCGTATCTCATCCAAATGAAAACCCTTTTCAGCCTTGAACTGAACCAGGGTACCACCCGAGAAATCCACCCCCAAGTTGGCCTTTTCTCTGGTGATCTGCACAAAAGAAAAGAGACCCAGTAAAACGAGCGCGGAAGAAAGTGCAAAGGCCATCTTTCGAAGCCCGATGAAATCGATCCGAGGTTTTTTGATGATCTGCAAAAATTCCAACCGCTTGATCCTTTTTTGGGGAATCAGGTAGTCGTATACGGCCCGGGTTCCATAGAGAGCCGTAAAGAGATTGAGTATCACACCGATACTCAGGGTGACGGCGAATCCTTTGATGGGGCCTGTTCCGAACAGGAACAGGGCAAAGGCCGTAATGAGGGTCGTCACATGGGAATCGATGATGGTCCAGAAGGCCTTGTCGTACCCCCCCTGAACAACGGGACGGAAAGGCTTTTCCAGGGCCGCTTCCTCTCTCATCCGCTCAAAGATGAGCACGTTGGAATCCACGGCCATCCCGATGGAGAGGATGATTCCGGCAATGCCCGGAAGGGTCAGGGTGGCCCGAAAGAGGGAAAGGGCGGCTACCATAAGGATCAGATTGAGTAAAAGGGCAAGATTTGCGATGACGCCCGAGAGCCTGTAGTAGAGCACCATAAAAAGAATGACAAGGAGCGTTCCCACAATGGCCGAGGTGATGCCATTTTCAATGGAGTCCTTTCCCAGGGATGGACCTACCGTAAGGTTCTGAACGATCTTGAGCGGGGCCGGCAGGGACCCAGCCCTCAGCACGATGGCCAGGTCATGGGCCTCTTGCGAAGAAAACGCTCCGGTAATCTGGGCCCTCCCCCCGGATATCTTGTCCTGTATCACCGGTGCGGATTGGACCACGCCGTCCAGGATGATGGCAAGCTGCTCCCCCACATGTCCCCCGGTGATCCTTTCAAAAAGCCTGGCGCCCTTGGCATTGAGCGTAATGGCCACATGGGGCTCGTTGAATTGACCTCCAATCTCTACCCTGGCGGTCTTGATGGCCTCTCCGGTCATCATGGTTCTATTCTTGAGGAGGATGGGCACGGTGGAAACCGATCCCGAGGCCTTGTCCATGCGCCGCCATGGGTATACCTCGCCCCCCAGAGGGATTCGGCCCCTGAGGGCCTGGTTTACTTCTTCATAGGTGAAATCCTCCTGGAGTCTCCCTGATCGGATCCCCTTGGACACGAGGGTTGATATATGTTCGCCCCCTTCCCGATCCACCAGTTTGAATTCCAACTGGGCGGTCCTTCCGATGAGATCCATGGCCCTCTTGGGGTCCTTGATGCCGGGCAGCTGCACCACGATTTCATCGCTGCCCTGCCTCACAATGAGCGGCTCCGAGACCCCGAACTGATCGATTCGGTTGCGGATGATCTCGAGGCTTTGGGTCACGAAGTTCTCCTGAATACGGCGGACTTCCTCCGTCTTTAGGGCAAGGTCTATTGTCAGGCCGCCTTCCGTGGGAGAGGCGGAGACCAGGTTCAGGTTCGGAAAATCCTTGCCAAGGATCTCTTTGAGGGCTGTTTGATCCTCTTCCCTGGGGAGATAGAACCGGAGCCGGTTTGGTCCAGGGTATGCGATGCGATCCATGGGGATTTTCCCTTTTCCCAGGATGTCCCTCAAATCTGAAGCAGCCATTTCAAGCTGGTTCCGAAGGGCCCTGGGCAAGTCAACTTTCAAGATAAGATGCATCCCGCCCTGGAGGTCCAGCCCGAGCCGCATCCCTTCCCCGGGCATGAAGGTGCGCCACTGCCCTGGCAATCGACTGGTCACTGAGGGGATGGAAAAGAGGATGCCGAGGATGGTGAGAACACCGAGAAAAAGAAGCTTATAATGGACCTTTTTCATCTGTATGGGCCTCCTTTGTGCCCATTGCTTACGAAAACATGGCGATGAACATGCCCGCTGCTGCGGCCGTGCCGATGACCCCCGCCAGGTTCGGCCTCATGGCATGCATCAACAGGTAGTTGCCCTTGTCGTCCTTCTGTCCGATCATCTGCAAGACCCGGGCAGACATGCATGACCTCCCTTGTCTGTTAACCACGATAAAAACGGGCAACCCCCAAAAAAAAAGGGATCGCTTATCTTGCGATCCCCAGTCCTTTGATTAAGGACGTCCCTCAAATCCTTTTTGACCGAGGATTCACCAGTGCCTGGGACAGAACTGGATCTATTTCCTTGTCTCGGTCAGACCTACAATGAGACAGCCCTTGTCCACGGTCTTCCAACAGACCGTATCGCCATCTCTTAATTCAAGCGCATCCGCGCTGGCTGTTTTCGTCCCCTCTTTCACCAGAGCGTGGGGAGAAAGGTTTCCCCCTGTGGTTGGGGAGTTTTTCCCCATGGATACATCGACAACCCCTATGGCGCCGGCAATTTTAATGGCCGTGATCTCCCCCTTCATGGCGTAGACTCGATCCGCTGCCAGCGTTGTCGAAATGAAAAGGCAGAGGGCCAGGCTCATGAGGAGTATGTGAGTGGTGTAAAGAATGTTAGAGGTTATCTTTTTCATTGCGAAATCCGTTTGCATTAGGGGAAAACATAAGCATCAAGTGTGCCAATTACTATAACTCATGGATATTGATAGAGATGCATCTTGAAGAGCCCTGACGGGACAGGAACTGCCAGCTCCTATTTATATAGGTGAAGACCATTTATGCCCTCCCACGATGGAGGAGAATCTTCTTTAACTCATCGAAATTTTGAGGAAAAAGAAAATCGGACAATGGAATTCCGATTTCAGGGGAGCTGTTGAGGAATGAGAACAGGAAATTCTCAAATTGCCGTCAGATCGGCGCCGTGGAGGTCTTTCCCGGACGCCTCTCCATGGATTCCTCCCAATGTGATTGTTTGCTGTCCATGAAAAACCAAATTCCCTACGGATAACCGAATTCACGGTCTGCGGGACGTCCGTCAGTATAATTAGTAAACAACGTAAACCGGATTAGCACCGGTAACTTATTTCCGGAACGGGTTCAGGATGTGAACATCATCAACAAATGTGTCATGTGATAGATCTTCGGTTAATAGGTTCGTGCATGTGGAAACCTTGGCAGCGGCCACGACCATGGCATCCCAGAAGGAGAGGCTGTGGCGTCTCTGGATGTCGATGGCTTTCAATATCAAGTCCACATTCGTTTCCACAACCGTCCACATGGAGAAATCACGGATGGCCTGTTCAGCGTCATCCATATCCATCTTCTGGGGGATTTTTTGAGTAACCGTGACGTAGAATTCCTTTAAAACCTGTGTACTTAGAACCCCGACACCTTTTTGATAGGCCTGTATGATGAAACCGGAAGCAACCTCATATTTCTCCTGGTTTGAATTATCAAAACCGTATACAAGGATATTCGTATCAAAAAAAGTCCTATCTTTCATGAAGCTCATCCCTTGTCCACGTCTTTGGTTCAACCCGAATCGGCCTTTTTTTCATCAGCGCGACGATTCTGTTCATGCCGTTCTGATATTCCTCATCACGGTAGACCATGTTCTCCAGTTGATCCCTTATGAATTGCGTCAAGGTGGTATTCCTTTTTTGGCATACAATTCTGGCCATGTGGAGGAGGCGTTCGTCAAGGGAAAGGGTAAGATTTCGTTTCATATCAACCTCCGTTTGCTCACATATTATGTGTAAAAGCATAGTGTCTTGAAAGAAGCATGTCAAACAAAAATCATTGGACAAAAATCCACTGCAAACCCGCGAAGAAGAAACAAAATCTTCAAAAAAGCAATTTTTCTCCGTCGGTTGTGACCGTATCTGTCAAAACAGTATGATATATACATGCATTTTCGTTGACTTCTGAAAAATATCTGGGTAAAAAATAGGCAGTATTGCCGAACCGGTTTTCTTCTTTCAACCCCCGGCCCAGACCGATCCGAACCAATGCTCTACATTGACAAGGTCAGGGCTGGAATAGTGCATAGCCTAATCTAAATAGGTAAGAGTCGCACTCTCCGAGGCGTAGGCTCGCCCCTACGAGCCAGAGGCCAGGGCGGGCCCGAGAGGGAAAGAGGATTAAAAATGGTCTACAGTTGCCCGAAAACCCCGTTATTCTTAAGAGATGGAGATCGGGGTTTTGTAATTTCAAAGTTGCCCTTGTAGCTTTTGTGCAGTCGGAGCGAAACAATGCAACTGTATAGGGGTCAGATCTTTGCTTGGTGCATAGTTGAAGCCTCAACAGGATATCCCTATGCCAAGACCATTGAGTATCCAATATCCTGGCCCATGGTATCATTTGATAAACCGGGGGCGTCGGCTATGAGCTAAGCAAAGACCCCTCAACCCTGAGAGCAAACCATGGTGGCTGTCTCAAAAGCAGGCCTGTTCCTGAATGGCCGTCGATGTCGATCATCGTTGTTACGGCTGGCGGGTATCGTGGCTACTGTCCTTATGGTCTGGGGATGTGGTGCCAGGATGCCTGTCCAGCCTTTGCCCGAGCCCACGCCCCTCCCGGAGGCGATCACACCGACAGACTACACCATCCAGTTGGGCACCTTTACCCAATTGGACAATGCCGTTCGGTTTACCCATTCTCTGGAGGAGCAAGGGCTGGAGGCCTACTATTTCCGTGACGCGAAGGGGCTTTTCAAGGTCCGCTTCGGGGACTTTTCATCAAGAGAGATAGCCCACTCAACAGCCGAGCGTCTGGTCCGCGAAGGGATCATTGAGGCATACTACATCGTCAGTCCTGATGAAGTCCACGTGGTCAGGACAAGGGTCCGCCGAACCCAGGTCCTCAGAGAAAACATAGTAAACACAGCAGAAAGCTTCCTGGGGCTTCCCTACCGATGGGGCGGGTCTTCCGTGGAACAGGGGTTCGATTGCAGCGGGCTGGTCATGGCGGTGTATCGGTTGAACGGCCTCAAATTGCCTCGCTCCTCCAAAGATCAATACAGGGCCGGCAGGCGGATAGATCAGGAGGAACTGGTGGAGGGCGATCTTGTCTTTTTCACCATGTCCGAGGACGATAAGATTTTCCATGTGGGGATCTACGTGGGGGAAGGAAAATTTATCCATGCGCCGGGACAGGGAAAGACCATCCGTGTGAATTTTCTTTCCGATGCCTACTATGCCCAGCGGTTCCTGGGGGCACGAGCCTATCTATAAGGGCCAGCCGGGGGCGTCGGCTATGAGCTAAGCAAAGCCCCCTCAATTGACTGGTGCGCGGAAAAGGGCAATCCTGCTCCTGTCTGGCTGGACCAGGCCGGTTCGGTGTATGTCACCTTCCTGCCCGCCGTTTTGCCCGATATCCCCGAAGTTACCCCCGAAGTCAGAAAAATGCTTACGGTGATCCAAGGAGAAATGAGTCGTGCGGAAATCCAGCAGAAATTGGGACTGACGGATGAAAAGCATTTTCGGGAAAACTACCAGCAGCCAGCGGTTGCCATGGAATTGATCGAAATGACCGCACAAGCCACCGCAGTTACCCCATAAATTCGAGGCAATAGCACTTTTTTAGGTAGATACTGAATTTTATAATTTTATGAACGTCACAGAGGCCTCACAAATGATGAAAAGAGACTGTCCGACAAGCCTAAACTTAAGAGCGGCGTTAAAGAGATAGAGGAAGATGTCAACTAACAGTCATATATGAAAAGTGGAGTCAAGACGAAATTCTCCGTTACCGTGAAATCGAGTTTTTTGATTTCACAGGACGACCGTTGGCTAATGCTGACTACCTGACGCATACCTACATTGGGCATAGGGAAATTCGCATCTTCAGTCGGGTAACCGGATCAACATGACAGTGCGGGTCTTGTTCTTTCCATTCACACATATGAGTCTGTTGCTCGTTATGAGAATGACTATGGTCACATTGGGTATAAAGGCCGGGGGCCTATCCAACAGCAGAGCATGTCATCTCGAGGTATCGGATGGTGATAGACTGTATTTTTCGAGACTCACCCGGCAACCCGGATCCGCCAGACTGAGCTGCGCACTTCAGCCCAGAGAGAGGTAATGTGTCATTTAGACAACGCCGCTCTGAGGCGAATCCAAGAATAGTTCTGGCTTATAGGTGTAGGAAACCGCATTAAGGAGCTGTGAAGGAGTAATAGATTTTCGGACTGTATT
>JACNIU010000439.1 GCA_014382905.1 Desulfobacterales bacterium
GCCCTTGCCCGTCAAAACGGGTACCGGCTGATTGAATAGTTTTTTACTTTTTTACCAGCGTCCCCATTTTCATGTTCACGCATTTTCATGTTCCCTGCCAGGTCCCGGTCAAATGATGGTTGTTAATTCCGCCTGTTTATGATTAAATTCCCTGCGAGAATCACCATGATGTCATCCCGAAAAACTCAGGGAGGCCTGCTATGAAGCATTGTATTGCCCGGTTTCTCCAAATAATGGTCGTGTTTTTTCTGGGGGTTTCCTCCCCAGCGGTTGCCGCTAAATCCGACCAGACCCATCTGTCCAGGTTGGTCAAGACCAAACACCTCCTGATTGTTAAGGCAACCGAGCGGCTCGACCGTATGCGGCCCGCCAAAATGGCCCAGATCAGAGCTTATGAGGCCGCCCTCGACGATATTCAGAAGCGGGCGCATCAACTGAAGTTCCTGATTGCCGTAAGTGAGTCCAATCCCTTTGAGGTACGAATGTATTTCAGGCAGGCTGCTGAACTCGAGGACGAGTTTGCCGATGAGATCCAGCAGATTCGAAGCCTGGCCAGAAAAATTCAGATCAATCTTTCCATTGTTGAGAGTGGCAGGGAGGATCTGCGATTCATCCTGCAAGCGCCCGTTTCGGCAGATCAGAAACGGGATGCGCAATCGCTGCTGGACAATCTGGTCCAGTTGGAAGCCACGGAACTGGCTATCAAAAAGGAGCTGGATGCGGTTTTGGCCCGGTACGTGACGGCCGAAAAGGAAGGCGCTCGATACGCAAAAGGCCTGGAAGAAGAAATGGCCGCGGTCTGGACTGTCTATTTCACCCAGCCGCTGTTTATATTGTTCAAGAGGGATATCCTGCGGGACCTGTCCCTGTCTTATTTCATCTGGGCGAATTCGATCCGGGCGGCCCTTCAATCCAAACTTCCGGATTCCACTGCTGAATGGGTGCAATCGGCCCTTGCCTTCCTGGTGATGGGATTCGCCTCCCTCCTCGTTTTCCGATGGATACTGGTCCGGATAGTCTCCCGGTCCCACACGGATCAGGATGGATGGACCCGGTTTTTGCGCGCCTTTAGTCTTTACATATTCCTGTGTGGAGGGTTCTGGGCGGCGTCCATGGTCAATGTCTTTCCTGGAAATATCGCTTTTTCCCGCCTGGCCGTCATCTTTGGTGCGGCGGCAGCCATTTTGCTGGCCTGGAGATTGCGGGAAATCAAGCTACAATCCGGACTCTCCTCTCCCCTCTTCCCTCTTTTTTACCTTTACGTTGCGGGCATCATGGCCCAGCTCACCAATATGCCGCTGCTGCTGCTTGGCGTGGTTTGGCCCCTGGCCGTGGGAATCATGATGCTTTTCATGTGGCGTATATTCCGAAAACACACCAACGAAATCCCACGAAGACTGGCCCGCTTCTGCTTCTGGAGCGGCATTCCGATTATCGGCCTCTCTCTGACGGGATTTACCTTTCCGGCCGCGGAGATCTTTCTGACGCTTTTTCTGTGTTGTATCCTTTACCAGTTCGCCCTCGCGGTCTCCGATCTCATCCGGGGCCGATTGGCACGGCTGCAGGACAAGGGGGATTCACTGTTTCATTCCGTAAGCATCAGCCTGGTCATTCCGCTGATCTGGTTTCTCTCTGCCGGTTTCATCCTGATATGGCTGGCAGATCAGTTCGGGCAGGCCAGAATTCTGGAACTGGCCGACAAGATGACGTTCACCTGGAAAGATGTTCATATCGGTTTTGGCCAGATCGTCGTGGCCGTGGCCCTGTTTTTCATGGCCAAACCGGTAGTCGAGGTGCTCAAGCGTGCGGTGGATGGTATGGGTCGCAGGTCCCAGGTGGACCAGACAGCCATTGCTCCTCTCAAGACCGTGCTGGGCTATGGGGTCTGGGGCCTTTACGGTCTGGTGCTGCTTCACATCATCGGTGTCAGCCTGTCCTCCATCGTGTTGCTTGCCGGAGGCATGAGCGTGGGAATCGGCTTCGGGCTGCAGCACATCATCAACAATTTTGTCAGCGGCCTCATCCTGGTCTTTGGCCGGTCCGTGCGGCCGGGCGATGTTATTGAGCATGAACGGGTCTTGGGAGTGGTAGAAAAAGTGACCATTCGAAACACATTGGTGCGGACACGGGACGACACCACCATCCTGATCCCTAATTCGAATCTGGTCGCCATGCCCTTCGTGAACATGAGCCGCAGTAACAACCGTGCCGTGCGGTTGATTGTGGCTGTGGGGGCTGGCTACAACAGTGATCCTGAACTGGTGAAACGGCTGCTTTTGGAAGCGGCTGCTGAACACCCGGAAGTCCTGAGACATCCCGCGCCACGGGTGCGCTTCGAGGACTTCGGGGATAGTCATCTGGATTTCCGGATCAAATTCTGGGTGGAATTTGACGGTTCCAAGCGCGTTGCCTCCGACCTGCGGTTCGCCATTTTGAAGAAGTTTCGCGATCACGGTGTGGAGATGGCCTTTCCACAGTTGGATCTTCACCTCAAGGGATTTCCTCAGACATGCGGTGCGTTAAGTCCCTGATGGCAGCCCTGTTTATGGAGGATATGACATGCAAGGGGTTTGTCGAGTTGCTATATGCCATGGGAGGAAGAGTATGCCGACAAGTGAGCAACAGCTCAGCGGGAAAGTTGCCATTGTGACAGGAGGCGGGAGAGGCATTGGCAAAGCCATCGCGCATGCCTATGCCAGGGCAGGAGCGGCAGTGTGTTGCGCGGCGCGTACGGTGGCGGGGATCCACGAAACCGTACAGGACATTGTGACCGCTGGGGGACAAGGGCTTGCCATGCCAACGGACGTGACGCAACTCGCTCGTTCCCGTATCAGCTTTTGATAATGAATGAAAGCTATCTTTCAGGGACCGCCCTTTTTAAGGCAAGGGTGTCACAAAAGGGCCTATTTCCGATAAGATTTGTCTCACGTGATCTTATCCTGTTTTCTGGATAGAATTCATATGCGGTGTTATACAGTTAGCATTTGCAGAAATTATTCGAAAAACACTTGTCGATTTTTCAATTTTTTGGAGATAGACGGAAACTATACAATCACTTGGACTATGCGTCGGCTGTAACATAGATAGGGTAATAGATAGAGATAGTGGGACGCTCTTTAAAAATTTAATTGACAAGAGAATTGTGCATGGCTCATACAGTTTAGCCAGCTTCGGATTTTCAGTGGAGAGGGGAGAATCAATTGCGAAAAAAGGTAATAATTCACTTGAAAGATAAATTGCTAAATTTTAAAAGAGCGTCCCGCTTTCGCATTTAAGTATTGAAGGATGCCCCCCATCAGGCCGAAAGATGACTGGAATGAGGTCAAGAATCAAAAGGCCCTCGTGGGACTTTTTCTTTTAAGGTCAATGGGAGGATCTTCTTATGACCAGGAAACCAACCTGCCAGGAATTGGAGCGGAGCATTAAGGAGTTAAAGCGAGAAGCCGCTGAGCTCAAGCGGGAGGACGAAGCAATACGGGAAGGCGAGGAGAAATACCGCACCCTATTCGATGAATCAAGAGATCCGATCTATATTACCAGTCGAGGGGGTAAATTCCTTGATGTCAATAGAGCCTTGTTAGAGCTTTTCGGATACTCCAGAGAAGAGATGATAGACAAGCTCAATGTCCGGGAAATATATGTTTATCCTGGCGACAGGGATAAGTTCCAGCAGGAAATAGAGAAAAAGGGATCAGTTAGAGATTATGAGGTAAAGTTCTGTAAAAAGAATGGCACAGAGATGGACTGTTTTCTGACCGGTACTATACGGCGCTCCAATGAGGGAAGTATATTGGGATATCAGGGCATCATTCGGGATGTGACCGAGCGAAAGCGTATTGAGCGCCTTCGCGATGACGTTCACCGCATGATGCGTCACGACCTCAAGTCCCCTTTAATAGGAGTCAGGGGGCTTGCAGGGCTGCTGCTCAAAGCAGATAACCTCACCGACGAACAGCGTAAAGCGACAAGCATGATCCAGGAACTGGGTGAAAGAATGCTTGGATTTATTGACCGAACACGCGACCTCTTCCAAATGGAAGAAGGTAGCTATACACTAAAGCCCCAGGAGGTTAATCTTCTTAGCATATTCCGGAGAATAGAAAAGGCACTTGGGCCTCTGGCTTTAAAGAGAAGAACAGATTTTGTGTTCACCTTGTTTGGTCAGCATACCAATCCGGAAGCTGAATACGTGATTCTGGGTGAGGAGACCTTACTTGAAATCATGTTTGCCAATCTCATTAAGAACGCCATCGAAGCCTCGCCTGAAGGAGGCAGTATTAGCATCTCCATCGATACAGTGGAAAGGTCAGGACAGACTTTTCATTTTATCGACATTCACAACATGGGTGTCGTGCCTATGGACATACGCGAGAATTTCTTCGAACCCTATACGACCAGCGGGAAAGAAGGTGGCACTGGACTGGGAACCCACAACGCTTTGCTCGTAGCCCGGACCCACAAAGGAGATATCAGTTTTACAACATCTGAAGAGGAGGGTACCCACTTAACAGTTCGGCTGCCCGAAAACCTTGCCCCTGATCAAAACGCGGCTTCAAGTTAAGATCGGATGGGGGGCGCGGTAGGAATGCCGGTTACCCGGCACCCCCCAAAAGCAACGCCGCCGCCCACCCTTCAAGGGCATATTGGTTCGACAGGGTCAAACCTGCTTATTCAAAAAGGCACCTCACCTCCCCCGCCTGGTTCTCCCCAAATCCTGATACAACGGCAATGCCACTTGGG
>JACNIU010000158.1 GCA_014382905.1 Desulfobacterales bacterium
GGGATCGTTTCATAGGAACGGCAGCGAGGCCTTAGAATTCGTCACTGGACAGCCCTCTCCGAGCCATAGGCTCTACGAGCCGGAGGCCAGAAAAAGGTATTCATTTAAACGGACACCGCCTCTGCCTGCCCGGAATCTGTATTTAACATCAAGGGGGCGTTCTATACGCTCCGGAGAGTTTTTGTTACGTCCTTTGGGAGAGAGACCCTCATGGTCCCAGGCCTGCCCGCCTATGCCTTTCGCCGTGCATTGCTGGTTCAACTCTTCAGGAGGTATGGCACCTCCCATTGGTAACACGTCCAACAGAGGCGATGGCAGGCGGGCAACAAGCGAATAATTGTTTCAAGACACTAAAGTGATACTTAGATTTTAGATTGCAGATTTTGGATCGCGGATTTTGGGCAACTTGAAGGGTATCGGAGAGCAGTTCATGTCACAGATAAATGTGGGGATTATTGGATTCGGGACCGTCGGGGCCGGGGCGTTTGAGGTCCTTACAACAAACCGGGAGATTATTGCCAACCGGGTCGGGGCTGAAGTTGTCGTAACAAAAATAGCCGATCTCGATATTGAGTCTGATCGGGGGATCCCGGTAATGCCTCCCAAGGCGATCTTGACCGTTGATGCCATGGAGGTGATCCATGATCCAAAGATCCACGTGGTTGTAGAGCTTATGGGCGGTCTGGAAAAGGCAAAGGAGTTCATCCTCAAGGCCATGGAAAACGGGAAACATGTTGTCACGGCAAATAAGGCCCTTTTAGCAGAATACGGCCCGGAGATATACCGGGCAGCCGAACGACATGGGGTAGCGCTTGCCTTCGAAGCGAGTGTGGGTGGTGGCATACCGATCGTCGGGGCACTGAAGCACGGGCTGTCAGGCAATCGCATTCGCACCTGCATCGGTATCCTAAACGGGACTTCCAACTATATACTGACGAAAATGACCGAGGAGGGCCTTCCTTTCAGCAAGGTGGTGCAGGAAGCCGTAACCTTGGGCTACGCAGAAGATCCCCCAACCTTGGATGTGGACGGGACCGATGCGGCGCATAAGCTTTCCATTATTATATCGATTGCCTTCGGGAGTCCGGTCTCCTTTAAAGATATTTTCAGGGAAGGGATTGGGGCAGTGACCCCGGACGATATCCGATTTGCCGAAGAATTCGGGTACAGCATTAAATTATTGGCCATCGCCAAAGACCTGGGAGATCGATTGGAGGCACGCGTGCACGCAGCCATGATTCCAAAAGATCATATCCTGGCAAACGTTGATGAGGCATTCAATGCCATTTACATTGAAGGGGATTTTGTCGGTCCTAACCTCTATTACGGTTTAGGCGCAGGAAGAAGGCCTACGGCAAGCGCCGTGGTCTCAGACATAATAGGGATTGCAAGGCAGATCAGGTCTGGGACAAAGGGGATGCCCCCCCCCCTGGCCCACGTCCGTTCTCCTGCCCAAGAGATCGTGATACAACCCATTGAAGACCTGGTCACGCCTTACTATTTCAGGTTTTCGGCCCTGGATACGCCGGGAGTACTCTCAAAGATAGCCGGCATCCTGGCCGACCACAAGATCAGCATATCTTCCGTGATTCAGAAGGGGAGAAAGAGCGGAGGCCCCGTGCCGATAGTCATGCTCACCCATGAGGCCCGGGAGAGTGCTGCACAGAAGGCAATATCACTAATTGATGAACTGGACGTGGTGGCTGACAAAACCGTCTTGATCCGTGTGGAAGGTAGCCGACAATGACGACAAAACATCAGACCGCGAAAAAGTGTATCCTTCTGGTGGGAGACGGGATGGCCGACTACCCTCTTGGAGAATTAGGGGGAAAAACCCCGCTCGAGGTCGCCCGTACGCCGAATATGGATCGAATTGCTGCCTGCCGGATCGGGCTCGTAAATACGATTCCTGAGGGTATGGACCCTGGGAGCGATGTGGCCAATCTCTCTCTACTGGGCTACGACCCTTCTGTCTACAATACAGGACGGGCACCGTTTGAGGCGGCCAGCATGGGGATCGACTTAGGAAAAAAAGAGGTTGCCTTTCGGATGAACCTGGTCACCCTTGACCGGAGATCAGAAGAGGAAATCGTCATGCTCAGCCACAGCTCGGGGGACATTTCCGCTAAAGAGGGAAAAGCAATTACAGAAACCCTGAAAAGGGAGTTGACTATTCCTGGGGTGAGTATTCATTCCGGCATCGCCTACCGGCATATTTTGGTGTGGAAGGATGGGCCTGAGAAGGCCGAAACCATCCCCCCGCATGACGTCCTGGACCAGAACATGGTATCTTACCTGAATCATTCGGGAACGAACCCGGTTGTGGGCCTCATCCGTCGTTCCTGGAGCTGCTTAGAAAACCATCCCATAAACATGGCGCGGAGAAAACAGGGATTGAAGGAGGCCAACTCCGTGTGGCTGTGGGGCCAGGGAAGGGCGCTGAAAATCCCCCTGTTCAGCGACAGGTTTGGCATTCGGGGCGGGGTTATTTCGGCTGTGGACCTGTTGAAAGGGATCGGCGTCTATGCGGGTCTGAAACCGATACACGTGGAAGGCGCAACCGGCTATTTGGATACCAATTATACGGGCAAGGCTGAAGAAGCGTTAAAGGCGCTGAATGACTTTGATTTCATGTTTGTCCATGTGGAGGCCCCTGACGAAGCGAGTCACAGCGGAAATATAAGGGAAAAGATCCAGGCGATTGAGGCCTTTGACAAGAAGGTGGTGGGAACTGTCCTTAACGGTCTGGAGCAGTTCCATGATTACCGGATAATGGTCGCCAGTGATCATTTCACCCCGATCTGCAGAAAGACGCACGCCAGCGATCCCGCTCCGTTTGCATGGGCAACCCGGGAGGAGCTTGCTGCAGCGGTCGGGAGCGTACGGTTTACTGAGGAATTTGCAAAAAGGTCGGGGCTCGGTTTTAAGAAGGGACATGATCTTATGCCCGCTTTCTTAGGGCTTGCGCAAGAATAACTTTGCACAAGCGGCGCCCTCCCGGATACCTTGACACGGTCACAGTTTTGAAATAGTTTCAGGAAAAAATCAGAGAAAGGAGAGGTGAAGATGAAGATACTGTTTTTCGGTCCGAATGGGAGTGGCAAGGGAACGCAAGGTGCAATCGTAAAAGGCAAATATGGTATTCCTCACATTGAAACAGGCGTCATTTTCAGGGACAATATTTCTCGGGGAACAGACCTCGGTAAAGAAGCAAAAGGCTATATCGACAGAGGGGAACTGGTCCCTGACAGCATCACAATACCGATGATCTTGGACCGCCTGAAGAAAGATGACTGCAAAGACGGCTGGCTGCTGGACGGTTTTCCCAGGAATCTCACACAGGCCGAGGAGTTGGACAAGGCCCTCAAGAAGGAAGGTATCATCTTAGATATCGTGATCGACATGCTTTTAGACAGGAAGATCGCAAAGGGACGTATTATGGGCCGCCGGCTGTGCGTCAATGACAACAACCATCCCAACAATATAAATATTGACGCCATCAAGCCGGATGGGGACAAATGCAGGATCTGCGGGGCTGATCTCAAGACTCGATCCGATGATCAGGATGAAGATGCCATTGATCAGCGTCACAATATCTATTATGACACGAAGACCGGCACCATGGCCGGGATGATTTATTTCAAGGAGCTTTCGGCGAGAAACGGTGGGATCCCCGAGATTATCGAATTAGACGGAAGACCGGGGGTAAAGGAAGTTTCCGCTGAGCTGATGGCAAAATTTGATGCATAATTCATTATCCCCCCTGGAGGCTACAGATGAAAGCAAAAGTGGGAGTTTTGTCGGCAGGCGGTGATTGCGCCGGAATCAACAGCGTCATTCATTGGCTCGTATACTCGGCCCTTGACAAAGATCTGGTCCCTGTACGCGGAATCATGTTCAAGGTGATTGGCATTATAGACGGCTGGAAAGGGCTGATGGAGGTCAAACCGGACAAGAAGGCGAGTCTCAATCGTTGGACCATGCCTCTCAACAAGGAGATCGTTCGTACATGGGACAGATACGGGGGAACCCGTCTTGGGACAAGCCGCATGAACCCTTTTGATCCCAGGGATGACAAATCAGATCTGATTCTCGAAAACTGCAACAAATTGGGCCTGGATGCCCTGGTGGTTATCGGAGGGGTCAACAGCCTTACGGTGGCATACAAACTCTACAAGAAGGGTCTAAAGGTAGTAGCGATTCCCAAGACCATTGACAAGGATTTGGGCGGGACAGATTACACCCTCGGGTTTGATTCAGCCGTCAACATCATTACTGAGGACATTGATAGACTGCGGATCACGGCTGGCTCCCACAGCCGGATATTTGTAGTGGAGTGTATGGGAAGAAGCGCGGGTTGGCTGGCCCTCGAAGGGGGCGAGGCATCGGGCGTGGACATCATCCTCATCCCTGAGCACGATTTTGTTATAGAGCGCGTAATCGAGCTTCTGTCCATGAGAAGGAAGGGGGGCGAACGCTACAGCATTGTTCTGGTTTCCGAAGGGGCAAAGTTGAGGGGTATGGAGCCGATTTATGAAAGGCGGGGCAGGGATGGATTCGGACATTACTACCTAGGCGGAATCGGTGGGTTCATCGCAGAGGAGATACAGAAAAATACCAACATGGAGGCAAGGTATGTTGCACTCAGGCATCTCCAGAGAGGTGGCACGCCCACTGCCTATGACCGCCGCATGGGCCGTAAATTCGGGGTTGCGGCTGTGGATATGATTGTAGGTGAAGATTTTGGCCGCATGGTCAGCCTGACCCAGGGCGAAATTACTTCAACGCCACTCAAAAAGGTCTTGGACAAATTACATTTGGTGGACGTGGAAAAATTTTATAACACCCTGAATTATCAGAGCCTGGATCAGATTGTTTGAGAAAAGATCTTACCAGGATTGAGAATTCCCTTCGGATCAAAGGCCTGCTTTATCCGGGACATGAGGTCAAGGCCTGCCCGGGATATCTCCATCTCAAGATAAGGGGCCTTGGTAACCCCAATGCCGTGCTCCCCGGTAATGGTCCCCCCCATTTCGATCACTTTTTTGAATAGCTCTTTCACCACAGTCTGGGCATCATTCAATTGCCCCGGATCTCCCCTGTCAAGCATGATGTTGACGTGGATGTTCCCATCTCCCGCATGACCAAAAGCTGGGATGGGGAGCCCGTATCTTCGAGCCAGTTCATCCAAGAAAGCCACCAACTCGGCCATCTTACTCCTGGGAACAACGACATCTTCGTTTATTTTGTGGGGTCTCAATTTGAAGAGAGCGGGTGAGACGTTTCTCCGGGCCTCCCATAGTCTGTTCGCCGATTCGCTCCCGGAGGCGGCCTCGAACCGGACGGCGCCACCCCGGCTGCACACCTCCCCGATTGTCTTCGCATCCCGTTCTACAAGCCCTTCATCCCCGTCTACCTCAATCAGCAGCATGGCCCCGGCCCCCTCAGGCACAGCCAGATCCATATCTTCTCTCACACAGTCAATACACAGACTGTCCAAGAATTCCAGGATAGTCGGAACAATCCTGTTTCGGATGATGTCAGAGACTGTTTGAACGGCAGATGAGACATCCGGGAAAAACGCGATCATGGTCCTCTTGGCAGCAGGTAGCGGTATTAGACGCAGGGTGATAGAAGTGATGACGGCCAATGTGCCTTCGGATCCGATAATAAGACGGGTCAGATCATAGCCTGCCACCCCCTTCATGGTCTCAACCCCCGTGTTTATGATTTCCCCTGTGGGAAGCACCACTTTCAGGCCTAAAACATAGTCCCTGGTCACACCATATTTTACCGCCCTCAGGCCTCCCGCACATTCTGCCACGTTCCCGCCGATTGTGGAGATCTTTATACTGGCGGGATCCGGGGGATAAAAGAGCCCGACCTTTTCAACCGCTTCCTGGAGATGGGCCGTAATGACCCCGGGTTCCACCTTTGCGATGAGATTATCCTGATCAATTGCGAAAATCCTGTCAAAGCGGTTCATCGCGATCACGAGGCCGCCTTTCACAGGGAGAGCACCACCACTCATGCCGCTCCCCGCCCCCCTCGGGATGACAGGAAGCCCGGTTTCCGTTGCCAGGCTCAGGATACGGGAGATCTCTTCGCTGCTGGCGGGAAAGGCAACCGCCTCTGGCATAAATTCTAATTTGGAGGCATCGGTTCCGTATTCCGCTAAGTTCTCCTCAGCGGTTTTCAAGTGCTTGGCCCCGACAATATCGGATATCTTTTTGAGAACAGTTTCAGGGATCATGGGGTAACAGGCATACGGTTCCTGAGCGAATGTTCAAGCGTCATGCGGTCCATGTATTTCAGGTCTCCGCCCATCGGAATGCCTAACGCGATACGGGTGATCTTAATGCGGGTATAATTTTCCAGCAAGATCCTGGCCAGAAAAGCAGCCGTGGCCTGTCCGGCTGTGGTGGGATTGGTGGCAAGGATGACCTCTTCGATTCTCTCCTGTTCGAGACGGGTCAGCAGCTTGCTTATTTTCAGATCTTCCGGGCCGATCCCGTCCAGTGGAGAAAGGGCGCCGTGGAGAACGTGGTATCTGCCCCTGAAGCCCCCGGACTCCTCCAATGCGAGCTGGTCTCCCGGTCCTTCAACAACACAGATAGATCCATTGGCACGGTTTTCATCTCTGCATATAGGGCAGGGATCATCATCCGTCAGATTGAAACAGACGGAGCAGAACCGGATTTTCTCTTTGACTTCCAACAGGCTCCTGGCCAACCCTTCTGCCAGATTCTGGTTGCTTCTCAACACATGGAGTGCAACCCGGGTCGCAGACCTCTGCCCGATTCCAGGGAGTCTTGAGAATTGCTCAATCAGGTTTTCTAAAGATGGAGGATATATTCCCATGGTTTCTCGCCGGCTCTGGCCCGGACTATCAATTTCCAAATCATCAGGTTACATAAGGCCCGAAATTCCGGGTATGTTCATTCCCTTGGTCAGTTTTCCCATTTCCTCGTTTGTCATGGCTTTTGCCTTGTTTAGCGCGTCATTGACTGCCGCCATAATGAGGTCCTGCAGCATCTCCACGTCGCCCGGGTCGATGACCTCCGGATCGATACTGATGGAAATCAGCTCCTGTTTGCCAGTGGCCACCGCCGTGACCATTCCGCCCCCTGCTGAAGCCTCCACGGTCCTACCGTTTAGTTCTTCCTGAAGCTGCTCCATCTTAGACTGAAATTGCTGGGCCTGCTTCAAGAGCTGGCCCATATTAGGCATCCCTTTCATCTATGTTTCCTCCTTGTTCTATCCGTCCTGTCCGGACGAAGACTCTTCCATAATCCGGCCTTGAAACAGATTCAAGACGTCTTGAGCTGTTTGGGGGAGACTTGAATCCTTGACGGCTTTACGGTTGAGGATCTCTCCCTTTGATCTTTTTTTTTCGCGGGCCGGGGCATTGTGATTAACGCGGATCTTTATTTGAATATCCTTTTGAAAAAACTCCCGGCAATAATCCATTAGCTGGTTATACCTCTCCGTGTCGTCAAAGTATCTTGACGAAAAGGACTCATTTCCACTCTCGATCTCTAATATTTCTCCGGTAAATCCCAAAATTTTCCAGTCCTTGAGTACGCTGTATGCCGCCTTGCTTTTCGTTGACAGAAAGGCTAAGAAGTCATCCCAGCGTTTATACTTGAGCGTATCCGCAGACGTTTCCTTTACGTCGCGCGTGGGGTCCTCCTGGCCCCATCCTGGGCCAGGGTCTGAAAGTGTGCCGGGACCTGTCTGGCCTTTTCCGCCTGCGGAACCGATCAATCTCTTTTCCAACGATGTCAGTTTCTGCAAGAGGGCGTCGAAGGAAAGAAAATCTCCGAGGGTGCACAGTTTGACCATGGTTGTTTCCAAAATCAGACGGGGATGAGACGTGAACCTCAGATCCTCTTCCCGGTTGATCAGAAAATTCAGCAGGAGATGTAGTTTTTCCTCTCCGGCCATTCCGGCCTGTCTGGCGATCTCGCCCTTGTCGCTCTCGCTGACATCCAGCAGGTGACTCTGAGGCGCTATCAGGCTGATCAAAAGATTCCTGAATTGCTGCATGAGGGCACGATAGAACTCTCTGATGTCATAACCGTAGTTGTAAATCTTTTCAACAACCGCCAGACACCTATCAGCAGCGCCTTCAATGATGGCGGCCGACGACTCAAAGACAATATCCCTGTCAATAACGCCTAAGGTATCCGTGATATCTTTGTCTTCCACCTTCAGCCCGCTGAATGAAATTACCTGATCCATGAGGCTTTCCGCATCCCGCATGCTCCCGTCGGCCTCTCGTGCGATGACGGCCAGCCCCGAGGTATTGATTTCGACACCTTCATCCTCTGCTATTCTCCCCAGATGGCGGACAATCTGAGATGCAGGGATCCTTTTGAAATCGAACCTCTGACACCGGGAGAGGATGGTTATGGGCACCTTGTGGGATTCGGTGGTTGCAAATATGAATTTTGCATGGCTCGGGGGTTCTTCGAGGGTTTTTAGAAGGGCATTGAAGGCGGGGAGGGTCAGCATGTGAACTTCATCTATCACGTAAATGCGGTACCTGCTCGAGGATGGCATATACTTAATGCTCTCCCTGAGGTCCCTGATTTCATCAATCCCCCTGTTGGATGCGCCGTCAATCTCCTGAACGTCAACAGACGAGCCGTCGGTAATTTCCGTACACGACCGGCACTTATTGCAAGGGATTCCCGGTTCTCCCTGGTCGCAGTTTATCGCCTTGGCAAAAATCCGGGCAACCGATGTCTTCCCTACCCCCCTCGGCCCGCTAAAGAGATAGGCATGCGCCAACCTGCCGGTCTTTATGGCATTCGTCAAGGTCTGAGTGATGTGCTCCTGACCGATGACGTCTTGAAACAACTGAGGACGCCATTTCCTGGCCAAAACCTGATAAGACATAGTATTGCTGGTCTCGTTGGAAGTCAAATTTTGGACGGTTTTGTAAAAAGCTCCAGATACAAGGCGCGCGAATTTTTAGGAATGAGGCCTACTTATCAGTAGGTCGCAGTGACTAAAAATGAAGCGCAACGCCGTAGATGGACTTTTTGCGAAGCCGTCAGTATTAGTCGCTTAACAACGCCATATCGACAGTTTGTTGTCGTATCTTCTCAATAAATCGGGATAAATCCTTTGCTGTGCCATTTTTCTGGATTCCCGCTTTCGCCGGAATGACTGAAAACGGTATTTTTGGACTTTACGAGACCATCAAAGTTAACCGATCAAAATCTTTAACTTTAGGCACTTTAGCTCACTTCACACTTTTAACTCTTAATGGCGGAGAGAGAGGGATTCGAACCCTCGGTACCACTTTTGGTAGTACACGCGATTTCCAGTCGCGCTCCTTCAGCCAACTCGGACATCTCTCCCATATAAAGAATCCTGGCCCAAAAGACCAAGCGAGACCTTTGAAAAACACCCCCTTTTGCCCAATCTCTGCGTTGCGTTCAGATTTTAATCCTCGAAATATTCAATATATTCCTGTGGTTAAAATCCTCACGCGCCTTGATCTTGACCAAAATTGGGCATTTTTCAAAGGTCTCCAGGTTTTGGTTTGCCCCTGAAAGGGGCTATTTTACTTAAAGCCGTACAAGCTCGCTTCACACTTTTAACTCTTGATGGCGGAGAGGGTGGGATTCGAACCCACGTGCCCCGCTATTAACGGGACAAGTCGATTTCGAGTCGACCCCGTTACGACCACTTCGGTACCTCTCCGGAATATCGCATGCTCAATTTCCCCGGCGAGCCCGGAAAAATTTTCTCAACAGGGCCCGGCATTCCTGTTCCATGATTCCGGCCGTAACCTCTATCCTGTGATTGAGGCGATCATCCCGGCTAACGTCATACAGGCTCCCTGCCGCACCGGCCTTGGGATCATAGGCGCCAAATACAAGCCGTGCAATTCTCGCATTGACAGCCGCTCCCATACACATCAGGCATGGCTCGATGGTCACAACAAGGGTAGACCCGGCGAGCCGGTAATTCTGGCCGACAACACCCGCTTTTCTCAAAACGAGGATTTCAGCGTGGGCCGTAGGATCATTAAGGGCAATTGGCTGGTTATGGGCCCTGGCCACGATGCGGCCTTCCGCGTCCGCCAGGACGGCACCTACGGGAACCTCTCCACTTGAGAAGGCCTGTTCCGCCTCCATCATGGCTTGAGTCATTAAATAATAAAGATCATACTCCACTTTTCAATGCCTTTTACAACATTTTTCGTGTTTGCGTCAACATGATATCTGTTTTCATCGCCGGCTGCCGCATTTGCAATATCAGCGGCCGCAGGCTCTATACCCCGTTGGTGCGGGGAACTTCAATTAGGCAATCGATTCCCTCTGTTTCACGCTGGTTAAGGTCTCTGTAACCTGAGTACTTGTCCATACGTTGTCACTCAAAGGGTGAGCCGGCTCTATTATCATGCAGGTTGTGAGACCTTTGCAAAACGCCCCCTTTTGCCCGATTTTTGCGCCTGCCCCGTAGCTCCGGAAGATGGTACTGGGGTCAGGCTCACATTTTAATCCTCGAAATACTCAGTGTATTCCTGTGGTTAAAATATTCGCATTCCTTGAACTCGAACAAAATTGAGCATTTTTCAAAGGTCTCGTTGTATACAGTTCGGTCTCTTCAGAGAAGCTGTCCGTAGATGATTTGAAAAAAACCGACAATCTGGCAGGGTGGCAAAGAAGCAGCAAGAGGGTTGAAAATCATTATCCGTTGCTTTTGCTGGAAATCTGGTGGAGGCGGGGGGAGTCGAACCCCCGTCCGGAAACATTCCGCTTAGGCGTCTACATACTTAGCCCAATTTTTCAGTTTCGCCCCAGGGGTCGCAATTGGGCATGGCTGCCGAGGGGCTAACCTGTGTGAAATTTCGCTTCACCGTCCCACAGATATGTCGGATCAGCTATCCTGCTAATCGACGTCTTGTTCGGTCACGCAGGCAATAACCGAGAAGACGTTAGCCTAATTTATGCGGCTAAGGCATACGCATAATCGTCTGCGTTTGTGTTAAGCCCACCTGTTTTACGAGCAGCTGGAACCTCGGTATGCAGCCTAAACTTCAACTATCCCCGTCGAAGCCGTTTCGCCCCCTCAAAATAGAGACCTGATTAAATGGTTAAAAAGCGTATTAATTACTCATGCTGACCGGATACTTTTTATTGTAACTATTGTCAGGGGAAATGTCAATATGTATCCTGCCGCTTCCGGGCCTGATCCATCTCTCGCTTCAACTCCTTTTCCTTTAAGGCCCTCCTCTTGTCATATTTCTTCTTACCTTTTGCCAAGGCGATCTCCACTTTGGCCCGGCCCCTCGTAAAATAGACCTTGGTAGGGATCAGGGAATACCCCTTTTCCTCGGTTTTTCCGATCAGCCGTCTGATCTCTTTCCTGTTTAACAGGAGTTTTCTGGTCCGTGTAGGGTTCAGCTCCAGGTAATGGGCAAATGGATAGGGCGCAATGTGCATGTTGTAGAGAAAGACTTCGCCCCGCTTCACCTTCGCATAACTGTCTACAAGGTTAGCCCTTCCTTCTCTGAGAGACTTGACTTCGGCTCCCAAAAGCACAATCCCGGCCTCCATAAATTCATCAAGGGAATAATTATGGCTGGCTTTCTTATTCCGACAGACAGTCTTGGTGCCCGAGTCCCGCATATTTGACATGGAAATTAACCATCCGGATCATCAATCATCAATTCAAAAGGTATCCCTTCTCCTCTAACTCCGGGAACATATGCCGCGTGAGCGCTAAGATATAGGCCCGGACCTCGTTGGCAGTATTTAATTTCATAATGTTTTCCAGGTCAATTTTGGCCTGTTCCATGGAGGTCGCTCGCACAATCTTTTTTATCAGGGGGATGGACCTTGCATTCATACTGAGCCCATCAAGTCCGATCCCCAATAAGATGAAGACACAGAGAGGATCTCCCGCCATCTCACCGCAAAGGGAGACTTTGATCCCCTCATTCTTGGCCGCTCTGACCACCTGCTGGATCATCCTGAGAATGGCCGGGTGAAATGGTTGATACATATAGGCCACATGCTCGTTGACCCTGTCAATAGCGAGGGCATATTGAATGAGATCATTTGTCCCGATGCTGAAAAAATCCACGTGCCGGGCCAAAATTTCTGCTATCACTACGGCAGAGGGGATCTCCACCATAATACCGACTTCCATCTTGCTGTCATATTCGATATGGTCTTGGTCCAGGTCCTTTTTGACCTGTCTCAGGATCTCTTTTGCGTCCAATAGCTCCTGCAACCCGGATATCATGGGAAACATCAGTTGAATCTTGCCGTAGAGACTCGCCCTGAGAATGGCGCGAAGCTGGGTCTTGAATATCGCCGGCTCTTTGAGGCAAAACCGTATCGCTCTCAAACCGAGCGCAGGGTTGATTTCCTCTGACATCGGCATCTTTGATGCAAATTTGTCACCCCCGAGATCCAGGGTTCTGATACTCACCGGGGCCGGATTCATGATTTCGGCAACCTCCCGGTAATCTTCAAACAAGTCCTCCTCATTCGGAAACCCTTTCCCACTGAGATACAGAAACTCTGTCCGGTAAAGCCCTATCCCCTCCCCTCCACAATCTTTGGCCGCGGCCACCTCTTCCAGAAACTCGATGTTGGCTGTAATGTCAACCCTGTGTCCATCAGTGGTCTCGGCCGGAAGATGGCTCATCCTCGCGATGCTGGATTTGTATTCTTGAAGCTGGAGTTTCTTTTCCTGGTAATGGATAATGGTGCTATCGTCGGGATTGATGACCACCACGCCAGCGCTTCCATCAACTATCAGAAGATCCCCGTCCTCCACCAAAGCAGTTGCCACTTCGAGCCCAACAACCGCTGGGATCTCTAAGGCCTGCGCCATAATAGCCGTATGAGAAGTTCTTCCTCCCACATCAGTTATAAATCCCTTCACCTTTGCGGTATTCAGTTCGGTTGTATCGGCTGGTGATAGGTCATGCGCAACGATAATCACCCTCTGGTTGATTTCGCCCAAACTCTGGCTGGTATCCCCGGAAAGAAACCTGAGGATCCTTTCTGTCACATTCTCCACATCTCTGACGCGATTGGAGATATATTCGTCATCGATCTGTTCAAAAACCTCTCGTATCTCTTCCAAGGATTTCTTGAGCGCCCATTCAGCATTTATCTTCTCTTCCAAAATCTTCTTTATTGTAGAATCATAGAACATGCTGTCCTTGAGTATCAGCAAGTGGCTGTCTAAAATAAAGGCCTGGTCCTTCACCTTGTCCGGCATCTTATTTTTGAGCGAAACAAATTGATCCTCTACAGCATGAACGGCCTCCTCAAATCGTTCAACCTCCCTTTTAAGCTGCTCTCCATTTACTAAGCACTGATACAGGATTTTGACCCTGGATCTGTCTACCAGATGGGCCTTGCCGATAACAATATCCGGGTAAACGGCAACCCCTCGCAGTTCTCTCTCTCCGGACACAGGATCTTCCCTCATAACCTCTCCCCGAATTTCTGCTCAAAGAGTTCGCTCAGCTTCTCCATAAAATTATCCGAATCCTCTCCGACAATTCTGGCCTCCATCTCGGTTCCTCTCGGGCATGCCAGGGTAAGTATGGACAGGATGCTGGAGCCGTCTACCTCCTCGCCATCCTTCTTGAGAAACAGTTGAGCGTTATAATGCTTCCCCAATTCCACTATCTTGGCGGCAGATCTGGCATGCAGGCCCAGGCTGTTCCTGACCTTGAACTTTCTGATCGTTTCATCCCGTCTCAAGCATTCCAATTCCCCTTTTCTGTCCAGGCATTCCTTATATACCTGCCGGTAGGCCAGGCCCTCTTCACTGGAGACGAGACCGGCAATATCTTTGATGCTCAGCGTTTTTTCCCTGATGAGGTCCTCTATTCTGTTCGAGGCCTCTTCACTCAAAGATCTGGATTCTTCTTTAGGCTTACTCCCGGCAACCACCAATGTAATTTCTCCCCTGATTTTGTCCGGAGTGAGCGACTCTAAAATATCGCCGGGGGTTCCTCTGTGCATCTCTTCGAACACCTTGGTCATCTCTCTCAGCATGACCATCGGCCTCTCGCCCAATATCTGTCTCAGGTCTGCCAGCATCGCCGTTACGCGGTGAGGGGCCTCAAAAAAAACCATGGTACGGGTCTCTGAGACAAGCTTTTCCAATTCTTTTTTTCTCTTCCCGGCCTTATTTGACAAAAACCCCAAAAATACGAAACGCGCAGTAGGAAATCCTGATACCGACAACGCGGCCACCACAGCGGACGGACCCGGAATAGGCGTGATCCGGATATCTTCCTCCACCGCCCGGTTTATCAAATAGACCCCCGGATCTGAAATACCCGGTGTTCCGGCATCGGTCACAAGGGCAAGGTCCGATCCGGATTTGAGCCGGGCAATGAGCTGTTCTGTCTTTGTGTTCTGATTATGCTGATGATAATTGGTAATCCTTGTCTTAACGCCGAAGCGTTCACAAAGCCCCTTTGTGTGCGTGACGTTCTCTGCAGCTATCATGTCAACGCTTTTCAGGACTTTCAATGCCCTCAATGTAATGTCTTCCAAATTTCCAATGGGCGTGGACACCACATACAGGGTTCCATGCTTCTGACTGGGAATTGCGCGGTCAATGGTATTGGGATCTTTCATTACAGGTTCCGCCTAAGAGGCTGTCCGAGAATGAGAAATTTTTTGCAAGGTCAAGAAAGGCGAAGAGTTTAACCACAGGAATACATTGAAGTATTTTGAGGATTAAAATCTGAGCCTGACGCAGAGATTGCGGAAAATAGCCATTCTCGGACAGCCGCCTAATAGGCTAAGTCAAAGGCATTCTTTATAACCTCTATTTCAGGCTCGCCCCCTCCCAGGCAGATGGCCACCACGTCAAATCTCGCCTTTACCTCAGCACAGTTATTCGATTTCATGTAGGCCAAAGCGACCTTGGAGAGTTGCCTCCTTTTCTTGGCATTCACGGCCTCTTTTGCATAGCCGATCGACCTTCCTCTTCTGGTCTTTATCTCAATGAACACCAGGGTTTCGCCATCCTTTGCAATCAGATCCACCTCACCTAAAGGGCAGCGGTAATTTCGAACGATCTTCTTGTACCCCAAGCGCTTGATTTTCTTAAAGGCCAGTTCTTCGCCAAAATCCCCTAATTCAAGCCTTTCCTTTGTCAATCGCAAAGTACCCTTTTAAAGGTTAAACGATGAACCGGACATGGGCCATACTGCTTCAGGGCTGCAAGGTGTTGACGGGTTCCGTATCCCTTATTCTTGTCAAAACCATAGGCCGGGTACATGTTATGATAGGAATGCATGATCCTGTCTCGATACACCTTGGCAAGAACAGAGGCAGCAGAAATACTACGGCAGATCTGGTCGCCCTTTATCAGGCATTTCTGAGTAATGGTGATTGGAACTGGGTGGATGCCGTCAACGAGAAGAATTTCAGGTTGTGGGTCAAGGGCCTTTACCGCGCGTGACATGGCCTCGAGAGAGGCCTTCAGGATATTGAATTTATCAATATATTCACGCGAAACGACGCCAACACCGGTGGACAAGGCCTCACGCTGGATAATCACAAAGGCCTCATCTCTTCCCTTTGCAGTCATCTTTTTTGAATCACGAATCCCTGGTAGTTGAGGACTCCCGGCAAACATGACTGCCGCGGCCACAACCGGCCCTGCCAGGGGGCCTCGACCCGCTTCATCAACACCGGCGATAAAGCGATGGCCGGTCTTCCGAGCCAATCTTTCATAAAAAAACGGGTCACCGGCGAAGTTGCCGGCGCGTTTAGGAAAAAGCCGCAAATTCTCACACGGCTGCACGTTCCCCTGTCTCACCGGCTGCCGTCATCCGATCTCTGAACCCCGCGGGCATCATTCGCATCAGATCCTCTTTTCTTTGATTCTGGCGGCCTTTCCTCTCAGTTTCCGCAAGTAGTAGAGGCGTCCTCTCCTCACCTTACCCCTTGTGATAACTTCAATCTTATCAATAATAGGGGAGTGGAGGGGGAAAATCCTCTCGACACCGATGCCGTAAGAGACCTTTCTTACCGTAAAGGTAGCCCCCGTATTCCCTTTACGTTTTCGGATAACGACTCCTTGAAATACCTGAATTCTTTCCTTCTCACCCTCTCTGATCTTCGCGTGTACCTTAACCGTGTCACCCGGCTTGAATTCGGGGATATCCCCTCGCATCTGTTCCTTTTCAAGCGCTTCCATGATATTCATATTATTCTCCTCTTCCTGATCCCATCACTATTTTATAATATCTCAGAAAAATAATTTCAACATCTTGCCGGCCTTCAGTTGTCCTCTCCCCCTACCAGTCGGTCTAAAATAATGGCTGCCGCCGTCCTCACGGAGAGATGATTGTATCCCATTTTCCCTGACACAGGGGCTAACACATTGTCTGTCTGTCTCATAATCTCTTCATGAAGACCCCATGCGGTCCCAAATATCAAAAAAACCACCCTGTTCTCTTGAATAATGGCCCTCGCCCTTCCATAAGACATGGACCGATCTTTTTGAATGCATGCATCTGTTGCGATGATGACGGGGGGTTCCCCCTCTATGTCTTTGATTTCGGCTACTGCCCGGTCAAGTTCGGGAACCACACAAACGAGTTCCAGGGCCTCTTTTCTGTCCGGGTTGTAACAGCCGCCATACCCATCGATCCAGTGTCTTAGGACACGCCTTGCCAGGTTTTGCTGGTCATCAAGGGGTGTAACGATGAAAAGCTTCTTGACATCATACGTCTTTGCCAATCTAGCTAAGTCATGGATGTCCAGTGTTGTTATGGCCGAGGCGATCCTTTCGTAGTTCTTATTATAAACAGGGAAATGAATCAGCCCCATGTAGAAACGCAAACCAACGGCCCCTTATAATTCCGCCAAAATTGCATTATCTTCAGGCGTTAATTTTGCCTGTTTAAGCAGATCGGGTCTTCTTTCCAGGGTTCTTCTCAGGGATTCCTTTCTCCGCCACAATCGAATCTTTTCATGATCTCCTGATAAGAGGACTTCCGGGACCTCTTTGCCCTGGAACAGCCTTGGCCGGGTATACTGAGGATATTTCAGAAGCCCATCCTCAAAGGAGTCTTCGAGACTCGACCTCTCGCCCCCGAGAACACCGGGGATCAAGCGACTGACCGCGTCGATCACCACCATGGCACCTAATTCTCCGCCGCTCAGGATATAATCACCGACAGATAGCTCCATGTCGACACTGGTCAGCCTGATTCTCTCATCTACCCCTTCGTAACGACCGCAAACAAGAATGAGTTGATTCCAACCGGATATTTCCCACGCAATCGATTGATCAAACTTTTTACCCTGGGGACTGAGGAGAATAACAGGGCCCCTTCTATCTGTCCTGTCAAGCGATTTCAGAGCACGATAGATTGGCCCCGGCTTCATAATCATACCTTCACCGCCCCCGTAAGGGCGGTCGTCGGTGATTTTATGAGTTCCCCTCGCAAAATCGCGTATATTAATCAGGTTGACGGCCACCAAACCCCTGTTTATCGCGCGCCCCAGGACACCTTGCCGCAGATATGCGGTAATCATTTCAGGGAATAAGGTGAGCACATCAAACTTCATTCAGATCTAATAACCCCTCCACGGGTGAAATCGTCATCTTTTCCGTATCAAGATCAATCTCTTTGACCACCTCGTATATGGCCGGAATAAAGACTTCTCTCTCCCCATTTCCTACCACATAGATATCATTACTTCCCGCAGGGATGATCCGGGAGACGGTACCCAGATATTCTCCTGTATCCAGAAAGACCTTGAGGCCCACAAGCTCATACCAGAAATACTCTCCATCATCCCGGCTGAAGGCCTCACGGTTGATCAAGACCTCCGCACCCCTCAGATCCTCTGCCTGATCTAAGGAATTCACACCCTCTAATTTCATCAGGAGGATATTCTTGTGGGACCTCACGGTTAGCACCCTGTATTCACGGGCATTGCCCGAAACAGACCTTAAAATAACCCTCCCGGCATCTAAGAATGATGCCTCAGACCGTGCATAAGACCAGACACGAAGAAGGCCTTCCAGCCCGTGAGGCCTGATTACTTTTCCCAAAATGAGCAAATTACCGGACAGACCGGAGTTCAATTTTATTCTATAATCTCCAAAACCGATCGTTTCCTGATCTTTGTGGAGGCTGCACTGAGGATTGTCCTCATAGCACGCGCGGTGCGACCCTGCTTGCCTATGACTTTTCCCAGATCTTCCTTGGCTACTTTCAGTTCAATAACAGATGTCTGTTCCCCCTCTATTTCTGTGACGGTCACTTCCTCTGGCTTATCCACTAGCGCTTTAGCAATGTATAACATCAAATTCTTCATCTCGATTCACCTCCCATTTGATGAAACCGGAACGTCACATCAGTTTGTCGCTGAATGGGATTGCATCATCCCCTCTTTCTTTAGAAGGGTCTTTGCCGAGTCCGAAACGCTTGCGCCTTTCTCCAGCCAGTAGTTCAATTTATCCTCGTGAATCTTCAACACTGCGGGATCCTTCATGGGATCATAATACCCCAATATCTCTAAAAATTTTCCATCCCGAGGCGCTTCTGAATCGGCTGCCACCAAACGATAAAACGGTCTCTTTTTTGAACCCATTCTTGTCATTCGAATTCTAACTGCCATTTGATCTTATCACCCCCTCACCTTCTCTCTGGTCCCTCCACAATCAAGCGCGGGACTGGTTTACATTTCAGATTCTCAGCCAAGAAAAGATGGAATCTGCAAACCACCTTTTTTGGTAAAACGTTCCATCATCTTCTTCGTTTGGGAAAAATTCTTCAAAAGGCGATTCACATCCTGCACGGTAGTCCCGCTGCCCATTGCGATTCTTCGTCTTCTACTCCCGTTAATGATCTTGTGTCTGCGTCTTTCCTCAGGGGTCATGGAGCTGATAATCGCCTCCACCCTGACCAGTTCTTTTTCATCCAGATTAAGGTTTCCTAATTTTTTGAGCTTGCCCATTCCCGGTATCATACCTAAAATCTCATCAAGCGAACCGAGTTTTTTCATCTGTTTCAACTGAGACCGGAAATCCTCCAGATCAAATTCACTTTTCCTGAGCTTTCTTTCTAACTTCTTGGCCTCTTTTTCATCGAATTCCTCCTGGGCCCTTTCTATGAGAGAGAGGACGTCTCCCATGCCCAGAATCTGCGAGGCCATCCTGTCGGGATGAAAGGGTTCCAGGGCGTTGAGCTTTTCTCCCACACCCACAAATTTGATCGGTTTGCCGGTAACTGCCCTGATAGAAAGGGCGGCGCCACCCCTGGCATCCCCTTCCATCTTTGAGAGAATCACCCCGGAAATGTCCAGGCTCTCATTAAAGTGCTTTGCAACGGTGACCGCATCCTGGCCGGTCATCGCATCAGCCACCAGAAGAATTTCAGTTGGATTGATCTTTACCTTGATGGTTACCAGTTCTGCCATCAAGGTCTCATCAATATGGAGACGGCCGGCAGTGTCGACAATCAAGACATCTGCCCCTTCCCTTCCCGCCCCTGCCAATGCGTCTAAGCATATCTTTTCCGGTCTTTGTCCCGGATCCGTGGGATAGACCGGCACGCCAATCTGTATACCCAATTTCTTGAGCTGGTCTACTGCGGCCGGCCTGTAGATATCTGCAGGGACAAGGTAAGGATGTCTCCCCTGCTTCCGGAGATATCCGGCCAACTTGGCGGCCGTAGTGGTCTTGCCCGAGCCCTGTAGCCCCACTAACATCAATGAGTAGGGGGGCCTTCCTGTAAGCTCAAGCCCCACACAGACTTCACCCATCAGGCGGGTCAACTCTTCATTGACAATCTTTACAATCTGCTGACCCGGGGTCAAACTGTCAAGTACATCCTGCCCGATGGCACGCTCGCGAATGTCCGAAACCAGGTTTTTTACGACTTTGTAGTTGACATCCGCTTCCAAAAGGGCTAAACGCACGTCTCTTAGAGCGTCCTGAACATTTACCTCTGTTAACCTTCCACGTCCCGTCAGCTTCTTGAATGTGCTGTTTAGTTTTTCTGATAAGCTTTCAAACATAAGGTTATGGTCCCCTTTTTACAATCGTTTAGTTTATCTCAGTTTATTTTTTTATGTCAACAAAAAACAAAAAAATCTGAGAAATAACCTCTTAGATTCAACATGAGAATCTAACTGCTCAGGAGGTATGCAATGAACAATAAAGGTGATCAAAAAGCTAAATTTGTCCAAAACGACCTGATTTCTTGCTCCTTATGTCATCATTTCAGCTATTTTGACAATGATGATGAGCACAACAGCCCGCATGCCCTGGGCAAATGTGAGATCGAATCGTGGGATGGGAACAGGGGGCAGTGGGCCAAGTTTCAACACCACTGCAGGAATTTTGTGAAAGCCGCCCCCGGTTAATCAGAGGATAAGGCAACATTGTGTTTACGTCAGAATCCAATCATCAATCGTCAATCATCAATCCTTATCCCACCTTCCGGGAATCTGCGTCCCGCAAAAACTGCATCGGGAATTCTTGATATTAAGCGCCTCTATCAAGTACCCGTTCCGTTTGATGACCACTTTGTGGCAATTGTGACAATAGGTCTGGGTTCCCCTGTGCCCGGGCACATTCCCCAAATAGACATATCGAATCCCTTCCTGAAGGGCGAGTTCCCTCAGCCTTTCAAGCGTGGTAATGGGTGTGGCCGGGAGCCGTGTGAGTTTGTACTGCGGGAAAAACCGCAAGAAATGCAGAGGGTAGTCAGGTCCTAATTCCTTCAATATCCACCCGCACATCCGCTTGATCATTTCCGGTTTATCCACATATGTGGGCACAACAAGGGTGGTCATCTCAAACCATACCCCTTCTTTGTGAAGTGTCTTGAACGTATTCAGGACAGGCTGGAGCGTACCGCCATTAAGGGTGCGGTAAAGGTCATTGTCAAACGATTTCAGGTTTACGTTGGCCCCATCCAAGTACTTGCAGAGACGAAGCAGGGGTTGCAGGTTGATGTAGCCGTTCGAGACCAACACGTTCTTGAGTCCTGCCTCTTTTGCTAACCTGGCGGTATCGCACATGTATTCATAGAAGGTGATCGGCTCGGAGTAGGTATAAGCGATGGAGAGTGTTTTTCTCTTTTGGGCTTCATTCACCACCCCCTCAGGAAATAGCTCAATGTGCTCTACTTCCTCGGGTTTTTTCTGGGAAATTTCCCAGTTCTGGCAGTTGAGGCACCTGAAATTGCATCCGGTGGTGGCGATCGAAAAGATAAGTGAACGGGGGTGGAAGTGATTGAGGGGCTTCTTTTCAATAGGGTCCACATGAACCGCACACGGGTCGCCGTAGGCAAGTGAGTACAGCTTCCCGCCGATATTTACCTTTGACCGGCAGATGCTCCTGTCGCCGGGGCTAAGGACGCAGCGATTCGGGCATACATGACACTGCACCACTTTTCCGTCCGTGGTATAGAAAAAGCCCTCGATAGACCATTTCCACGGTTTTTTGGGGGCATCATCTTTAAATATGTGTCCTTCGATGCCCTCGGTCCCGCCACCCTTTCTTCCCAAGAACCCGTAGCCGGCGCCTGCGCACAGAAAGGCTGAGGCGCCCAGGGCCGCCGTTTTGAGGAATTCCTTGCGCGTCATCATAGCTGAGTGGGTTGAGGGGTTGAGTGGTTGACGATCTCTCATGGACTGATTCTCCTACCGAACATGATAAGCACCATACTCGAAATTTTTATAAGAATCAAAAAAATCACTGCAACCCGGATGCCACACAGGGGGATCAGGACAGTCCCTATAGCCAGTGTACCAGCAGCAGCGCCGCACAGATCAGCAGCAAGGCAACCGGCTGCAGGGCTGCTTTCCTCCCCGATAAGTTCTGCGGCAACCGGAAACTGGAACCCGGAAAAAAAAGAGAAGACAAAACAGAATAAAAGGAAATATAGCGGATGGGGCTCGTTCCTGAAACATGAAATCCATAAAAAAAAGATGAACAACAGGGATAAAATGGCCATCTCTGAAAGCCTTATCTTAAGCCCCATTTTAACGCGCCACCGCTGACCGGCCATTGCACCCGGTAAGAGTCCCAACAGGAATGCAGTGATAATTGCCCCAATTTCCAGATAGATATAGCCGTAGATGACCTGAAAGGCAAAGATAATGAGCATTTCCACACCCATAGTGGCAAACCCTGTGGAGAAAAGGATATATTCTTCTTTCTTCATGAACAAAAGGTAGATCAGCGTAAGGCCAAAGAGGGTCGCGACAAAATAGCCGGGATGGGTGCCGTGCCGGATAAACCACTCCTGAAAGACAATATTCATGAGCCTGGGTTCAAAATCAGTATTTAACGGTTCATTCCTATCTAATTTCTCTTCAAGCGCCTTAATCCTTTCGCCGGTCACATTGCCATGGAAAAACCCCTCGATATAGGAGGTCGGGATGTTTTTCGCCTTCAAAAGCGATGGGATATCGGGACGTAATTCCCTGTCACTCATGAGGAAATAGGCCTGTTCACCCGGGAGAATAAGCACATTCTTAAAATGCACTTGGATGGTGTTATAAAGGGTGGAGAGCTTCCTTTTCCGGATGTCGCTCAGGTAGTTTGGAGAATATTCAAGATTGAGGGAAAGAATCCCCCCCTTCTTGAGAATCCGTTTTGAAAGGGAGAAGAATTCGTCGGTAAAGAATCGGTTTATCTGGAAGGTGTCCGGATCGGGCAGGTCTATGATTATGGCATCATATTTTTTGGTCGCTTTTTTCATGTAGTGCCTTGCATCGGTGTTGATGATTTCAAGAAACGGTGTCTTCCTAATGACCCCAAGCGCCTGGGCTGCACCCGTCAAACGGGGATCGAGCTCTAAGTAATCAACATGAGCTGGCCGGTACTTGGAAACTTCCTTCAGGGTCTCACCCAAACCCCCTGAAATCAACAGGAGATTCTCTACCCGGTCTATCTGGGATAAGGGATAATGGACTTTCTCTTCGCTGGAAATGACATTTGAATCCGAATAGAGCGGGAGGCCCGATTCCCAGAAGGTATATTGGGGCCCCTCCTTTGTTATCACGATCCTTCCGTATGGAGACTCAAGATATCTGACAATGTTGCCATACTGTCCGCTGAGGCTAAGCGTCTCAAAACGGCTGCTGGTTGAAAAGACGTAGAAACCCGAACACAAAAGAAGGGCGCCCAACAGAAAGAAGTACCTCCGCGAGTCAAACAGGAGAAGGAAGGCCACGAGAATCAGGAGGAAGGATGTAACAGCGATGGTGGGGAAAGGCTTCAGCCAGTAAACCAGAGCAAAACTGAAGAGTGCCCCTCCGGCAATGTCACCGATGCTGTCTGTGATATAGAGGTCTCCACTCTCAAAGGGATAGTGACTGACTTTCAACACATTTTGTGAATAGGGGAGAACAAATCCGGTAAGGAGGCAATAAGGGGAGATGGTCATCAGGATATAGAAGAATATCGCGTAAAAGCCGGGGGAAACGCCATGGATAAAAAATATCTCCCTCAACTCCCTGATCCCGATCAATTGGAGAAGGGGCCAGATGGCGATGATCAAAATGAGGGGGGCATAGGCTTTCAGCCCTCCCCCTTTAATTAGTTTTGCAGCAAAGGCCCCAATCCCTGTCATCAGCAACCAGCAGAAAATCACAAGGGAGATGGTGATTTCATTCCCACTGAACTGGGTCAGAAATTCTCTGATGGTGAGGAGCTGGGTGGTGACGGAGGATATGCCGGTCCCGATGATACTCCAGATGATCAAACGCTTCAGACTCACCGGTCTAAGGTCTCCATTAAAGCAGAGGTTCAAACGCTCAGGGTTCAAGGGTTCAGAGCCCTTGAACCTTTGAACGCCTGCGATATGGCTATTCCTCAAAGGCCTGGACCTGATAGGTGGAAACTTCGAGCCCCCCCTTCTTCCATTCGTCCCCGTCAAGACCCGCCTTGAGACAGAGATGGTTCAAGAACGCCTCTATTTGCGGCAACTGCTCCCATACCTGGGGAAGAAACGTCGACTGATGATATCCCTTGTTGATAATGACGCCATCGATACCGGGCCGTAGTTTCCTCAAGAGATCATCCGCGTTGGCATAGGACAGGGGTTTCGGATCGGTCAGTATGCTGATTTCGATCTTGACCCTGTCCCACTCCTTCTTACTGAGGGGCCTGAAGCGGGGATCTTTGAATGCGGCATTGACGGCATTTATTCTGATTCCCTCAATTAACGACTCGTGCGGGATAATATGGCCGATACAGCCTCTCAGATTCCCCCCTATGGTCAAGGTGACAAAGGTCCCTCTCCGTTCCTTGAAAATGGGAGGCAGATCGACGCCATCTTTCGCTCTCTCATCCACACCGGAAAGGGCCTGCTGGATGGTCTTTCTTGCCTCACCCAAGAGATATTTCCCCTCTTCTTCAGATAACCCCTCTTTATCCCTCATGCCTCTCTCCTTTGCTCGTTCCTTATCAGGTGTATCCACTGTTGCTCTTTCCTGCGCCTTTAAGCGCCTGTCGCTGCTTCCACTCACAGACGTCAAGAATACGAGTTGGACCACCAGCAAAATCAGAAATATTGACCGTTTGCTCATCATACCTGTCTTCACCTCCGAGATTCAATCCCTTTCCCTTCTTGACCGCTTCATGGTCCTTGATAACCCCCCTTTTTTGTATCACTTTACCTTCTTGAAACAATCATTCGTTTGTTGCCCGGGACCATGAGGGTCTCTGTCCCAA
>JACNIU010000441.1 GCA_014382905.1 Desulfobacterales bacterium
GACCTGCTCCAGCGGCTCAAAGTTATCCTCAACACATTGATAATATTGAGAGGTTACAGCATAGACATCCCGTTTAAGAGCGCCCAGCACTGGAGGGGGCCATTTATGAATTGGCTGCTGAAGCTTGATCTTGGTTATGAACCCCTTAACAGATCACTGAAGGCCCTGGTGGATCTTTTCAATTACCTCAGTGCCGAAAAGAAAAGAATCATAGAAGACATTCTTGAACTGGCCAAAGAAGAGAAATATGCAAAACGAGTAGAATTGCTGGAGAGTATTCCTGGCATCGGTACTTTGAGCGCCATGGAGATTTTGGTTGAGATCCAAGACATCACCCATTTCAAAACCGCTGATGAACTTGCTGCCTATCTTGGATTGACCCCCTCACAATACTCCAGTGGGGAGCATATTCGTATGGGGCACATTACGCATGCCGGTAATACCCGGGCAAGAACCACACTCGTTGAATCGTCATGGCTTTTGATTGGAAAAGATCCGGAGATGAAACAGAAATATCAAAAAATCAAGGAGAGACGAGGCAGCAAAAGAGCCATTGTTGCAGTCGCCAGAAACCTCAGCGGTCGTATCAGAAGAATGCTCCTTGATCAAGTACCTTATAAATTGAATTTTCAGAAAGCGGCTTGAGAATCCTGGTAGCCATAAGACCAGAAACATCGAAAATTGCTAAAGAGCCTTTTAAAAACTGTATGATTAGATTGTCCAATTTGGAATAAAAACCCATTGAATTCAGGTGACCGTGTAGGACTACCTGTGGCCAGCATGGACCTCGAATATAGGGTACGGCGCCTGATACCTTACAACGAGTAAATCTCTTGTGGCTTTTGACCACGAATAGCAGGCTGGGTAAAGGTATTCCATCTGGATCAATTTGAAAAATTGAAAATCACTTATTGACGAATTTCGGGGTAATAACCCGCATTTTAGAGCCCTACGTTCCGACGAGCTACATACGTGCCCATTCTCACGCAGGGCTCTAAAATGCTGGCATTGGTCGGTAATTGAGGGGCCATAAGATAAAAAAAAAGAGGATTTTCCTAAAAAATGACTTGACTATCCACATAGCAGGTAAGTTAGCATTTGAGGTCAGGTCAAAAACTACCTATTTTTCCAATTCTTCTTTAACAGCAACCCCTATCTTTTCGAGGATGTACGGTTTCTTTATATACGCTCCTGCACCCAGGCTCTGAGCTTCTCTGACTTTGACACGGTCTGTTTCAGAAAACCCGATTGCCACGATTACCTCCTGAACGGGACGTAGTTCAAGGTTTTTTTGTAAGTGCCAAGGTCATAAATTCCAGAATTTGCGATCATGACCGATCACAGGGAGTGAAAGCGGAGGACTTTTGCCCTGCCGGGTTCACTCAGACCTGCGATCGGCTAAGGTTTTTGGACTAATCAAAAAGTGGGAAATCCCGCGGCGCGAATGCGTCATACACGGGCGTCATGGTGAAGAAGTTAGGATCGAAAATCGGATTTAACTCTTCACCCATGAGAATGGTCCCTGACTCTCCTAAGGGGAACATGCTTTCTATACGCACAGGGCCGGATGAAGCGTATTCCACGCAATGGGCGTATGTGGAGCGGCACGCAAACGGTGTCTCCCAAATCGGGCCGAGCATACTGTGAGTGTAGGTAATATACCCTCGTTCATCAGTTCCCCATGGCCTGGCTCCCAACGTTGAAAGAACTGTGTCGAGGGAGGTAACGATGATGGCATCAGCGGTCTGGGGCGCCGAGGGATCCGACAAATTCTGAAACCAGTTGTACGTGTTGACAACACCTGACGATGGACCCGCAAGGCCATGGAGAAAGACATTGAAGAGGATGTTTGTAGGTTGATCGTCGAAAAGAACCCCTAACTCATCCGCGAATGTCAACCTGATTGCTTCGCGAATCCAGGCATCCATAAGTACCCAGGCATCCGCACGGTTCATTCCGGATACCCACTGTGATGATCCGCCGTCAACAAAATGGCCGTCCCAGCTCGCAAGGAGCGCGAGAGCGGCCTGTTGGTCCGGGGTAGGATCTGCTTCTACTGCTTTTTTGAAGTCATCGGCCACGGATTTCCACGGATTTCCACCACCCTCCCACGAATCGGTAGTGGCGATATTCAGAGCAAAATCCCTGATCTCTGCGTATGTCAGGTTGTTATGGGTGGAAAAATAGTCGTTGACGACATTTGCGCGGTTGAAAGGACCAAAATATTTAGCTGAATCGTTGTAGGCATTATCGTAGCCGGGACGACTTTTGTTGTTCCATCCGCAGTAATAGCCCTGGCTGTTGTTGCGATCGGTCGTTCGGGGGATAAGTGTGGCGGCATCCCACTCCAGAGCGGCCCCGGTGAAACCCTGGGGCAGACGCCATTCACCGGCGGGGCGAACGGGATCACGACCCGACATCCAGTAGGCGATGTTGCCGTCAATATCCGCATAGCAAAAGTGCTGGCTCACGGCAAAAAGCTCGATTCCCGCTCCGAACTCATCCATGCTGGTTGCGCGGGCCAGGTCGAGAAAGCCCTTAATACTACCGAATTCGTACCCCCACTGTGAGTATTTCCAGGCGGTGACCGGGTTTGTGGGGCTCACTTCCCCCGGGTTGTAAGGCATCGGGTTAACGACAGGGCCATGGGACGTTCTGTATATCGGCAATTCAACGTCATCGCTGCCTTTTACTTTGATGGTTTCAACCCTGTTCAGGACCACGTCATCCGGGTTTTCAAGGTAATAGTCAACGGTGTGAGCGTTCGCAACTTGCATGGACCAGGCATGGTGGGGTGTTCGGCCGATAATAATCCCCGGGATACCGGGGACGCTCATTCCTGAAACATTCAGTCCCGCACCCTGTATCGATCCCTCAAGGACAATGGATGGAACGGGGAAGCCCATTTGTGGGCCGGAATAAATGATCGGGTTTCCGGATGCGGTCTTGCTCCCCGAAATTGCCCAGGCATAACTACCCATCGTCACATTGGCATTGATATTTTTCAAATTTTTCTCAATATCCTTAGCCATTTCAGCAATTTGTTTGGCAGCTTCCCCAAAATCGGGAACATCAGCGGCCGTCTGCTTGGATATGGATACATTTTCAGGTTCCACCTGAGTGGCGGGTGCCCCCACAACCGAAGGAATATAGGTCAGGGCATCGGGATCATTGATCCAGCGCATGTCATCAAACATCCCCTGAAAACTCGCGGGAAAAGCGGCAGCGAGTGCTCCATACAGCGCTATGTTTTCAATCTGGAAGGTCTCGTAGGCCTCAGGGTCGAAATTTCTTTGAAGCAACGCTATCCATGCCAGTACATCCTGGTACTCCCAATCACCCACCTGAGTGAGCTCAACGGCCTTGAATTCGAACGGTAACAAGGAACTGTCTGCATTAATTTCGGCAATACGTCTGTTAAAACCGGCCACATAGCCGTTAACCACGTTCTGGGTGTCGGAATCGAGAGCGGCAAAACCATCCTGGAGTTCTTGATCGGAATAACCCAGTGTACGCAGATAAATATCTGTCCCCAGTTGGCTCGGGCCGAATATCTCCGCCAGCCTCCCGCGGCCCTGTCTCCTATACAGTTCAGCCTGCCACAACCGGTCTGTGGCAACGGCATAGCCCATGGCTTCCATCACGTGATAAAGGCCTGCCGCCTCATTTCCAGTGATAAACCACACACCCTTGTCATCACGAGTGGTTTCAACATTGGGGGACGGGGGCGGAGGGCTGCTGCTATCACTTGAGCATGCACCGACAAGTCCCATCAATCCTATACAAACAATACCTATAAGACAAACATAACATGAGCTTTTCCAGAATCCATCTCTTGTTTCTTTCATCTCTCTCTCTCCCTCCATTTAGTTGGTTGATAAGTAGTGATGACCACGACATTCAAAACTCCTTGCATCATCTTTCACGACAAAGCCGCCAAAACCATGCAAGACTGACAGATCAATCATCCACTATTTTCCCTGCAAAATCCAGCGAATGTTGCATATAGGAATCTTTCACTCAGACTTTTAAAGAAATCGAACTGATTCTATGGATTATTTTTCATCCAAAACCTGTCGAATCGCTGAAGCCATATTCCGGGTGCCTATGGGCTTCTCAATGTATTTGCGTACACCGAGGGCCTCCGCTTTCTTCGCCGACATCCTCTCACTGTAGCCGGTACAGATAATCACCGTCATATGGGGCCGAATTTTCAGAACTTCCGCTGCCAGCCTGTCGCCGGTCATAAAAGTGGACATTTCACATTTACACTCAAATATACAACAGCCCACCAAGTACCATTGGTTGGAGTTCATGGGTACGTGGAGGTGATAAGAACTCGCTTTTTCGATGAGAGAGAATAGCGAAAACGGACTTGGGTGTCAAGGAAAAAGAGACCACAACATCTATGGCATCGGGCCGGAAAGCGTCAAGCGCTTTTTCTGGAAAGGCGGGATGGCGTGCAGGCAGGCATTAACGAGTTGCCATCTATCGAAATTAGGCGGAATTCAGGCGGAATTCGGGCATACCTGTGCATCGAATCCTCAAGCGTGTAAAAAAATTATGAGGCATAAATCTCTATAGGATACTCAGGGTCACAGTAGAGGTAGTCTTCGCATGGGGGAATCTGAGAAACCGATGCATCTGTGTAAGACTTGGTCAGAGGCGGCGGTCTGGCTTTTTTGTCCCAGAGGCCCAGATGCTTGAGTATCTTTTTAATGA
>JACNIU010000443.1 GCA_014382905.1 Desulfobacterales bacterium
CTCCGGACCGCCTGCCCCAAAGCAGTACCATAAGGTATCTTAATCTCCCCATCACCCATGGCGAGTTCGATTTTGTGGGCGCAGTGGAACGGATCAAAAAAGGAGACGACAGCTGGCTCACCGAAGACTTTATGGTGAGCGGTTATATTCATAATCTGGACGAGTTCGCCCACGTATGGGGTGAGGTTATCAGGCGGTTGATCGTTCCCGGAAACCGCCCGCTTCTCTTTCACTGCACCGGCGGAAAAGACCGGGC
This sequence comes from Desulfobacterales bacterium, assembly GCA_014382905.1. Taxonomy (GTDB): domain Bacteria; phylum Desulfobacterota; class DSM-4660; order Desulfatiglandales; family Desulfatiglandaceae; genus JACNIU01. Next base: position 257 of record JACNIU010000443.1, read on the forward strand.
CGGGACCTGTGCCGCGCTCATCCTCCTTGCCCTTGGCGTGCCTGAGGAAACAGTCATTGATGATCACCAGCTGTCAAATATCCTTATTGCCGACCTTGTCAAGGAAGCATATAAACGGATCGCGTCTTATGGTGTTGATCCTCAAAAACTGTCTCCCTATTTCACAGCACCTATGGAATGTATCATTTCTTTCCTCGAACACCTTCGACAAACCTATGGCTCTCCTGCCGATTACTTAAAGACCGCGGCCGGGCTCAGTGAAGAAACCCTTGCCCTGCTCAAAGAAGAGCTACTGGAATGAGTTGTAAGTAAAAATCGCTGTATAAGGAGAAAGACCAGTGATTGAATTCAGGCATTCCGTGTGCCCCCATGACTGTCCGGATACCTGTGGTCTGTTGGTGGGCGTTGAAGACGGCCGGGTGGTTTCCGTCAAGGGTGATCCGGATCATCCGTTCACCCGCGGCGCAATTTGTGTAAAGGTCCGTCACTATCCGGAGCGGGTCTATTCCCCTCTTCGGGTCCTGCATCCGCTCAAACGAAGGGGCCCCAAGGGCAAAGGTGAATTTCAGCGCGTTTCCTGGGACGAGGCCTTGGATGAGATCGTCGACAGGTACAAGCATATAATATCCGATCTCGGGGCAGAGGCCATACTTCCCTATTCCTATGCTGGAACAATGGGCGTGGTCCAGTTCCACGCAGGCCATTCGTTTTTCAACAGGCTGGGTGCTTCCAGACTGGATCGGACCATCTGCAGCGCCGCGGCAGAGGCAGGCTTTGCGGTTAGCATGGGGGCGGTGCCAACGACTGATATTGAAAGCACGGTCGATTCCGACCTGATCGTCATCTGGGGAAGCAACACCCTATCCACCAACATGCATGCATGGCCGTTCTTCCTGGAGGCCAGGCGCCGCGGAGCTTCCATAATTGTCATAGACCCCTACAGGAACAGGACCGCAGCCCATGCGGACAGGCACCTCCGGTTAAGACCCGGAACAGACGCAGCCCTGGCCCTCGGCATCATGCATCTCCTTATCGAGGAAGACCTGGTGGATCATGAGTTTGTATCGGAGCATACGCTGGGGTTTGACCGTCTAAGAGAACGGGCCCGCGAATATCCGCCCGCTGAGGTTGAGAAGATAACCGGAGTGACCGAAGCCGAGATCCGGAAACTGGCCCGAGACTATGGAGATGCGGCCGCGCCGTACATCAGAGTGGGGTGGGGACCCGCGCGGCAGCTCAGGGGCGGTATGGCCGTGCGGACCATCGCCCTCCTCCCTGCACTGGTGGGGGCCACAAACAAGAAGGGTGGAGGCATCACAAGGTCAACCAGCGCGGCCTTTGCATTCAATATGCGTGCGCTGCTCCGGGATGATCTCGCGCCTTCAGGAGTCCGCACCATAAACATGGTTGAACTGGGCCGGGCACTCACAGAGTTGAACGACCCGCCTGTAAAAGGTCTCCATGTCTATCAGAGCAACCCGGCGGTAGTCGCTCCGGATTCCCGACGTGTCATCGCCGGTCTCGAGCGAAATGACCTGTTCACCGTGGTGCATGAGCACCTGTTAAGCGAAACCGCCCTGTATGCGGATGTTGTGCTGCCCGCAGCCACCTCTCTGGAATCAACGGATATTTACAGGAGCTACGGGCATTATTACCTTCAGATGGCAAAACCTGTCATTGTCCCCTTGGGTGAAGCCCGTTCAACGCTGTCTATTTTTCAGGGCCTGGCCAGGCGCTTCTCCTTCACAGAGGACTGCTTTAACCGGACCGAAGAAGAGATCATCCAGGAGATGTTTCGGACCGATTCGCCATACTTTAAAGGGCTCACATTTGAAAGAGTTGCTGAAGGGAGACCGGTGCGGCTGAATGTGGGGGAGGGGATATTCCCCGGAAGTTTCGGGACACCCTCAGGCAAGGTAGAGTTTTATTCCCGGACCATGGATGAGCAGGGACTGGATCCCCTGCCGGACGGAACCCCCAGTGTGGATGAGGAGGGACAGGGCCGGTTTCGACTGCAGTTACTCACCCCGCCAAAGCATCAATTCCTCAACTCCAGTTTCAACGAAATTGATTATCTGCGCTCCCGGGCGGGCAGGCCCACCGTCATGATTCATCCTCTGGATGCGGTAGCCCGCGGTGTAAAGGATAAATGCCTGGTCCGGGTTTACAACGATCGAGGCCACTGCTACCTGTTCGCCCGGTTGACAAAAGACACCTCCCCCGGTGTTACCGTCGTGGAAGGGCTCTACTGGCCCCGGTTCATGCCCATGAACCGGGGGATTAACCAGTTGACCAGCCAGCGTCTGACAGACATGGGAGGGAGCTGTGCGTTTCACTGTAATCTGGTGGAGGTTGAGCCGGCCGTCGAACCGCCAATTCGTCCTAACGCCCAGGCTATCATTCCCAAAACTCTTTCATCTTCATTCATTTCAAGTGCGTGCCTGAGATAAGGAATATATTCATGGTCAAGACTGTTCCCCATTGCCCTGGCCGCATTCATTTTCCATCTCCATATATCTTTATCGCTCATATAAAACATGTGGGGCCGAATCCTAATATTAAAATAATCTTTGTCCATATTGAGCAACTTCGTTAGCTTGAAATCATTCACCATGGTCTGCACTTTTTCATTTACGGGCAGCTCTTTTGCTAACCAGGGCTGATTCCGCGGGCAGACATTCTGACAACGATCACAGCCATATACCCACAAACCCATCGGTTCACGCAGTTCTAAAGGCGTCAGCCCCTCACCATAATATGTCAGGAAGGATATGCATCGACGGGGATCTATTTTGCGGGGTCCTCTCAATGCCCCGGTCGGACAGGAAACCAGGCAGGCATTTTTGCACCAGTCGGGGCACCCGACTTCAAGTGTCGGCGGATCAGGCGGAAACTCGTGATCGACCACAATAGCAATCGGTAGTACCCATGAGCCTTGGCGCGCCACTTTGCGGGAGTAAAAGAGACAGTTTTTTCCGAAGGTTCCCATGCCTGCACGGGCCGCGGCCAACCGGTGAGGCAAATTAAACGGGACTTTGGACGTTATATGATTATCCCTGAGAAAAGATCTAAACAGCCTTATACGATTCGCCAGCCGATCTTTGGTCATCCGGTCGTCGTCCAGGTAGCATCTGCCAAAGTAGCCTTCCATAGTAGAGGGGAAAGACTCTCGGAAGTAGGCCTCCATTAAGACAATGATTGTCTTTGCATCAGGAAGAATATTCTTCGGATCGGTCCCTGCAACGAGATCCAGCCCCATTTTGATGGCCCATTCATATTCTTCCTCTCTTTCATTCAGTATCTTCTTTTGGGACTCGAAAGGAAGTGCAGTCGTAAAGCCAATATCTTCAAAACTCAACTCATGTGCTTTTTCGATAATATCTTTTTTGTCAATCACCTTGAATCAACCTCCAAATGTGGCCCCCCCCGTTATTCCCCGCCCCAGCGCTTAAAGAGGTTGTGGTCTATCTGCAGGTAGTCAAATATCTTTCCAATGGTCTGATGGATGATATCGTCAATGGTTTTGGGCTGGTGATAGAAGGAGGGTACCGGGGGGAGGAGATGGGCGCCCATATCCGCGGCCATGGTCATAAGCCTCAGATGCCCTTTATGAAGAGGAGTCTCTCTGACAACGAGGACCAGTTTTCGCTTCTCTTTCAAGGTCACATCTGCGGCCCTGACCAGGAGGTTGTCGGCATAGGAGTTGGCGATTCCGGACAGGGTCTTTATGGTGCAAGGGGCTACCACCATTCCATAGGTGAGAAAGGAACCGCTGGCCAAGGTCGCTCCCACATCCTGGTTGTCATAGCAATAGTCGGCCATTGCCTTGACATCGGCGGCCTTAAGGGTCGTCTCGATCTCAATATTTCTCGCGCCTGATTCGGATATGATGAGATGCGTCTCAATCCCTTTTTCCTTGAGGAGGCTGAGCAGCTTTACCCCATAGATGACGCCGCTGGCACCCGAAATTCCGACAATAATTCGTTTGTTCATATCGTACCTTTACTAAGTCTCTCCAGAATCAGGTCCACAAGAACTTCACTGTTTCTGATAACCTTTTGAATCCCTTCTTTGTCAAGATTGTCCCAGTGAATTCCTGCGGTAATCACCACGTTTGTTTTTGAGACAGAGGCAAGGATCTCGGAAGCCGCTTTTGCCAATTCGTCTTCCTTGTGCCCGGAGAGACATATGACGGATGCTGTGGCGCTGGTGACTTGAGGGTCCCTGAGACTGGGACGGGGCTGCGCCACAGAGACCGCCCCGATATGGGGCTTCTCACCCCCCCAGATAGCCACTAAGATGTCCTCTCCGATCCGTCTGACAGAGGCCTCTAAGTCATATGCCCCTTCGTTGGTTTTGATTGTAAATTCCATAATATCGAGACCGTCAACTACTTAACAAATTAACAAGGTCTGTAATCAAAGGATGTTCAGGGATGCCTCGACAACGGCTTTTGCAAATTC
>JACNIU010000137.1 GCA_014382905.1 Desulfobacterales bacterium
CCTAAAGGGCTCGCTCGCCTCCCCAACATCTATCCCTCGGAAAGGTACCAGTTAAATTTACCGATAGGGGGGAGATCGTCATCAGCACGGAACTGGCGCCAGATGCTATGGGCAAAGAATCCAACCAGGTGATGCTCCAATTTTCTGTCAGGGATACAGGCATCGGAATGACCCGTGAGCAGATAGAGAAACTGTTCCAATCTTTTAGCCAGGCAGATATTTCCACTACCCGGAAATATGGGGGGACCGGATTGGGATTGGCCATATCCAAAAGATTGACTGAAATGATGGGTGGAAAGATTTGGGCGGAAAGCGAGCCCGGCAAAGGGAGTACATTTTACTTTACGGCAAGGTTTGGGCTTCAGGCTGAAGTTGAGGAGAAGCAGTATATACTGCCGGATAAGATGTCAGGGCTTCGTGTTTTGATTGTGGATGACAACCCCACTGCACGGCAGATCCTTAATGATATCTGCTCGTCATTTTCCTTTGAAACAACAGAGGTAGCATCCGGCCAGGAAGCGCTTTCAGAATTGGAAAAAGCTGAAAGTAACGCCGGGTATGACCTGGTTCTCATGGATTGGAGAATGCCGGGGATGGACGGAATAGAGACGACGAGACGAATAAAAGAGAACCCGGAGCTATCCAAGTTACCGGGAGTACTCATGGTGACTGCGTATGGACGTGAAGAAATCAAGCAGCAGGCAGAAAATGCAGGTATTGAAGGTTTTCTTGTCAAGCCGGTAAGTCCATCTCTCCTTTATGATATGATTATGGATATTTTTGAAAGGGAAGTTGGAAAAGAAATAGGTGTAACAGCCCTTGAACCTGAACAGATGTTGGACACACCCGAAGCATTAGATTTTATTAAAGGGGCCAGGATTCTCTTGGTTGAGGACAACGCAATCAATCAACAGGTGGCAACTGAATTGTTGGAACAGGCCGGGTTTGTCGTAACCGTTGTTAGTAATGGTAGAGAAGGGATTCAGGCAGTCGGGAAATCAGAATTCGACCTGGTCCTGATGGATATCCAGATGCCGGAAATGGACGGACATGAGGCAACTCGGATTATCCGGAAAGAGCACAACTCTGACGCGTTGCCGATTATTGCCTTAACTGCTCATGCCATGGCTGGAGAACGCGAGAAGTGCCTGAATTCGGGAATGAATGACTACCTGTCAAAACCGATAAAAACTGACCATTTGTATGCGGTGTTAACAAAATGGATAAAGCCTGGCGATCGAAGCGCTCCCGTGAGCAAAGAGCGGACACCCTCTGAAGAAGGTCGCGATGAGCTGCCTGTGGAGCTTCCGGGCATTAACATAAGCGAAGGCCTGAAAAATGTCGGAGGGAAAAAAGGGTTCTTTAAGAAACTGCTCCTTGAATTCTACAATGATTACCGGACAGCGGCCGGGGAGATAGCTGAAGCCCTGTTAAACGGGCAAACAGAGTATATCCAGCGCAGGGCGCACACGATTAAGGGTATTGCCGCTACCATTGGGGCAGAACATTTATTGAAAAACGCTTCAGATCTGGAAGAGGCGTTCATTTACGATACCAAGGTTGACAAACAGGCCCTTTTAGCTGAATTGACAGGATCACTTGATGAGGTGCTCGAATCGATTGGGACGATGTTGAAGCCGGCCGGTGAATCTCATTGGGAAGAGACCGAGGTCGAGGATGAACAGGATATTGATCTGGAAAAGGCCGGGGGCCTGATGACCGAGCTGATGGGCCTTTTGCAGGAAGGTGATGCGGGCGCAGAAGAATGCCTTGAAGCGCTTCGGGCCAGTATTATTGGGTCCCGGTTCCGTGAGGGCGTGGAGAAGCTTAAGGATCAAATAGAGCGTTACGATTTCGAAGACGCCCAGAACACACTTATGCAACTTGCCAAATCTCTGAACATTCCATTGGAGGACGCACATGCAGGAAAAGGATAAGCAAAAGATCCTGATTGCAGATGATGAGCGGTTCAACCTTAACATACTTGTTGACATCCTGAAATCCGACTATAAGGTAATTGTCGCTAAGGACGGAAAGCAGGCCCTCGAACGGGCCATGTCAAATCCTCCTGACCTGATATTGCTGGACATCATGATGCCGGAGATGGATGGATATGAAGCGTGCAGAAACCTGAAGGAAAACGAGCAGACCAAGGATATCCCGGTGATTTTCATCACCGCGATGAAAGAAGAGGGGAACGAAGTAAAGGGATTTGATCTCGGCGCCGTGGATTATATTACCAAACCATTTCAAGCGGCGATAGTTATGGCCCGGGTAAAAACCCAGCTTAAAATGAAATGGCAGGCAGATATGTTGCGGAAAATGGCAAGCATCGATGGTTTAACCGAAATCCCGAACCGTCAGAAGTTTGAAGAGGTTTTCGACAGGGAATGGCGCAGGGCTGTCAGGAAGAAAACTCCGCTCTCTGTTTTACTTATGGATATAGACTTTTTTAAACAGTACAATGATGCCTATGGACATGGCCGCGGGGATAAATGCCTTAAGGCAGTGGCCCAGGCCCTGGCCGGCACTATCCGCAGCCCGGGTGATTTTGTTGCCCGTTATGGCGGAGAAGAGTTCATAGCTGTTCTTCCTGACACCGATATATCCGGCGCCATGACAATTGCCGAAACCATACGTAGCAATGTTGAGCTGCTCAAGATTTCCCATGCACAACCCGTTCCTCTTGATTATGTTACCATAAGCATCGGTCTAAGTTCGGTGTTCCCAAGCGGTGGTTTTTCAGACGCTGCGCTTGTTTCGGTTCTTGCCGCTGCCGATGAAATGCTTTACAAGGCAAAGGCAGCAGGCCGGAATCAGGTTCAATGCCGGTGAATGGCGGAAAAGCAAGTATAAGATGCAAGAACATGCTATAGAATCATTCTATCGAAGAAGTCTTTATGTTCTTTAGAATCTTTCAGGAAAATGGACCGTACGGAATAAAAGTTCCTCCCTTGACGCTGAAGCACGATCAGGGATAATCGAAACCGGAGACACTTTGAGACCTTTGAAAAATGCTCAGTTTTGGTCAAGGCAGGGAAGGCGATCAGGCACTCAGGTGGGTTACCGGGTTATGGTCGCCAGGACGGGAAAGGCTGCCATCCATATAGTCGAAACCTTTGATGGCCAGATTGACCTTGCCCTGCTGAATATAAAATTACCGGATATAGAATGCGGAAAGGTCTATCCTTTGATTATGAAGGACCTAAGGGCCTAAACATCATACCAAAACGGGATGCATAAAGATGGCATTTTCAATTATACCTAAGGATGATCCCCGCCAGGCCCTGCGTATCCGGCGGACCCTCTTGGCCATCAGCATGGCCGCCATCCACCTTGTCATGTGCTGCGCCATGTACTATCAAGGGCTTTTCCGGCTCTCGCTCACCGGATTTGTCCTTTTCACCGTGGCCCTGTGGATTGGTCACTTTTCAATCTTCACGATCATCAGGACAGGGCTCAATAAACAGTTCGCCGACCCGAGCCTGACCTTTGTGCAGATATTATGGACAGCAACCTGCATCATGCTGACGGCCTACTTCCTCAACGAGTTGCGTCCGGTGGTCCTTATGTTATTCCTTGTGGGGATGCTATTCGGTTTCCTGCGTTTGAATTTCAGGGAATTCATCTACCTGAACCTGTACGCCATCATCCTGTACGGGGCTGTGATCGGTCTTTTGTATAAATTTCATCCACAGTTTATTGACACGAATAAGGAGATCATTATCTGGTTCTCCTTTTCCCTGGTGATGTTCTGCTTTTCATTGATGGGACGTGAAATCAGCCATATGAGGGAAACATTGCGTGCCCAGAACATTCAACTGCGCGAGGAAGTCGCCGAGAGAAAAAAAGCTCAAGAGGAGATGCAGTTCCGAAAGGCATATTTTGAGGGGCTAGTGGACAATATGCCAGACGGCATTGCCATATTCGATGATGATGGCACGATTACCGAGGTCAACTCCCGGTTCATCAGGATGTTTGGCTACCCGGAAGAAGAGGCATTGGGCAAAAAAATCAGTGAACTCGTGGGGCTGCCGGATCGCCTTGTAGAGGCCCGCGCTTACCGCCGGCGGATCGCTTCGGGCGGGACACTGGATGCGGAGACCGTGCGCAGGAAAAAGGACGGCGCACTGATTGATGTGTCCCTGCGTTCGGCACCCGTAATCGTCGACAATACTCGAATCGGACACTTTGTCATTTACGGGGACATCTCCCCCAGGAAACAGGCCGAAAAGGAGAGATCAAGGCTGGAATCCCAACTCCAACAGGCCCAGAAGATGGAGGCTGTTGCCACATTGGCCGGCGGTGTTGCCCATGAATTCAACAATGCTCTGATGGGGATTGTGGGGAACATTGAACTGCTTAAAATGGATTTACCTGAAGATGAGGGGAGAGATAAATATTTCAAGGCAATGAAGAGCGCCAGTCATCGGATGTCCCGTTTGACTGACCGGTTGTTGGCCTATGCACAAGGAGGGAAATATCAACCCAAAGATCTGAAGCTGGATGATTTTGTGATACAAACCCTGCCGATCCTGAAACATGACCTCAACTCTGCCATCCGGGTGGAAACGCATTTCTCAAAAGATATCCCGCATATCAAGGCCGACTACACACAGATGCAGATGGTCCTGTCTGCCATAGTAGCCAATTCTAATGAGGCCATAGAAGATGAGGGCTTCATCAGAATAACTGCTGAGAACAAGGATCTTGATGAGGATTTTACAAAACAGTACCCCGGTCTTAAGCTGGGTTCCTATATTTGTCTCACTGTGGAGGATGACGGTAAAGGCATGGATGAGGAAACAAGAAACGGGATATTTGAACCCTTTTTCACCACCAAATTTCAGGGCCGCGGGATGGGGATGGCCGCGGTGTATGGAATTGTGAAAAATCATGATGGCTGGATCTATGTGGACTCTGAATTGGGAAAGGGAACTACAGTCCGGATATATCTGCCTGCCATAAGCGCAGGGAGCAAGGAGGGAGCAAAGGCAGTTACGCAACCGGAGATTGAACTGGGCATCGGTGAAGGGACCATTTTAGTAATTGAAGATGAAGATGTAGTTATTGAAGTCACCCAAGCAATGTTGGAGAGATTAGGTTACCGGGTTATGGTAGCCAAAACGGGGAAGGCTGCCATCCATATAGCCGAAACCTTTGATGGCCAGATCGACCTTGCCCTGCTGGATATAAAACTGCCGGATATAGAAGGCGGAAAAGTCTATCCTTTGATCATGAAAGCCCGCCCGGGCCTTAAGGTGATTGTTTTCAGCGGCTATGCCATTGAGGGTCCTGCCCAGAAGATTTTAGATGCAGGTGCTCAGGATTTTATCCAAAAGCCTTTTTCGCTTGCTACTTTATCAGAGAAGCTTAAGAAGGTTTTGGAAGGGAAATAGGCGGTAGAACAAGAGGCCACAAATGAGGAAAATAAGTGAGATAAGCAACCCCTGCGGTCAACCCTATTTGTAGGAGTCCAGGAGTTTTTGGACCCCCCGGAAATAGGGGAGCCATGGCCGCATGTACTTGAACAGAATGCGGCAGAGGATATAAAGAGGGATAAAAGTAAAAGTATAACCCACGGTGTCTCCGAAGACAATAGACAGAGGCCATGCCAGCGGGAAGGCCACATGGTGAAACCGGGTCTGCATCCAGGCCAGGGCAAAGGGGATGGGCCAGAGGATCCCCGCGGAATACGCAACCAAGGTAAAGAACCTCTTCCCCCAGACGTCGGTGGCCTCCTTGTTCAAGGCCTTGTAGGTCTCCCTGTCTCCGGCCTCATAGGCCGCCATGGACAGTTTTTCCTTTCTTATCATCTCCTCAGTCATCTGGTTCAGATACCGCCTGTTGAACCGGATCGCGAGGGATACGCTGAACTCGCCCACAATCACACAGAGAAATGTTAGAAGGAAGGTCCCGATCAGATAGGCCAGAAGGGAGTTTGCTGTGATCCTGTAAAGAAGGATCAGGTAACTATCCATGAGAAAAGCGAAGTTATCAACAAATTCTTGCATGGCCGGGTTAAGCAGGAGGATGGTTAGCGCGTCCGGGATCGGATAGAAGCCTGCGTCCCGGACACGCACAGGCGCGTTTTATATCAAGTCGATTCCAAAGAATCCCCTGAGGGTATAACGAAGCCCCACATAGAGTGCAAGTACAATAAAGATCAATTTGAGGACTTTATTGGGAATGTACTTGCCTGTCCTCGGCCCTATCATGGAGCCGACGAAAATGCCGACGAGCTCAGCCCCGATCAGAGGCCAGTAGACCTTCACGCCGGCCAGGACCATGAAGTTGAAAATCGCAAAGATCATGCCGATGAGCACTGAAAGGGCTGATGTCCCTGCCACCACGAACATGGGCAGGCCCACGACGCTGGTGAGAAACGGGACATACAAAAAACCTCCCCCCACGCCAATGAAGGATGCCACAGCGGAAATGACAAATCCGCCCACAAAGGCCCAGATGGGGCTGAACCGAAAGGTCTGCCCGAAAAAGGATATCTCCGTCTCCGCAAGGCTCCACTTCAGGGTCTTCACCCCCTGCTCATGAATATCCCCTTTCTTTTTCACCGTTTCCTCAAAGGCCTTGGCCGATGCCTGGGCCTTTTTCTTCGATTTCTGGCCTCTCGGCGACATTTCGTATACCATAAACCCGCCGATAATAAAGACGATAAGCCCGAAATACCCCTGATATTGAGAGAATTTGATCTTTCCGGCGGTTGTAAATACCACGACAAGGGTCGCGATAAGGGCACCGAGCCCCAGGAACAGCCCCAGCGATGTCACCAGTCGCTTCTGTTTTCCATAGTTGACACTCGATACCAGGGCGGAAAGCCCCACCAGCCATTGGTTGGACACCCGAATGCTGTCGGTGATATACTTGTTAAGGTCGGGCGCTGAGGTCTTGAAGGTCTTGGCGTAAGAGCCCAGCCCAAAAATGGTAATGTGTCCGACCCCGGCCATGATGCCCCCGAAGGCACCCACCGTGGAAAAGACCCAGCCCACCCATATGGCCCAGAGGAAGCCTATCCATAGATTGAGCCTGGGGCCGCCCGGGATACCCAGGTATCCCTTCTCGGCATCTTTGTCGATCAGCCCCTTTCCCTTTCCCGCTGTGGCCTTTGAAATGGCTTTGCCTAACTTTCCCTGAAGGCCTAAGTCACTGCCCACAGGCTTGGGTTTTTCTACCGCAGCAGCCTTTCCCTGGCCGGTGGTCGCGTCTTGACTGTAGACCGGTGTTACGACAAGGACCGAAAAGACAGCCATCCCCACCACAAGACACAACATCCATTTCACGCTCCGTTTCATACCTTTACCTCCTTACCCGGTTTTTGTTCGAGAGATAACGTATAAAAAGAGCTTATACCTAACTTATTGAAAAAGCAACTCTTGATTTTTCATAACAGGTGCGCCTTTCAAAATGTAGCAGAAGTTCCTATGATTTGATGATGGCTTTTGTCAATAGGCCGGGCTGCTACGTTTTTTTCAAGGCGTGCAGTGATGGGTAAAAGGCTTGCGGTTTTGCTCTGTAGTCTGGTATGCTTTCAAGTGGCAAATGGTGTAACCATTCAGTGTTGCGGGTTGTCCAGTTTCAGGTGTAAGATGTAAGGCGTAAGACGCAAGGCGTAAGGCGTAAGGCGTAAGGCGCAAGGTGTAAGGGGTTCGGCATCCAGTATCGAGAATCCAGAATCCAGCATCCAGATAATATGGAGAGAATGAATGATCGGTATATCCAAACTTTACTGTGGCACGGTGGAGCCCTCGGATGCCCTGCGCTATGGGAGACGGTCCGGTGATCTGCCGTCCCATCTCCTCCAGTTTTCAGAGGACAAAAAACCCGTGGTGGTCTGGAATGTTACCCGGGCCTGTAATCTGAAATGCGTCCACTGTTATGCAAAGGCCATCGATCGCAAATCCGAGGGGGAACTAAGCCATGAGCAGGGGTTGTCCCTCATTGATGATTTGGCGGCCTTTGGCGCGCCGGTCATCCTGTTCTCAGGGGGTGAACCCCTGATGCGACCCGATTTAGTCACGCTCGCCAGCTATGCCGTCAGCAGGGGGATGAGGGCCGTTATCTCGACCAACGGGACATTGATCACCAAGGACAAGGCCAAAGAACTGAAAGCGGTCGGGCTTTCGTATGTCGGGGTCAGCCTGGACGGGATGGAGGAAGTCAACGATCGTTTTCGCGGTAAAAAGGGCGCATATAAGGATGCAATGGCAGGGATCAGGAACTGCCAGGAGGTGGGACTGAAAGTGGGTCTGCGGTTTACCATAAACCGGATGAACATGGCCGAGGTCCCGCGCATTTTTGACCTGCTTGAAGAATATAAGATTCCGAGAGTATGCTTCTACCATCTGGTTTACGCAGGGCGGGGCTCACAACTGATGAAGGAGGACCTCGATCATGGGGAAACCCGGGAAGTCGTCGACCTGATCATTGACAGGACCAGAGACCTGCATGACCGGGGCATCACCAAAGAGGTCCTGACCGTTGACAACCATGCCGATGGTCCCTATCTCTACCTGAGAATGTTGAGGGAGAGGCGTTCGAGGGCGGAAGAGGTCTTTGAGCTTCTTGAAATGAACGAAGGAAACAGTTCGGGGAGGGGTATCGGTTGCGTCAGTTGGGATGGGGCAGTTCATGCCGACCAGTTCTGGCGGCATTACAGTTTCGGCAATGTCCGTGAAAGACCCTTCAGTGAGATATGGTCCGATCTGTCCAACCCGTTAATGGCAAAACTGAAGGAGAAAAAGAGGCATATTAAGGGGCGTTGCGCCGGGTGCCGGTGGCTGGATGTCTGCGCAGGAAATTTCAGGGTAAGGGCAGAGGCAGTGACAGGTGATATCTGGGCCGCAGACCCGGCCTGTTATCTGACTGATGAGGAGATATTTTGAAAAGGAGATGAATAACCATGCGAATACGACCCAGAAGACTTAGAAGGACCCGCGCAATCAGGGAGATGGTCAGGGAGACCACGCTCTCGGTAAAGGATTTTATTGCCCCCCTTTTTGTGAAGCCGGGCGAGGGTGTAAGGGACCCCATCCCGTCCATGCCCGGCCAGTTTCAGTTTTCGCCGGACACCGCTGTCGATGAGGCCGTTGATCTGTGGTCTTTGGGTATTCCATCCATTATCCTTTTTGGCCTGCCCGACAGAAAGGATGCCACCGGAAGCAGATCATGGGCCGACGACGGGGTGGTTCAAAGGGCGGTTTCGGCCATAAAGGCACAGATCCCCGAAATGGTGGTGATGACGGATGTGTGTCTGTGCGAATACACCGATCACGGACACTGCGGCGTTATCATAAACAACACGGTGGACAATGATGCCACCCTGGAACTGCTCGCCCGGCAGGCTGTTTCGCACGCGAGTGCCGGGGCCGATTTCGTCGCGCCATCCGATATGATGGACGGCCGTGTGGCCGCGATCAGGGAGGCGCTGGACCAGGAGGGCTATCAGGATACCGGTATCCTCTCTTATGCAGTAAAATACGCGTCTGCCTTTTACGGCCCGTTCCGGGAAGCGGCTGATTCAGCTCCCCAGTTCGGTGACCGAGCCGGCTACCAGATGGACCCTGCCAATGCCCTCGAGGCCTTGAAAGAGGCAGAACTGGATATGGAAGAGGGCGCAGACATGATCATGGTGAAGCCCGCAATCCCCTATTTAGACATTATTTCAAGGGTCCGGGAAATAAGTCTCCTCCCCCTGGCTGCCTACAATGTGAGCGGAGAATATGCCATGGTAAAGGCCGCTGAAAGCAAGGGATGGATCGATGGTGAGCGCGTGATGATGGAAATGCTCACGTCCATTAAGAGGGCAGGGGCCGATCTTATCCTGACCTATTTTGCAAAGGAAGCAGCGGAGCGATTGATGATTGATGATTGATGATTGTCGATTGGGTATAGTGGTCAGTGATGAGAGGCCAGAAGTATGGAACCCGTAACCAGCAACGAGCATCCAGTATCCAGAAACCAGCTCCGACTCGTTGCGTGGGAGTTGACGCGGCGGTGTAACCTGAACTGTGTGCATTGCCGGGCCGGGTCTGAGCGGGGGCCTTACCCGGGCGAGTTAGATACGGCGAAATGTTTTGAGATCTTGGCTCAAATCAGTGAGGTGGGAAAGCCGATCGTGATTCTGACCGGCGGGGAGCCCCTGTTGCGGGAGGATATTTTTGATCTGGCTCGGCAGGGGTCTCAATTAGGGCTTCGTATGGTCATGGCGACCAACGGGACCCTCCTGACCGCCGAGATCATCGAAAGGATGAAGGGCTCGGGAATAAAAAGGGTCAGCATTTCCATTGACGGGGCCGATGAAAAACAGCACGATGCGTTCAGGAAGGTCCCGGGTGCCTTTCAGGGGGCGCTGGAAGGGGTCCGGTTGCTGAGAGACGCAGATGTTGAGTTCCAGATCAACACCACCGTCACTCGGCATAATATCGGCGATCTCGAAAAAATCCTGGATCTATCAGTTGAACTCGGGGCCGTGGCGCATCACATATTCCTGCTGGTGCCTACCGGGCGGGCTAAGGAGATGGTTGATCAGGAGATTGATGCCCGTGAATACGAACAGGTCCTGAACTGGTTTTATCAGATGCGGGAGAGGGTCCCCCTCCATATGAAGGCGACCTGCGCCCCTCATTATTACAGGATCCTCCGTCAGGAGGCCCACAGGAAGGGTGAAAAAGTCAGCTTCGAGACCTATGGTCTGGATGCCGTGACCCGGGGCTGTTTGGGCGGGACCGCTTTTTGCTTTATTTCGAATCAGGGGGTGGTTCAACCGTGCGGGTACCTGGATCTGAACTGTGGAGACCTGAAAACGGCTACCTTCCAGTCGGTCTGGCGCGAGTCGGAGATCTTCAACCAGTTGAGGGACGCTTCTGCTTATAAGGGAAAATGCGGCAGATGCGAGTACCTGCGGGTTTGCGGTGGGTGCCGGGCAAGGGCCTTTGAAGCGACGGGCGATTTCCTGGCAGAGGAACCTTTGTGCGCGTACCAGCCGGGCAAGACTTGATGCTGGATGCTGGATAGCTTTGGAAGGACGAACGACGATTGACGAAGGACGAAGTGAAATTGGGAATTGGATTTTGGAAACTTTACCAATGACCAGTGACTAATGACCAGTGACTGATGACTTTGGACGTTGGACCTTGCACCCAATAAACTCAACGAACCCAACAAACCCAATAACCCATGAATAAGACAGATAGAGATATTCTGAATGAAATCCAGTCCGATTTCCCTATTTCGTCCCGCCCTTACCGTGACGTCGCAGACCGGCTGAACCTGACAGAAGAGAAGGTTATTGAAGCGGTCAGGAGACTGAAAGATGAGGGAATCATCCGGAGAATCGGCGGCAACTTTCATTCTCGCCGCCTCAATTTTGTCAGCACGCTCTGCGCTGCAAAGGTGCCGGAAGACAAGGTCGACATGTTCGTTGAGGTTGTCAACGACTACCCGGGCGTCACGCACAATTATCTGAGAAACAATCGCTACAACATCTGGTTCACCTTTATTGCCGAGAATAGGGCCCATATTGATGGTGCGTTAAAAGAGATCTCCCATAAGACAGGGGTAACGGAAATCCTGAACCTGCCTGCTGAGAAAATGTTTAAAATCAAGGTCGATTTTGAGGTATAGGCCGTGAAACTGGATATGCATTACTATGGGGTCTACGCGCTGGCCCGTATGGCCGGAATGAATAGCAGCGCCGCTAAGGTTATCGCGTATGCCTCCCAGTATGTAGATGATGCAGTGAGTGTAGAAGAGCGGATTAATCCCGTGGGCGGAAGGCTCGAATCCGAGGTAACGGCGCATCACGCCGGTCAGATCCAGAACCTGAATACTGCGGCCCAGCGCAAGGTATGGGTCCCCTTCCATTTCATGCCAGGCGGAAAGGGCGAAAATTTAATGGAATGGCTTGTCTGTGAAAAGGACGGAACGCTGGTCCGGGAGATGCTGGACCATCACCTGGAGGTCGCCCGGACGGTGGATTTCGGTCTGGAGCTGATCGGCATCGCAGCCCATGTTTACGCCGACACCTTTTCACACTGGGGGTTTTCCGGCGTCAGCTCACCGCTCAATGCCGTGGATGCCCCTTCCATCAACGTAATACGGGCAACCCCGGGGACCCGGAACTACCTAAAAGAAAAAGAGAAATCCTTTTTCAGAAAATATAACCCGTGGACCCCGGTCTGGGAGGACATACAGGAGATCGTTGCAGGGACGTTTGCGGAAGAAGTAACATCAGCCTTAGGGCATGGCGCGGTGCTCACGTACCCCGACCTCCCCTATCTGAACTGGAGCTTCAGATATGACTATAACGATTCAGACAAGCGGGAGCGCCGATCCAATCCAGGAGACTTTTCAGAAGGGTGCGAGAAGCTTTATCATTTCTTCTGTCGGTTCTCGGAGCGGCTCAAGGGTCGCGAGCAGCCACACATGGACTTTGAAGAAAGACGCGGCGTCATCCAGGGAATTCTTGAAACCCAGACCGGCACGGCCGAACGGTGCGAATTATGGGTCAATGCCATTTCCTCGGGCGAACTCTTTGCCTCGACAAATATGGACAGAGAGCTTCCCGAATACGACGCAAAGAGATGGGATCGGCAGAGGGATGGGTTTGAGTTTCTGAAAAACCCATCAAATATCACTGGTAAACAGGTATTTCACTTCTACCAGGCGGCCGCTCTCCACCGTTTCTATCTGTTGCGGGAGCTCTTGCCCGAGAAAGGGATAATCCTGACCTGAGCAGACCCATCCCCGTAGAAGCACTCTTCGAACCCACATAAGCGTTGGAGACTTGTAAGTATAAACGCATTAAGCTTGATACTTGATACTGGATGCTGGATACTGGGTACTGGATGCTTGATGCTTGATGCTGGTTTCTGGATGCTGGATGCTGGATGATAGAGGATAGGGAGCAGTTATAAGCATCTGGAATTATGGCAGGCTGCTCGGGAATTGGTCTGTCGGTGAACCAGGCTGATTACAGGAGGTTTTCATGACGTCGAAACTGTGGCGCGGCTCCAAGGTGGTCTCTCAGCGGCGCAAATCGTATGATCGGAGATAAAACCATGTTTAAGAATATCCTGGTCCCTACGGATTTCTCAGATGCGGATAACCACGCACTCGATATCGCTGTAAAACTCTGCTCCATTGACAACGGAAAGATCAATCTTCTTCATGTCATAGAGATCATAGCGAATACCACTTTTGAGGAGTTTGAAGAATTCTACACGATTCTCGAAAAGAGGTCTTTCGAAGATATGAATGAGATGAAAGCCCAGTTCCAGAAGCAGGTAGATATCGTACCAGGGGTTGTTTATGGCAACAGGGCACAGGAGATTCTCAGGTTTGCAGGGGAAAATGGGATCGATCTGATTGTAATGAAATCGCACAAAATTGATGTAGACGACAGGGCCCAGGGCTGGGGGACGATCAGTTACAAGGTTGGCATCTTGGCGCAGTGCCCGGTTATGCTCGTCAAATAGTGTCGGGGAGCACCATGCTTTTTTCTTGAGTATTGAGGGCTTTTTCGTATAGAGTCCCTGGACGAAAACAGATGTTGGGGTTTGCTGAACCCTGAATACTGGTTGCCGATTCGGTTGCGGCCTAAGGCCTGCATCAGGTGGGGATTTTCGAAAGACCATAAGAGGATATTGCCATGTTCCTTAAAAATGGGCAGATTACTCGCTCGCGTTTGACGGACTTTGATGTTGCATTGGTTCAGATGCCGATGCAGCAGTGGGTCAAGGGGAGGATGAAGGCCCTCTGTTTATCCATTGCATTGGCGGTGGCATGTCTGGGATGTAGTAAGGATCTACCGGAGATGGATCCTAAGAAATTTGTTTCCCCTGCTCCGGGTAAGGCCTATGAAGCGCCCGAGACGGCAAAACCCGATACGCTTCCTGCTGAAAAAGTGCCGGGTATCCCTGAAGAACTGAAGCCTTCTAAAGATAAACTTACCCTGGCTCAGCTTGTGGATGTTGCGCTTCGTATCAACCCCTCCACGCAGGAGGCCTGGGACCGGGCGAGGGCTGCTGCGGCCGGTTGGGGGGCTGCCCGGGGAAGCTACTATCCGACCGTCAGCGCCAATGTGGGCGGGACAGGTGGAAAGCTTCCTCAAACCTCAGCGTTGGGTTCTTATAGAGGGGTATATGGCGAAGTCGGCCTCAGTCTCAGTTACCTCCTCCTGGATTTTGGGGGCCGTGAGGCCACGGCTGAGGGCGCCCGGCAGGCGCTTATCGCCGCCAACTGGAATCACAACCAGTCAATCCAGGATCTTCTCCGGGATGTACCTCAGGCCTACTACCGGTATCTGGGGAATAAGGCCCGTGTGCAGGCGTCCGAAGTCAGTCTTAATGAGGCCCTCACCAGCCTGCGTTCAACGGAACAGCGAAAAAAGGCCGGGGTAAGCACCATTGCGGATGTACTTCAGGCCAGGGCAAAGGCTGACCAGGTCCGCTTGAATCTGGTCGCCGACCGTGGGTCTGTGCAGGTTTCGCGGGGCGAATTGGCCAAGGCCGTCGGATGGGCCGCCAACGCTCCGTTTGATGTGACCGAGGAACCCAAAGAAGTGCCCTTGGACCGGATGGAACAGAACACCAAAGATCTGATAGAGTTAGCGGTGCGGGACCGACCGGATCTGGCTGCTGCCAGGGCAGCCGTACGGCAGGGCGGCGCTGAACTGCGTAAGGCAGAGGCTGATCTGTGGCCGAAGTTAATTGCCACCGGCAATACAGGGTGGACAGGCCTTAATGGTAGAGCCGGCGGTTCGGACATTGATCAAAACGATACCAACTATTATGGCGGCCTTGCACTCCAGATCCCGATTTTTGAAGGGTTCTCCCTCAGGAACAAGGTCCGTGAAGCAAGGGCCAACGTAGAGGCCGCGCGCGCCGCGCTTCGCTCAAAAGAGGAGTCGGTGATTGCTGATGTCTGGACCGCATATTACAACGTACAGACGGCGGCGCAACAGGTCAAGACGAGTGAAACCCTGCTGGCAAGCTCCAGTGAGTCCTATAAGGTTTCCTTAGCCCGATACAGGGCCGGGGCTGCGGATATTGTGGAATTGTTAAACGCCCAGAGCACGTTGGTCTCAGCCAGGGCCCAAAAGGTAGAGGCCCGGACGAAGCTTTTTACCTCGTACGCCGATCTTGTGCATGCCATCGGGGCGGGGCTTCCGGCCGCCCCCCCTGATAACCAACCCGAGTCGACCGGAAACCGCGAGGAGATGCCACATGGCAAGTAACAGAACCACTGCGTTTTTAAAACGTTTGTTCGTGTGGGTGCCCATGTTTTTCTTTGTGGCTGGCGGGTTCGGGGGCTGCAAAAAGAAACAGGAAGCGCCCCCCAAGGCAGAGCCCCCTCAGGTTACGGTGGCCAAGGTGATATTGAAGACGGTTCCCCTGCGCATCAGTTACGTGGGCGAAACTGTTGCCGTCAAGAAGGTGGACATCCGGGCGCGGGTAGAGGGCTTTCTTGAACAGCGCCTGTTTGAGGAAGGGGCTGACGTCAAAAAAAGGAGCCTGGTGTATGTCATTGAACGCGCGCCATACCAGGCTGCGCTGGACGCGAGCATGGCCCAGTTAGCGAAGGATGAGGCCGCTTTAGCCTTTGCGTTAGAACAGGTGAAACGGTATGAACCCCTGGCTGAGCAGGATTTTGTAACCCGTGAGAAGTTTGATGATTATCGGACCAAGGCCAAGGAAGCGGCTGCGGCAGTGAAAGCGGATCGTGCAAAGATCGAACAGGACAGGCTGAATTTGGGCTATTGCACGATGTACTCTCCTCTGAACGGCCGCATCGGACGAACGCTTGTCAACGTCGGCAATTTGGTGGGGGCCGGGCAGGATACCCAGTTGGCCACTATCGTACAGTTAGACCCCATCTACGTCTATTTCAGCCCGAGCGAAGAAGAACTCCGAATCATCCTGAAGCACAAACAGAAAGGGGCACTTCCTGTCGATGTGATCCTTTCTGACGGCACCATCCATCCGCAACAGGGAAAGGTGGATTTCATCGATAACACCGCTGATCCCAAGGCCAATACCGTCACCATGCGCGCCGTGGTCCCGAATCCGGAGAAAACCCTGTTACCGGGTGTATACGTTCAGGCACGCCTCTTCCTGTGCGAAGTCCCCGATACGCCGCTGATTCCTGAGCAGGCGGTTGCCGAGGATCAGGGAGGCATGTATGTGCTGGTGGTGGACAAGGACAACAAGGTTGAGCAACGTTCGGTCAAGTCTCGCTGGGTTTACGAGGGACAGCGGATTATCGAGAAGGGTCTGAAAGCGGGCGAGCAGGTGATCACCGTGGGGATGCAAATGGTTCGGCCTGGAATGGTGGTGAATCCGAAATTTGCCAGTGAAAAAAAGGACGCTGAATCTGCCCCCAAAAAACCCTCCGAAAAATCGTCCAAGGAATAGCCACCCTGGATTGATGATTGTCGATTGTCGATTGATGATTGAAAAGACCTGAAACCCGAAACCTGTAACCTCGTCTAAAAAGCTTTCACCTCGATCAGCCTGGCCTTTTTGCCGGCCGGCGGCAGTGCTGAAATCTGAAAACAGAGGTCTGAATTTAATTTATGTTCGTAAACTTCTTCATAAAGCGACCCATTTTTTCCGGTGTCATCGCCATTGTCATTGTGGTTGCTGGGGCCGTGTGTATCCCGGCGCTCCCGGTGGCCCAGTTTCCGGATATCTCACCGCCGACGGTGCAGGTGACCACCACCTATACAGGGGCCAGCGCAGAGGTGGTGGAGCGTACCGTCACCCAGCCGATCGAAGAGCAGGTCAACGGCGTGGAGGGAATGACCTATATGGTCTCCAACAGCTCCAGTGACGGTACCATGAATATCACCGTTACCTTCAACGTTGGCTACGATCTCAAGATTGCGGCGGTGGATGTGCAGAACCGCGTGGCCATCGCCCTGCCCCAGGTACCGCAGGATGTCCAGCGATACGGGGTCACCACCAAGAAGCAGTCCACCAACCTCCTGGTAGTCGTCAATCTGATCTCCAATAATAAAAACATCGATGACCTGTATTTAAGCAACTATGCCAATATCAACCTCGTTGACGTATTGAAGCGGATTCCCGGGGTCGGCGATGTAAACATCTTCGGAGAGCGCAAATACTCCATGCGTGCCTGGCTTGACCCCGACAAATTGACCGGCATGGAACTTACCTCCAATGACGTTATTGACGCTATTCGGGGACAGAACCTGCAGGTGGCGGCAGGGCAGATCGGCCAGCCGCCCAGCCCGCCCGGCCAGGCCTTCACCTATTCCATCACGACCTTAGGACGTCTTTCGACGGTTCCCCAGTTTGAGGATATCATCATTCGAACCCGGCCTGATGGGTCAGTTGTCCGCCTCAAGGACGTGGCGCGTGTTGAACTGGGCGCTGAAAACTACAACACGTATGCGGCCCTGGACAAGGCCCCCAGCATAGCGATTGGTGTCTACCAGCTTCCCGGGGCCAACGCCCTGGATGCCGTTGATCAGGTTCGGGAAAAGATGAAAGAGCTGGCCAAGCGATTTCCGAATGGCGTCGAATACAAGATTGTTTACGATACCACGCTGTTCGTAGAGGAATCGATCAGGGAAGTCCTTGTGACACTGCTTGAGGCCATGTTTCTCGTATTCATGGTGGTCTATATCTTTCTCCAGAACTGGCGATCAACACTGATTCCCGCCCTCACTATCCCGGTATCTCTGATCGGGACCTTTGCTGTGTTGCTGGCGTTGGGGTTTTCCATCAACACCCTCACGCTTTTCGGTCTGGTCTTAGCCATCGGTCTTGTCGTGGACGATGCGATTGTGGTGGTGGAAAACGTCTCGCGTCTTATCGAAAAAGAGGGGATGAAACCGATGGCGGCCACCATCGAGGGTATGCGGGAGGTGATAGGGCCGGTGATTGCTACTACTTTAGTGCTGATGGCCGTGTTTGTACCGGTTGCCTTCATGCCGGGGACCACGGGCCAGCTCTACAAGCAGTTTGCCCTTACCATCGCCATCTCGGTCGGGATTTCAGCGATAAACGCAATGACCCTGACTCCTGCCCTCTGCGCTCTCCTGCTTCGTCCCGAGGCAAAGCATGGCTGGCTTTTCAGGAAATTCAATCAGGGTTTTGGCTGGTGTACCAAGGTATACGTGAGATGGATCAAGGGTTTGATAAAGCTCTGGGTCATTGTGGCCCTTGTATTCATCGGGCTGATGGGCGTCACTTACTATATGTTTCAGGTGGTCCCGACAGGTTTTATCCCGGACGAAGATCAAGGGTATTTTTTCGTCCTTATCAAGGGACCGGAAGGATCATCCCTGGAACGTACCCAAAAGGTGGCCCAACAGGTAGAAAAGATCTTACTCTCAACCCCCGGCATTTCAGATGTCCTGACCATCGGGGGGTATGATATCGTCAATTCCATTAATGTTTTAAACTCTGCAACGGGCATTGTCATCCTGAAACCGTGGGACAAACGGAAGACGCCGGAGCTGAGTCTGGAAGGGATTATGACGAAGATACGGCAGCAGACGGCGGGGATTTCAGAGGCGATTGTGGTCTCCTTCAACCCGCCCCCGATCATGGGCTTGAGCCAGACAGGAGGGTTCGAGTTTGAACTGCAGGACCTGAGAGGCGGGAGCGTTGACACTCTCAGCGAGGTGGCCCAGGAGGTGATTCGTGAGGGGTCAAATCAGCCCGAGCTCCTCCCCCTCTCCACCAGCTTTGCGGTCAATTTTCCCCAGTTCTATGTCGATCTTGACCGGACCAAGGCCAAGACATTAGGGGTCGACATATCTGATGTTTTCAGTACTTTGCAGGCCTATTTAGGCGCCCTTTATGTGAATGACTTCAATAAATTCGGGCGTATCTATCGCGTGTTTGTTCAGGCTGAGAAAGATTTCCGATCAGAGCGGGTGGACATATCCCGTCTCTATGTCCGAAACAATAAAGGGGACATGGTGCCGCTGAGCGCGCTCATCAAGGTAGATCAGGTGCGCGGGGTTCAGACCATCAAACACTATAACGTCTACCGTGCGGTCGCCATCCAGGGGGCAAACGCGCCCGGATACAGCACAGGGCAGGCCATCGAGGCAATGGAGCGTGTGGCGAAAAGGATCCTGCCCAACAACTTTTCCTATGAATGGACCGGCGTGGCCTATCAGGAGAAAGAGGCCGGGGGCCAGGCGCCTATCATTTTCGGTCTGGCGTTGGTGTTTGTCTTCCTGTTTTTGGCGGCCCAGTACGAGAGCTGGACACTCCCTCTGGTCATCATGTTTGCCGTGCCCCTGGCAATCCTCGGGGCCTTGTGCGCCCAGTCATGGCGCGGCCTTGTCAATGACGTCTACTGCCAGATAGGTCTGGTAATGCTCATCGGCCTTGCCAGCAAGAACGCCATTCTGATCGTTGAATTCGCAAAGGATAAGCGCGAGCAGGGGGCGTCTATTGTCGAAGCGGCTTTGGCCGCCGCCCGCCTTCGTCTCCGGCCCATCCTCATGACGGCGCTTGCCTTCATTTTCGGCGTGGTGCCGTTAGTAGTGGCAAAAGGGGCCGGGGCTGCCAGCCGCCATTCCCTTGGAACCGCCGTGTTCGGCGGGATGATCGCCTCCACGTTTTTGAGCCTTTTGCTGGTACCTGTGCTCTATGTGATCATTGAGAAGATAAGGGAACGGATGTCAAAGGGGAAGGCGCAAGGGGCCCCCGATGAACATCCAATCCCTCTGTCAGCGGAGGATGAACCACCACCCAGAACCGATAACCGATAACGAATAACAGATAACCAAAGGAAGTTTCACATGAGGAGGGTATTCCATGAAATTCAGAAAACGCCTATTCAGCATCCCGCTACTTTTCCTGCTCGTTTCCGTTCTCATGACCGGATGTTTAGGGCTTGAGAACTACGGGACCCTCCGGGTGGCATCAGGGAAATGGGGGGCGACCATCCAGGAGGTGATAGATAACTGGCAGGATTACGACATCTATTATGCTGGGCTTTCCTACAAGAGTCCCTCAGCCGTTATGTTTGACCCCAGAAAAGGGGGCAAGCGGCTTGTCTCGGACAAATGGGTTCCCGTGACAGAACAGTCTGTCCTGAAAACCATTGTCGACTGGCTCAATTCCTATATCAATTATCCTCCAACCCTGTGGAAGCTCCTGGGGCCCAAAGGAGACTTTTTTGGCTATATGTACACTTCTGCCACTGAGCAGGTCGTGGTCAAGCAGATCGATCCGGATACGATGTGGGTTGACGACATCCCGCTTCCGCCCTTTGATTACGGAGGGGGCATGAGGGGTGGGAACTGATAAGGCCTGAGGTTCTGCCATGGCCCCGATAATCGTCATAGTGGGTAGACCCAATGTGGGCAAGTCTACGCTGTTCAATCGTCTTTCCAGGTCCAAAGACGCCCTGGTAGACGATCGCCCGGGGATTACCAGAGACCGGCTTTATGCGGCCATAAGCTGTGACGGGGTGTCAATGACCCTTGTGGATACCGGGGGTTTTGAAGACCTGGGCCAGGATCCATTGCTGAAGGAAGTGCGGGTTCAGGTGGAGAAGGCCGTCGAGGAGTCCGACAGGGTCATCTTTATGGTCGATGGCCGACAGGGAATCGCCCCGGGCGACGAGGAGATGGCGCTGATCCTCCGCAAGAGCCACAAAAGGATCTTTATCGCGGTCAACAAGATAGATGGTCCGGAACATGACCATCTGGCCCTCGATTTCTACAAACTGGGTCTTGATGAGCCCTTTCCCATTTCCGCGGCTCATGGATATGGGGTAGGGGCTTTTATTCGTGAAGTTAGTGAGGGCCTATCTGTATCTGAATTTGAACGGGAAGATCCGAACCAGATCAGGGTTGCGGTTTTAGGTAGACCCAATACGGGCAAATCCTCCCTGATCAACAGGATCCTTAAAACGGATCGTCTGGTGGTGAGCGAGGTGCCCGGGACTACTCGTGATACCGTTGACACGCCTTTCCGCTATGGTGACAGGGAATATCTCCTGATAGATACCGCAGGTATCCGAAGAAAGGCAAAGGTCAGGGAGAAAATAGACAAATTCTCGATGATCAAGGCCCTCAAGAGTCTTGATCGTTGCCATGTGGCACTGGTTCTTTTGGACGCTGCTGAAGGTGTCTCGGATCAGGACGCCCGTATCTGTGGTTATGCGTTTGAAAAGGGGAGAGGTCTGATCTTGGTCGTCAATAAATGGGACTTGATCAAGGGCGATGCCCGAAAAAGAGGACTCTTGTACAGTGCCATTGAAAGACAGTTAAAATTTCTCTCATTTGCACCGAGGATAAATGTTTCCGCGTTGACCGGAGAGCGGGTAATGAAGCTTTTTGAAAAAATTGATGTGGTCTACGATCAGTTTTCAAACAGGATCAGCACGGGAGTCATTAACAGGTCGATTCAAAAGATTATCGAAACGCATCCGCCCCCGAGGATAGGGCAGGGGAGGCTCAAATTTTTCTATGCCACACAGACTCGAACCCGGCCGCCCACCTTTACGATATTTGTAAACAGGCCTGATATGCTCCATTTCTCCTATGAACGTTTCTTAGTCAATCAGTTGCGGGAGCAGTTTGGTTTTACCTGTGCGCCTATTAGGTTAGAGTTTAGAAAAAGATGAACCGCGAGAGGGTGCTGCAAACAGCAAGAGGGAATAAAGAGAGGATTTATGAATATCAGAATAGTGATCGGGAATGTTGCCCTTAATGCAGAACTAAATGAGACCCCCACTGCGAAGAAGGTGGCGGATGCCCTCCCTCTGAATGCCCCGTTCAGTACATGGGGAGATGAGATATACTTTGCCATTCCTGTAGAAGGGGATTTGGATGAGAGCGCCAGAGAAGAGGTAGAAATGGGGGATTTAGGTTACTGGCCCACTGGCAAGGCCTTCTGTATCTTTTTTGGCCCCACCCCAATGAGCACTCCGGGGAAGATTATCCCGGCAAGTGCTGTCAACATCATAGGGAAGGTTAGGGGAGATGTCTCAAGGTTGAAAAAGGTTATGGATGAAGGCTCTGTAACTGTAGAGGCGAGGGCGTAGTTTTTACTTGACTTTCTTTCTTTTATTTCTTTATTCTGAGACCAATGTTCAGGTGCTCGTTCAGAGCTTAATAGGGAACGCCGTTAAAACGGGACGGGCCCGCCGCTGTGACCTCGCCTTTCTCTGTTATGGAAAAGGAACCCTTTTGGCAGTTAGCGCCACTGTCAGGTACTCAGTGTGATTTGAGTGCCTGGTGGGAAGGCCGTTGAAAGGGCGGGGAAGTCAGAAGACCTGCCGGAGCAGACAGGCCGTAATCTTCGAGGATTGGGAAGTAGCGGCAGGATCTTGAGGATAAAAAAGGGAAATCCCCGGATCGAGTCATCTCGGTCCGGGGTTTTTTTTGCCCCGGGCCATCGGTGTCAAACTATGAGAGAAGGATGAGAGGAGAGGTAGCTGGGCGTTAACTTCGGCACCATGGCTGAGACAGATAAAGGAGGGCTTATCATGAAAAAAACCGTATTGTTGTCAGGGCTGATGGGATTGTTTGTTTTTCCGGGGCTCTGCCTGGCTGAGAACGACCAGACGGGCAAGGGGCCTGTGGAAACACTGGATGAGGTGGTGGTTTCCGCCACAAAGACCGAGGAGAAGCGTAAGGATGTGCCGAATGCCGTCATTGTCATTGACGAAATGCAGATAGAGGAGTCCCCGGCAAAAACCCTTGGGGAACTCTTGGCCAATGAACTGGGCATTGACTGGCGGACATACGGTGATTATGGCGGGGCAAGAGATACGATTCGCATCAGAGGCATGGAAGGCAACGCCACCCAGGTCCGCGTAAACGGCGTGACGGTCAATTCGCCCTCGCTCGGTACCGCAGATGTGAGCAAGATTCCCCTCAACAACATTGAGCGGATCGAGGTGGTTAAGGGTTCGGGCTCTGTGCTCTATGGTTCAGGCGCCATGGCCGGTACCGTCAATATCATCACCAAACGGCCCAAGAGAGAAGAAACAGACCTCAAGGCCAGCGCGGGTTATGGCACCCAGAGTACCCACCGGCTCGCTGCGGAGCAGGGGATGTTTGCGGCGGGTGATTTCGGATACTACCTGACGGCAAACCGGTACAAGACCCACGGATTTCGTTCCAACAGCGATCTGAGCCACAACGACGCATCTATCAAACTGGTATTGGACAAGGGGGATGTCTTAGATATCAGTCTCTATGGCGACTATATATACAGGGATTTTGGCCGGCCGGGCGTGCAGCCCCCTGCCGGGACCCGGAGCTATTCCCTGAACGGGACAGAGTTCTATAACACGGAGTCTGCCAGCCTGCTGGATAGGGGGAGGGATAATGATGCCCATGCCGTGCTCAATGTGAGGAGCCGGCCCACAGATTGGCTGGATCTCAAGTTCCGGGGAGACTATACCTACATGAAGTCCTATGACTATTCCCGATATATCTACTGGGGTAGTGCAGGAGGATCCAGGACCTGGGTAAATAACAAGGTCTTGGGCCTTGAGGGCGATGTTAACTTTAAGCCGTTTGCTGGCGCGAACGTATTGATCGGGGCCGAATACAAGCACTATGACTGGGAGAACAAGAACACCAGCCTGGATGCCTTCGGGGCCGATGGTGCCAGCTCAAATACCGATGCCAGCCTGCACACGACAGGGGTCTATGCCGAAGGACAATACCGGCCCTGCAAGTACATCAAGGGATTGGCAGGGATCAGACACGAAGATCACTCTGAATTTGGGACAGAAGACCTTCCCCGCTTCGGGCTGATCGTCAATCCGTTCCAGAGCACGGCCCTCAAGTTCAACTACGGGAAACACTTCCTGGCGCCCACGCCCAACGATCTTTACTGGCCGGCAGATCCTTACACCAAAGGGAACCCTGATCTCCAGCCGGAAAAAGGATGGCACCTGGATGCCACTATCGAACAAGAGCTTTTTGACAATAAGGTGTTTTTGTCGCTTACCTATTTCCATTGGGACCTCAAGAACAAGATTCTCTGGGCCCCTGACAGCAACTGGGTCTGGACCCCGGAGAACCTGGACAAGGCCAGGGCCCAGGGGTGTGAAGTGGGCGCTAAGATCGGGCCCTTTTACGACCTGACCCTTGCCCTGGATTATACCTACACGGACGGTGAAGAGGAGACTCAATATGTCACCCGCCGGAGTTCCTACACCCCAAACCATCTGTTCAAGGGGGACCTCACCTACTGGTCGCCGTTTGGATTGACCGCCACGGCCACGGTCCGGTATGTGGGCGACCGGTACTTCTATGGTACGGACCAGAGCGCCACGGATCCTGAAGGCACTCTCGATTCCTACATCACCATGGACCTGAGACTTGAGCAACGCCTTTATGAACACTGGCTTCTGTCTCTTCAGGCGAACAATTTGTTTAACAAATCATACGATACCTATTTCGGGTCCTTCACCAGCGAAACCAGCGGGCAGACCAGTTTGGCTGCATTTCCCGGGGCCGGACGGTCCGTATTTTTTCAGGTTGCTTATGAGTTCTAATGTTTTTCCAGAGATCGAACCAGCCAACCTGGGCGAGAAGACCTTTGAAGGGTGACAATCATGCAGTTTTATTGGCGTATAAAAAAAGAATTGTAACACTTTAGCCGTCTGAAACAAACCGTTGGACCATGAGGGCCTCTGTCCCAA
>JACNIU010000444.1 GCA_014382905.1 Desulfobacterales bacterium
CAGGATCGTTTCCATGAACCATCTCCGAAATCCGCATTCTGCAATCCTCCCCGGTGAAATTGTCCCGAACAAACTGAATTTCACCGGTTAAAGAATCCGTAATAGTTCAGCCACTAAGACACCAAGACACCAAGATTTAATATAATTCTCTTCATGCCGTTTTTAATCAGCAATAGATTCTTCTCTTTTTGATAGGGGATTAAAATTCATGTCCTTCCTTTGAGCCTTTGTGCCTTAGTGGCTGAACTGTTACAAGAATCCAAACAGGTTCATCAAATTTGGAAGTCTCACGTTTTTGGTAACCTGATCATAACCCTTGTCCCTGTGCCTTCTTCATTAAGGGACGCTTCCTCCTTGCTCTCTATCCATATCTTTCCCTTGTGACCTTCAATAATATTTCTAACGATGGAAAGGCCGAGGCCGCTCCCTTTTTCCTTGGTGCTGAAAAAGGGATTAAAGATCTTACTCAGGTTTCTTTCATTGATTCCGGTTCCGCTATCCGTAATAGAGACTAAATAGTCACCGTTTTCCTCCGCCACATTGAGAGTAATAACACCCCCTTTTGGCATGGATTGAATGGCATTTACGAAGATATTGAGAAATGACCTGTACAGCAGTTGCGGGTCTGCCCGGAGCTTCAAGGAACGATGGTCCAGATTGTTATGAAGGGAAATCCGTTTCTTATCAAGTTCCGGCTGCAAAAACATAAGGTTTTTCTCTAAAATTTCATTGAGATCGCAGTCCTGGTAATTGGGCTCCTGGGGACGTGCAAAGTCTAAGAACTCAGTGACAATATTGTTCAGCCTGCTTGATTCTTCGATAATCAGTCTGGTCAACCTTGTCTTGGACTCGTCGGAGCCGGGCATGGTACCTAACAGTTCAGCAGTGCTCCTGATAATTCCCAAAGGGTTCCTGATCTCATGCGAGACACCCGCAACCATTTCACCCAAGGCAGCCAAGCGCTCGGCATGGTTAAGCTGGGCCTCGAGTTCTCTTTGCTCTTCAGCCCTTTCATCTATGATTCTCTCCGCCTTGTGCACGATTAAGAGAAGCGCTACGAATATCATCCCCATAATCAGGATAGAAAGCCCGAATACGAGATATTGAAACCTGACAAGCGACTCATATTCTTGGGTGAGATCCTGGATTAACTCAAAGACCCCCAGCACATGTCCTGTTTCGCTGATGAAAGGGCCTATCCCTGTGAACGGGATGTACGTCCTCAATTTCTTATTGCCCCCCATCTTGTGTATACCAAGGCCCCAAAGATCATCCCCCCCGGATATCAGCCCTGAAGAGTTTTCTCCCATCACCGCCTTTTTGTACCCCAAACTCTCTCTTGTTTTTTTGCCCAAGAGATCGGGGTCCGTACTGTAGGCAATCACCCCGTTATTGATGTCATAAATATTGACCAGGTCTATCTTAAAGCCGTGAGTCGTGTTTCTCACGATCCGATCCATCCATTCATACTGGACTTTTTCTCTCAACCTGATTTTTCCGAACTGACTGGTGACGGGGAGCACAAAGTTTTGAAATACCTGATGATTCAGGTTTTGACCCAACAGTAATGCATAATTTTCGTAGCTCTTCATCAGGATATCTTTTGCCTTTTGAGAGATGACCATTGAAAAGGGAAAACTAAATATAATCAATACGATAAAGCTCGCATAGGCAAAAAATTTGACAAGCCTGAACTGTCTTCCCTCTGTCTTTGTATGTTTTTGAGGTGTCATCATTCAATTATACGCCAGGTCAAGTGGTTGAGAATATTTGCATCTTTTTATTTTATTATTTACAGTAGGCTGGAGTCAATAGGGTAGCCCCTTTTCTTTTTTCCGGAAAGAGGTGCAGGCTCCGGCCGGGGAATGGTTCGAACCGCAGAAGTGGTAGGAAACCCTTCGACATTATTCTTCATTTTTGAATCAGTCAGGAAAAGTTGTGTACGAATGAACAAACGGGACCTGAACAAACTTCCTTTTATGCTGTATGCTGACAGCGATGGCCGGGTCTATGAACACCCCCATCTCAAGATGCTCGGCTTTTCCGGGTCTGTGCCTGTGTTTGTTGAAGAAGACGACTTGATTCAGATGCCTGAATTCAGCAAGCTATTCTACCTACCCGAGTCCCCTCCAATAGGCCTCGATCCAGATACCGGGGAGGCCGAGGTAGTGACAGAGATGGAGGTGGATGGCGCCAAATTTAGGTGTTTTGCCGTGTCCGCTTTTCTTGAACCGGGATGGGTACGGTCTCACCTCCCGGCGGCCGATTATCGCAGAAAATCGTTCATTCTCCCCTCCTGGGCCTACGGTGCCGTAGGGTTCAGGGCCGGGGGGTACTGGGCTTCAGGATTCAGAATTGAGTACAACCACACATGGGATCCCAAAAACTTCGACGACAGAGAGCTGACCTCTGCCATTCGCGAATTTAAACGGGGACAACCTAAAGGCCCCCTTGTCAGGCACCTGATCCGCTGTGCGAGGGAAAATCACTGTTTTGCGGCGAAAAACCTCTTTTTGAAAAGATGGGAGGCCCCCCTGCCGGTCAGTCGAAGGTGCAACGCTTCCTGCCTCGGATGCCTCTCGCTTCAGCCCGGTCCCTCATTCGAGGCCTCCCATGAAAGAATTTCTTTCACCCCTTCAAAGAATGAGATCGTTTTGTTAGCGGTGGAGCATTTGAACAGTGCCCCGGAGCCGATTGTAAGCTTTGGCCAGGGCTGCGAAGGAGAGCCCCTCACAGAGTACAGGCTGATTTCTGAAAGCATAAGAGAGATCAGGAGACAGACGGGCCGGGGAACGATCAATCTCAACACCAACGGAAGCTGGCCTGAACGGGTTCGTGAGGTCGCCCAAAGCGGTCTGGACTCTATCCGGATCAGTATTAACAGCGCGCGGCCCGAACTTTATCGTGCGTATTACCGCCCGAGAGATTATAATTTTGATGATGTGGTAGAATCAATCGCCCTGTCTAAAGAGATGGGACTTTACACCATGATAAACTATTTGATTTTTCCCGGGATTACAGACCAGACGGATGAGATTGACGCATTGAGGGCCCTGATCATAAAGACGGGCGTCAACTTCCTCCACCTGAAAAACCTGTGCATAGACCCGGCCCTCTATTTAGAAAAGATGCCTGCGCCTGAGGGCTCCGGTATCGGTGTGAGGCAGATGGTAAAGATCCTGAGGGAGGAATTCCCGGATCTGGAGCTTGGCTATTTCAACCAGCCGGCCACTCGGATTGATGATTGAAGATTGGCGATTGAATGACCACTGAATGACTATGAATGACTATGAATGACTATGAATGACTACCGAATGCCAATCAAACTAAAAGAGCTTCATCTGTTTGCCTCCTTTTCTGAATCTTTAAAGAGGTGTATTTTCCCGAACTGGCCGTCATACCCCCCCTCACGGATTACGTGATTGCGCCGCATTCTCATCACTCCCTCGGCTAAAACGGGGCCGCCCGCGGCCATCAGGGTATCAAAGGGGAGGTCGATGAGGATCTTTAATTCCGGGCCGAGTTGTGAGACGAGCCTTTCATAAAACGATGTCACTTTTTTAGTTCCCGGCCCGCAGCCGAGGAGCTCGGAAAGGATCTCAGACAGGGGGATAAGGCTGATAAATTCCTTAGAAAGAGGAGGCGTCGTGCGATCGGACAGCTCATAAATACGGTTGAGGACGCCCACCGTGAGAGGTCGTTTGCATTCAGGACAAATTCCATCGAGACTAACGGTTTCCTCCGGTTGCAGCCTGACCCCGCATTTGCGGTGTCCGTCCAAGTGATACTTGCCTTCCTCAGGAAAAAACTCAATGGTGCCTCCAAATCCCTCGCCACTTTTCATTGCCCGGATCATATCCCCATAGGTGAGTCTGGTTTCAAATATGTTGGCTTCACGCCCCAGCTTGCCCGGGGAATGGGCATCAGAATTGGACACCAGGATATAAGTGTCCAGGGCCGACAGGCATCTGTTCATGGGAGGGTCGGAGGAAAGGCCGGTTTCTAAGGCATAGATATGCCCCGTCAGATCTTCGAAACATTCCTCTATGGTGTCGAAGCCTGATTTAGAGCCGAAGAGGGAAAACCATGGGGTCCAGATGTGCGCGGGGATGAAAAGGGCGTTTTCGCTTGTCTCCAACGTGATCTCCAGGAGATCCTTTGAGTCAAGCCCTAAGATGGGCCTTCCGTCGGAAGAGATGTTTCCAATCTTGTCCAGACGCCGGTTAAACCTCAGAACTGAATCCATGTCGGGCATGAGGATCAGGTGATGGAGTTTTCTGGTTCGGCCGTTTTTCTTGTATATGCAGCTGATCTCTCCTGTAAGGAGGAAACGCGCGGGTCGCGGACAGGAGGGGGGAGTTTGTGAATCTACGGCCCCCTGGAGTTCCGGCTTTAACTGGTATAGCCCTTCCTCTGATGCAATCAGTTTATCGGCGAGTTCTGATACCCATCCGGGGTGGGTGAAATCCCCTGTGCCGACAACAGCGATCCCCTTTTTCTGCGCCCAGAGGGCGAGGTGTTCGGGGTCAAGGGATCTTGAAGTGGCCCTGGAAAAATGGGAATGTGTATGAAGGTCTGCGATAAATCTCATTCCTTCCAAAAACCATATCCGGAGAGATGTGTCAACCTTCCGCGCTTCCGGATCCAAAAAAATTCAAGTTTTGTAACACCTCAGCGTTATGAAACAATCATTCGCA
>JACNIU010000188.1:0-3822 GCA_014382905.1 Desulfobacterales bacterium
TACTGCTTCAGAGGGAGAAAGTCAATGAAAAGAGTTGGCATTGTGGGAATGGGAACAACCAAGTTTAAAGCCAGGTGGACGGATAAAACCTATTTCGAGCTGGCATTTGATGCAGCGAAGATGGCTTTTGAGGATGCGGGTATTGACCGAAAGCGGGTTGACTGCGCCGTATACGGTATCTACAACGACTTTTTCCAGCGCCAGTACCAGCCGGATGCCTTTGTGCACGACTATCTCGGGTTGGGCCTCAAGCCGATGGTGCGGGTCAACTCAGGAGGCGCCACAGGGGGTTCGGCCCTCAGGATCGGATATTCCGAGGTGGCAAGCGGGCTTTATGATGTCTGCCTGGTCTTAGGAGTTGAAAAGTGCAATGACTGTTACAACTATGAGGTCCAGACGACCACTCCGGAAGTCCTCAGGGCGATTCTCTACACTGCCGACATGACATATGACAATCCTGCAGGCAGAACAGCCGCGTCCGGTTTTGCCTTAGCGGTAGTGGCCCACCAGGAAAAATTCGGAAATCCCACAGAGATGCAAATGGCAAAAGTCTCAGTCAAAAACCATTACAATGCCACAAAGAACCCCATTGCCCAGTCGCCAAAGGTCATCACGGTTGAGGACGTTCTCAATTCCCGGAAGATTGTGGAGCCTTTCAAGTTCTATGACAACTGCCTCTACACGGAAGGGTCCTCTGCGGTGGTCCTGGCATCAGAAGAAGTAGCTAAGGAGCTCACAGATAGACCGGTGTGGATTACCGGTGTGGGCGCTTCCGCAGATTATGTCATGCCGGGTAACCGGCCCAATATCTATACGTTTGAATCCTCACGCATGGCCGCAAAAAAGGCGTATGAAATGGCCGGGATCAAGGATCCCCTCAACGAGTTGGATCTTGCCGAGCTTCATGATGCCTTTACAGGAACGGAAATCATGGCATACGAGGATTGCTTCTTCTGCGAAGAAGGAGGTGGGGGAAGGCTTGTTGACGACGGGACAGTCATGCATGATGGAAAACTCCCGGTCAACCTGAGCGGCGGGCTTATCGGTTGCGGTCACGCAGTGGGGGCTACAGGAATCATGCAGACCTATGAGGTGGCCCTGCATCTGAGAGACGAGGCAGGAGAAAGACAGCACAAGAATGCACGCCGCGGCCTGGTTCAGAGCATCGGCGGAACACTTTGTACGTGGACCGTCTGTCTGGTTTTGGAAAGGGAGGAAAGGTAATGAATGAAGCGGAAAGAGAAAAATGGTACGCGTACCACCACCATAAATATGGTATCCCCCTGGAACATCTAAAGAGGGATTATGAGGAAGAACTGTCAGGGAAGACTACGGTGGACGCACCCCTGGAGGTCCCTGACAAGATGGAGATCTTTTTCAAATACAGCCTCGGCCAGCAATCCCGCTTTTTCCGCGAACTCAGGGAAAATAAGAAGATCTATGGTGCCAGGTGCCCGGAATGCGGCAAGGTCTATTGCCCCCCTCGATCGCACTGCTCCCTGTGTTACAAACCCACCGAGTGGATACCCCTTGAGGGGACAGGGGTCATTACTGCGTGTACGGTGCAATATTTTACGACCAGCGCGTTTATCCGAAAACTCCCTTTCATATGTGCCTATGTACGGCTGGACGGTACGGATTTTATCATGATGACCAATATGGAAGTAGAAGACGTCTCCCGCATCAAGGTGGGCACCCGGGTGAAGGCCCATTTTCGCGATGAGCGGCATGGTGCCATTACGGACGTCTATTTCCGTCCGGTTGTTTAAAGGCACCCCGATACTGGATGCTGGATACTGGATGCTGGATACTCGATACTCGTTGTTTGTTCAGTTCCTTGCGCCTTGAGCCTTGCGCCTTTAACACCGGACAGTGGATGCAAGTCTTTGGACTGAGTCATCGGACACCCATGATCATTAAGAGGAAACGACAAAAGGGAGACGACCATGGAAATGACGTTGGGTGAGGCATTCGCCCGTTCTGCACGCAAGTTCCCAGATAAAACCGCCTGCATGGATGATGACAGCGCGTTAACCTATGGCCAGATGAATGACCGGGTCAACCGATGGGCCCACGCGTTGAAAGGACTTGACCGGGTCAAGGGAACACGTGTTGCCACCCTTTCCAACAATTGTATTTCCCTGATGGAGGTCTATTTGGGTAACCTCAAGCAGGGCATCGTCACCGTCCCGCTGGACTCAAGGGGAACCATTGAGGACATCTGCTTTGAGGCCGATTCCACAGACTGTGAGGCACTGGTATTCCACAGCGATTTTGCAGGGCCGGCAGAGGAACTTCTCGATCGTCTTCCCCGGATAAAAACCGTTGTCTGTATGGGGGGAAAGGTTCCTAAGTTCGCCCCTGATTACGAGGAACTGCTTGCCAGGGGAAGTTCAAAAGAGCCTGAAAACCATCTTGTTGAAGAGGACGAGGCCTTTTTAATGTTCACCGGGGGGACTACCGGGAAACCCAAGGGCGCCATTCTTACCCACAAGGGTCTGCTCTGGAACATTATCAGTGTGACCACTGAAAATCAGAGCCCAACCCCGGAAGACAAGATCTATTATCCGATGCAGATGTATCATACGGCCGCCCTCAGCCGTTTTTTGGCTTACATGTATGCAGGGGGAACCTTTATCGGGAGCAAGACCTTTGACCCGGAGGTTTATCTGGATATGGTGGAGAAGGAGCGGACCACCTTCATTGTCGGGAACCCCACCATCTACCGCATGCTCCTGGAGGCCAACCGGAAACGTCCCAGGGATACCTCTTCCATAAAACGCTGGCTATGTACCCAGGGGTTTCTCCACCCGGACCTCAAGGAAGAGGTCGAAGCGGACCTGTGGCCGGAAGGAGAACTCTATGGTTCCTATGCCCTGACCGAGGCTTCTCCGGCCGTGACCGTCCTGAAGCCCTGGGATAAGCCGAGGGAGTGGGGGAGCGTGGGTCGGCCCTACATGTGCACCGAGGTGCGGATTGTGGATGAAGAGGACCGGGACCTCCCGGTTGGTGAGGCCGGTGAAATCATCGTCAGGGGCCCCACCATTTTCAAAGGGTACTACAAGAACCCCGAGGAGACCGCACGGACGCTCAGGGGGGGATGGCTGCATACGGGTGATGTGGGAAAATACGATGACTTAGGTTATCTCTATATGGTAGACCGGATAAAGGATATGATAAAGACAGGCGGGATAAATGTATACTGCAGGGAGATAGAAGAGGCCCTCTCCCGGCATCCTGGCGTGGAAGAAGGCGTCGTCATTGGCGTCCCCCACCCGAAGTGGGGGGAATCTATCCGGGCGATTATCGTTACAAAAAAGGGCGGCCGTCTCACCGAAGCGGACGTTATCGATCACTGCCGCCAGCATTTAGCAAGTCACAAAAAACCGACATCCATAATTTTTGCGGATGAACTTCCCAAGGGAACCTTTGGCGGCAAGGTCCTGAAAAGGGTATTGAGGGACAAATACGGAAAAGAATAACAGGAAAAAGGAGATATGAAACCATCATACTTTGATGATTCCCATGTCGTTCAGACAGGGACGACAACCGTACTGTTGGCCAAACGAAAAACGCCGGAAGGAAATTGATGATGAAGATCACCTTGGACATCCTCCTTTCCGAAGAACACCGGATGGTGAGAGATACGGCCCGGAAATTTGCCGAAAACGAATTGGGTCCCATTGCCCGGGAAATTGATGAACAGGAACGATTCCCGATTGAGGTCTACAAAAAGGCCGGAGAGAACGGACTGATCGGTTCCACTATTCCCGTCAAGTACGGTGGCGGAGGGGCCGATCTCCTGACCAATGCCCTTATCAA
>JACNIU010000188.1:4168-24229 GCA_014382905.1 Desulfobacterales bacterium
CCGGAAACACGGCACCACAGGTGCAACCGGCGGCACCCTCTTCATCCTGGAGCGGTCAATGGAAGGACTCTCCACGGGAAAGCCTTTTGACAAGATGGGGATGCGCTGTTCCCCGACCGGAGAGGTTTTCATGGACAACGTCACGGTCTCCGGCGATCAGATCCTTGGGGAAGCGGAAAAGGGCTTCCAGATCATGTTCGAGATCTTGGACGAGGAGCGGATCTTGGGTGCCAGCACCGGATTGGGGATCGGACACGCCTGCCTGGATACAGCGGTAAGATACGCCAAGGAAAGGAAGCAATTCGGTAGACCGATCGCCTCTTTTCAATTAGTACAGAACCTCCTGGCCGAAATGGCCACCCGCCTTGATATGGTCCGTCAGTACACCTATACCCTGTGCCCCCTCGTAGATCAGGGGGTTAAGCTGACCAAAGAGGCCTCCATGGCCAAATACTACGCTTCCAAGATGGCGACCCGGGCAGGTCTGGATGCCATCCAGGTCCTTGGCGGCTACGGGTACATGCGGGAGTATCCTGTGGAGCGCTATATGAGGGATGCCAAGCTCCTTGAGATCGGAGGGGGGACCTCTGAAATCCAGAAACTGATCATCGCCCGGGAACTTTTGAGGGAGTGAGAGGCACTTTTAAAATGAACATCGGCGACTGGCTGTTTAAACGTAGGCTCTTCTCACCGGATCGACCCGCCATTTTGTTTGATAACCGGACACTCACCTATAGTGAACTGAACCAACGGGTGAACCGTCTCTGCCATGCCATGATGGAAAAGGGACTCAAAACAGGAGACCGGGTAGGGGTTCTGAGCCGGAACTGTCCTGAATTTATTGAAGTCTACTTTGCCTGTGCCAAGACAGGGCTTATTTTCGTCCCTTTGAACTTCCGTTTAGCCCCTGTTGAACTGGCCTATCAGATCGGTGACAGTAGCCCGAATTTTCTCTTTTTTGACGTTAGTCTATCTGATGTAGTAAAGAAAAGCGAGGCGTTCGTAACCGCCAAGAGACCGATCTATGTGGGATGGGGTTCTGAAAACAAGAGCGGGTTCCCGCTTTATGAAACATTCATCGCCCAAAGACCAGAAGTTGAGCCGTCAATCCCTGAGGATGCGGTCACCTGGGACAGTCCCCAGATGATCATGTACACATCCGGGACCACCGGGACCCCTAAAGGCGCACTCCTGTCTCACAAGAAGACCCTTTTCAACACCCTCAATGCCCAGATCTATTTTGATCTCCACTCCAAAGACACCATGCTCCTGACGCTCCCCCTTTTCCATTCGGGGGGCCTGAACATCATGGCGGTTCCCACACTCTATGTGGGCGGTAAAATTGTCCTCAGGTCCCGTTTTGACCCGGAAGCGTTTCTGAAAGATATCGAAACCGAGCGCGTCACCCAGGCCATGGTGGTTCCCACCATGCTCAATACCCTTCTGAAGGAGACGCGGCCAGAAGCGTTTGACCTATCCAGTCTCCGGTCCGTTGTGATCGGAGGAGAACCGATCTCCGCGGAACTCATGCATGAGGCTCAGGACAGAGGTCTTCCGGTTCGCCAGATTTTCGGCCAGACAGAAACCTCCATCGAACTGTGGGTGCCGGAAGATATGGCCAGGGAAAAAGCGGGCGCAGTGGGTCTCCCTGTTTTTCACGGTGAAATTCAGATTGTCAATAAAGCGGGCGAACCCGTGAAGGCAGGAGAGATCGGTGAAATCGTTGTCAAAGGACCCATCCAGATGATATCCTACTGGAACCTGCCAGAGGAGACCAGCAAAACCATAAAGGACGGTTGGCTCCATACCCGCGATTTGGGAAAAATCGATGAGGACGGCTTTGTCTATGCTGTGGATCGTATGGGGGACATGTATATCAGCGGCGGTGAGAATGTGTATCCCGCTGAGGTGGAAAGGGTCCTCCTGAACCACCCCAAAATATTTGAAGCGGCCATTGTCGGTGTGCCGGATGAGAAATGGGGCCGGTCAGGACACGCCTTCATACACCCTAAACCTGATGAGGTAATTGATTTTGAAGAGATGGTTGCCTTTCTCAGAGATAAAGTGGCCGCCTATAAGATTCCCAAGTCCATGGAGACCCTAAAGGTGTTTCCAAAGACGGCCTCTGGAAAAATCAAACGTCGAGAGTTGCTCGAGCGGATCACAAAAGGCCAGCTCAAGCCATTCTGACATTAACAAAAAGGAGGTAATTGGCATGAGCGGAACCAGCAGGTTGGATAAAACGTTTCACATTATCATGAAACAGATGGTGGGAACCGGACGTGCGCCTCACTACACGGAAATCGCAAAGGAACTGGGCGTTTCCATGGAGGAAGGCCGGAAGGCACTTCACGATTTATTCTCGAAGAGAATCCACGGGTGGCTGTACCCAAACACCGATTTCATTGCCTCTTTTGCACCATTCAACAACCTCCCCACCCAGTTTGAAGTCTCCATTGAGGGTCATCAGAAATGGTTTGCCCAGTGAGCGTTTGAATCGCTGGCGGTCTGCTGGCTTTTTCCAGGGAAAGTTGTCCGGATAGACACCCCGTGCCTGGACTGCGGTGAGCCGATCCGGATTGAGATCTGTGACGGGAATCTCCTGAAAGCCGAGCCGGAAGGTCTGATCGGTTACGTCGCCCTTCCCCTTGCGAAGTGGGGGCAGGACCCGGGCTATGCCTGAAGCACCATGACGTTCTTCCGGTCGGAAGACCACCTTCGTAACTGGGCGCAGTTTGATCCGGCGACTGAAGACGGGATCATTTCACTCCCGAACCTGCTTAAGCTTTTTTCCGGCAGGATGTTCCACAGACGCTTAGACTCGGACTACTTTTCACATATGCGGGAGTATGCCCCTGAATTTATGTCAACCCTCCAGGAAGCGGGCATTACAAATCCGTTCTGGTCAATACCGAAACGATAGGATGCTGTGTGTGTCTGGACTGCAAGGCGAATGTTTGGATGTCACCAGGTTCTGCCCCGCTCCCCCGAGCCCGAGCCCCGTCAGATTACCGTCGGTAATAAGAAGGGCGACACCAGCCAGGACGCTGACCCCTGTGATGATGAGATGAATATTGAATACCAGCCCATAGGGATTATTCACACCCCATTCATAGATCCGGAGGGGATGCCGATTCAGCCTGCCGGGGCCGCAGGCATCATGGGTACTGTTGAGGTGTTTAAGCAGTTTCGTCCCGGCCTCAAGGATCTGGATGGTTTTTCACACATCATGCTGCTGTACCAGTTCCATCGCAGTCAGGGCTTCAATCTCGAAGTCATTCCTTTTCTTGATTCAAAGCGCCGTGGTGTTTTTGCGACCCGTGCCCCCAAACGGCCAAATCCTATCGGGTTATCCGTGGTTTGTCTCCGCAGAATCGAAGACAATGTCCTTCACGTTGAGAACGTGGATATTCTTGACGGCACGCCACTGCTCGACATCAAGCCCTACATCCCCGAATTTGATGCGCAAACCAACGTCAGGACCGGATGGCTTGAACAAAGGAAAAAAGCCGTCTCCGATAAGAGATCGGATGATCGATTCAAGTAAAACCCCTGCCGGAGAAGAGGTCCATGGGGCGTTTTGCAAAGGTCCTAAGGAATGATACGAACCTTTAACCTTAAGGAGACATAAAATGAACATGCTCTTTATTATTTCTACCGATGATGGTGAAACCATTTACAACGCCATGCGACTCGCCAATGTGGGTGTTGAAAAGGGCGACGAGATCAGTGTGTTTATGCTCGGAAAAGGCGTACTTTTTGAAAAAAGCGGCAATGAAGCGTTTGACGTAATGGGCCAGGTCAACAAATTTGAAGGCGATTTCTATGTCTGAGGGGTGTGTCTGAAATCCCACGGTCTGGAGGGATCAAGCACATGTCCTATCGGGTGGATGGATGATTTGTACGAGCTGGCAAGAGCGGCGGATAAGGTTCTGACCTTTTGAGAACAGTATCTGCCATATTTTCAATAGGGAAAAAACCGTTTGCTGGGCGGGCAGTTCTGGGAGCGGTTGAAACACCTCTTCGACTGGCCGGGAAACCAATGGAGCGAGGTGGGCAGCGCGGCTGATGGAGGTTATGCGTGATGCGGAAGATTATGATAGTGGATGATGACGTTACCATCACTACGGAACTGGAGGAATTCCTCTTTTCAAGGGGTTACCAGGTTGTGGGAACGACCTTTTCAGGTGATGAGGCGATAGAAATGGCGGCCAAACTCAGGCCGGATCTGATCCTGATGGATATTGACATGCCGGGAAAAACAGATGGCATCACAGCCGCAGAAGAAATAAGGTCAAGTCTGGATATCCCCGTCCTGTTTCTGACCGGACGTTCCGAAGGAGAAGTCATCGAGAGGGCAAAGAGAGCGAAACCGCTGGGCTATATCATGAAACCGTTCAATGAAAAACAGATAGATGCAGCCGTCCAGATAGCCCTGAATAAGAAGGATGCGGATCAGGGAAGGAAGGTGATCCAGAGCGAACTTGAAGAAATGGTCAAAGAACGGACAGCGGAGCTGGCAGAAGCAAACAGGAAGTTAAGGCAGGAAATAGATGAACGTAAAAAGAATGAGCAGGCCCTGCAGGAGAGCGAGGAGAAATACAGAACCATCCTTGAAAGCATCCAGGAGGGCTACTATGAGCTTGATCTGACCGGCAATTACATATTCTTCAATGATGCCCTGTGTAAAATCAGAGGATATCCCCGGGATGAACTGATGGGCATAAATTTCGGCCGGAACATGGATAAGAATAAAGCTAAAGAGGTATATGCGGCTGCCAACAGGGTGTACACCACGGGGGAGCCTGTCAAAGGGCTGGTTACGGAGAGCGTAAAGAAGGACGGATCCAAGATTTATGCAGAGACATCCATATCCCTCATAAGAGATTCAGAAGGTAAACCCATCGGGTTTCGCGGCATTGTGAGGGATATCTCTGAGCAAAGGGAGCTTCAGCAACGGTTACAACACGCCCAGAAATTGGAAGCAATGGCTACTTTGGCAGGGGGAGACAATCCTGGTTGTGGATGATATAAAACAGCAGCGGGAGATAGCATCCCGGATGTTGAGAACCCTGGGATATACGGTGGCCGCGGTTTCCAGCGGTGAGGAAGCGGTTGACTACCTGGAAAGCAATTCAGCAGATCTGCTGGTGTTAGATATGGTGATGGATCGTTAAAAAGGAATTGGAGGAAAGGACCCGGTTTGCGGTGCTGGAATAAATTTGTAATCGAGATGTCTTTGGATTGACATTTATCACCCATTATATAAGAATACCGGGATCATAAAGCTTCTAAGAAACAATTTTAAGTGTCATCCGGCATTCGAACTTTAAACAGGTCCCATCGCTGCTGCAGGATAAGGCTGGCGATTCAGAACTGGGGAATTACTTATGAAACGATTAAGCATGATTCTTATGGTTATTGCAGCACTTACAATTGCCGGCTGTTCAGGAAATAACGTCAAAGAGCTTTTTGAGACTGCACAGTTGGAAGAACAGCAGAACAACCGCGATTATGCGTTGAAGATATACCGGGAAATAGTAGAAAAGAATCCAAAAAGTGAATACGCAGCAAAGGCCCGAAAAAGACTGGCTGCGCTGCAGCAACAAAAAAATTGATCTGTCCGTCGTCGTCAACCGTATTATTCCCAATAATTGCCGAATAGGAAAATGGAATAACTTCAAAAAAGACAGGAGAAAAGGAACATGCCACCAGACAGTCGTTTTTTTGACAAGGCGCGCGAGACAATGGACTGGCAAGAGCGTAAGACCGGCCTGGCAAAGCGGTTTGTAAACATCTTTCAGCATGCCTATCGACACTCCAAGGCATATAAAGAGATCTTCAATTCGGCCGGTATCGGGATCTCTGACATCGAGGGTCTTGATAACCTGGAAATGCTCCCCATCCTCCGCATGGAAGCTATTGTAGAACGGCAAAAAAAAGATGCGCCTTTTGGGGGCTTCAATACATCCGATTCCGCCGATATAGGACGGATCTATGCCAATCCCGGGCTCATCTATCAACCCGGGGAACGCAAGTATGAAGACACCTCCTGGGCTGAAGCCCTTTGCGGTGCAGGCTTTGGGCCGGGAGATATCGTCATTAACACCTTTAATTACCATCTATGGCCTTACGCCTTCATGTTGGATGACTCCGTGAAGATGATCGGTGGAACAGTGGTCCCGACAGGTATCGGAAACACGTTGATGCAGTCCAGGATCATGCAGGGATTGAAGGTCAACGGGTTCATGGGCACCCCGAGCTTTTTAATGACCTTGATGCAACGCGCCGAGAGGATGGGGCTCGACTTCAACAAGGATATCGTACTGAAGAAGGCCTTTGTGGGTGCAGAGATGCTCCCTGGGTCCCTCCGCACACGGCTTGAAAGCAAGCTGGGG
This sequence comes from Desulfobacterales bacterium, assembly GCA_014382905.1. Classification (GTDB taxonomy): domain Bacteria; phylum Desulfobacterota; class DSM-4660; order Desulfatiglandales; family Desulfatiglandaceae; genus JACNIU01. Next base: position 10,567 of record JACNIU010000188.1, read on the forward strand.
ATTACCATCCGCCAGGGCTACGGGACGGTATTATTGGGTTGTATCGGGTATGAATGCGCTTTCATGACCGGTCTACACGTTCCGGATAATATCCTGGTCGAAGTGTTGGACCCCCATACTGGCCGGAAGGTAAAGCCAGGAGCCGTGGGCGAGATCGTTGCCACCAACTTCAACACTTGCTACCCGATGATCCGTATGGGAACCGGAGATCTTTCAACTCTATCCCAGGAACCATGTCCCTGTGGCCGAACCAGCCCGGTGCTGAAAAAAATCCTGGGGAGAACCGATCAGGCAACCAAGGTGAGGGGAACCTTTATACATACATGGCAGACAGACGAGGTCATCTTGCGGTATCCGGAGATTTTTAAGTATCAGGTTGTCATCACGCGGGAAGATCACCAGGACATCATGACCTTTTTGGTGGAATTAAAAGAAGATCGACCTTCTTCCGATATGCTACGCGCCCGCATTGAACGGGACATTAAAGATATCCTGACCATAAAGGGAACAGTCCAGATCGTTCCCAGGGGCACCATCCCCGACCTTCATAAGAAGATTAAAGACAGCAGAACCTGGGATTGAATCTGATCTCAACTGACGGGAGCAGGAGGTATGGAAAAAATCAAGATCGGCGGAATCATGCAGAGTGACGGGCGGGCACTGGTGAGAATCATGTCAGTGCCGGACCATGTGAGCGTTGCAGGCACGGTACTGGGAGCCATGGGAGACAACCAGATCAATATAGAACTCCTGTTGGAGAGCTTTGACCTGGATGACTGCGGCAATTTCTCCATCGTGATAGACCAGAAGGATCTGGATCACGCATTAGACGTCCTGGAATCGATAAAGCCTACCATAGATGCCAAAGCGATCTCCTACACCCCTGATGTAGCTGTAATTACCGTATTTGGGCCTCACCTTCGTGAGAAACCCTTGGTACATGGTGTGATGTTCTCTTCTATTGCCTCCGTGGGAATAAGTTCGCTCGCTATCTGCACATCCATCTCAAGCATATCCTGCGTGGTGGAGGGCCAATATCTCGATATTGCTGTGGGGTCTCTTGAAGCAGCGTTCGACGGGCCGTCTCAGGTAAAGCAGCGGCCCAAGGATTACTGATGCTGCGGCACAAACAGAAAAGGCCCGTAGATTTCTTTACGATCTACGGGCCTTGTTTCTTACTCGGAAGCTTCAGTCAACCATCTCCTTTACTTTCTTTAAGGGACGGACCTTAACTGCCCGGCGAGCAGGCTTGGCTTTAAACACCGTCGCTTCTCCGGTAAAAGGGTTAATCCCTTTACGTGCCTTGGTTGCCGGTTTAACCTTAACTTCAATCTTTAAAAGCCCTGGAAAAGTAAATTGACCGGGACTACGCTTCTTGATGTGACGCTCGATGAGGATGGCAACTTCCTCGAATACAGACGATACCTGTTTCTTGGTTAGCCCAGTGTTCCCTGCAATCTCATTCAGTATTTCAGCTTTGGTCATCGGTTTCTTAACTGCCGGAATTTTCTTCGCGGCTGGCTTTTTGGCTGCTACCTTTTTGCCGATCTTTTTGGCCGCCATGGAACTCTCCTTTCGTTGAAGATTGAAGTTTTTGTATTTCCTGCTAAGTACCGGAGCACCTCAGCAGGCGCAAAAAACCAGATTGAAGAACCCCGCAGCAAGCAGCGGGAATTGCGCTCGCTGTGAATTTTCAACCGTAGCCATGCCCAGTCATCTGCTACCATTATAGTGGTTTATAGATATTGTCAACCAATTTGTTGGGGACTTTTCAGATACGTGTTCGGCCTCAAAAACCGTTTCTTAAAACTTACGAGTAGAGACTCAGACGCTGCGGGAGATATCGTCCTTTTTGTAAAATGGCCTGTTCTTCTTAAAACCTCAGACTATCTGTAAAGGGGGGAGCCGATGTTCATAATAAATATTCTCGTGGGAATTGCGGCTTTAATCCTCGGGAGGAAGCTTTTCTGGCTTTTTGTCGGGGCAATCGGTTTTGTCTATGGAATGAATATTACTGTTCTCTTCTCCAGCGGACTCCCTGACTTGCTGGTTGTAGTAATCGCTCTGATTGCAGGGCTCATAGGGGCCTTGGTGGCCGTTTTCTTTCAAAAGGTGGCAGTGGTGTTGGTGGGTTTTGCAGCAGGAGGATATCTCATTGCCTCCCTGCTGAATATAGCAGGTTGGAAGGCGGTCGCGGTCCCCGTACCCTGGCTTCCATTCCTCATTGGCGGCCTGGCCGGTGCTCTGCTACTATATTTTCTCTTTGACTGGACGCTCATCTTCTTTTCTTCTATTATCGGGGCCTCTCTTATCAGTCAATCGATTCAAATAGACCCTTTTGTAAAAGGGCTTCTGTTCGTGGGTCTGTTCATAGTGGGATTCGTGACTCAGGCCGGTATGCTGAAGCGGAATCGAAAATGATGCAATCAGGTGATTTTAAAATCCTTCATGGCCAAAAGCGCTGCGCCCAATGCACCGATGATCTGCGGTTCGGCATGGATATGAATCGGCTGACCAAGCCTTTCTTCGATCAGGCTGACCACCCCGCTGTTCTTGGCCACCCCACCGCTCATGGTCACGGCTCCGTGCACGCCGACCCCCTTCACCATGCTCCATACCCTGTTAACGATGGCCCGGTGAAGTCCCCGGATGATTTCATCCTTTGGATGGTTCTGTGCCACAAGGGATACGACCTCGCTTTCCGCAAATACCGTGCAGACGCTGCTGATACTGACTTCTCCTCCTGCTCTTAAGGATAGGGGCCCCATTTCATTGAGAGGAACCTGGAGTTTATCCGCCATCACCTCCAAAAACCGTCCTGTCCCGGCCGCACACTTGTCGTTCATGGTAAAGTCCAGAACTTTTCCTCCCTCTCCAACGCGAATCACTTTCGAATCTTGCCCCCCGATGTCGATGACGGTTCCGGTATCGGGGAACAGATGGTAAGCGCCTAAGGCATGGCATGAAATCTCGGTCACCTTTTTATCGGCGAACGGGATGGAGACGCGGCCATACCCTGTTGCCACGATACCCTTGATCTGGTCCCGACTGACCTGAGATACGGCCAGCGCCTTTTCCAGTGCTGCTAAGGCCACGTCCGTGCTGTTGGCCCCTGTCTGGAGGATGGCGTAACCGACAGGATCTCCCTCGATACTTAGAATCAACGCCTCCGTGCTGAGCGAGCCCACGTCAATCCCCACAAAGCAGTCACGGCTTTCCGCTCCAGGTGTCTTCATATCAATATTTTTAAGGTTTCAGGTTTCGGGTGTCAGGAACCAAGTTTCATACAAGTTTTGACTGTTCCTATTCCTCAATATTCAATTCTATCATCCAGCATCCAGCACCCAGTATCCAGCATCCAGCACCCAGCCTCACTATCCTTCCATCGTCTCAAAAAAGGCCTCCAGGCGGGTACGTGTCTGCTCCTCAGAATAGGCACGGAAGTCGGTAATATCCGCCTCAATCACCACCGACGGCACTCTTAGACGATCCATCAACAACCGTTTGAGGTCGTACTGCCCGACCGAATAAGGCTTGCAACTTTTCGCCGAATGTATAACTAAACCGTCCACCTTGAACTCTTTGATAAGCCGCTCCATGAGATGCAGCCGGTGATTCAGATTATTGTTCAACACCACCAGACTGTAGGTCCTGGCAATCGCTTCGAAGGGATTGTCTCCGTCCATGTGAGAAGTCGTCTCGGCCCAGGCATTCGTGTAGGTGGCGGTTACAAAGTTCATCCCCTGCTCCGCAAACAGATTTGAAAAATCCCGGACCTTGTACCAGATGGCAATATTGTCCCACATCAACCGCTTACGCTCATTTTCGATAGCCCCGATGCCCTGACGATTCCTCTCCCTGAGTTCTTCCAAAAGGATCTGATAATAATCGAGGGTTACAGGAAGCCCCCTGAGGGAAACGATGGGCGCCAAATGGATAAAGGCGTCAAAGATGGTCATTGGGGCCGGCTTTGCCTTCATGGTAGCAAGAACCTCACCCCACACAGAGGATGAATCACGTGAGATACGGAGGATCTCTTCAAACTTACGGTTGTCAAAACGCCTGCCAGATATCTTTTCCAATACCGGAATCATCTCTTCTAACTGGCGGACCATATAGGAGATATCATTTTCCGTAATATCTTCAAAATTGTATGGGGTATCGAAAAGCAAAAGGGGAATATTCAATCGATGGGCCAGAACCTTGTACCAGTAGGCCACGGTCTGGCAGATGTTGTTGGACGCAAACATGAGATCGGGCCTGGGGAGTTTCCCCACCGGGGTCTTTCCGGATAGGAAGTGGCCCAGGTCGATCCGGGCATACGAACAGAGATCCTGATGATAGCCGTACTCCTCTGCCACAGCACAATACTCGGGACCCAGCCTCTGGGCCCCGCACAGAGCCCCGTGGTTTTCAGGATATATGGTGTAGAAGTCAAACGCCCTCAGGAGCTCCACAGGAGCGCCGCTGGTCACCCAGGCCACGGGCTTTGCACCTTCCGCGTACCGGGAGAGAAAATAGTGCCGGGTCATGATCTCTTTCAGCCTGGCCGCGCACTTGAGCCCGGGACCAAACCCGGGTTTGGGCCTCCCGTTTCGCTTTTTTTTCCTTGCCCCGGCAAAACCCATGACAGCAGGTGCACCGATATCTTTCATAAAATTGTAGCGCAGATTCTTGACCAATGACATATCGAAGTTACCCCATTAACAGTTACGAGTTACGAGTTACGGGTTTTTCATTGGTCATCGGGTCGTCCGATGTCCAAAGTCCAACGTCCAATGTCGGGAAGAGGTGTTGGTCATTTGGCTTCGCCGTCATTCAATCGTCATTCAATTGTCATTCGGTGGTCATGACAAATAACCAGTAACAGATAACGAATAACAACTTCGGCAGCTGATCCCTGACCCCTCGACATCGGACATTGCATTTTAATCGTTCCCTTTTTCAACTGATCATCTCCACAAACGCCTCCACCCTCGTGGCCAACTGACCGCTCAACCCCTGATTCAAATCCACATCAATAATCAGGGTGGCCACCCCTGCCTTCTTTATTGCCTCAACCATCTGCGGCACGTCGAATAGCTCGGGCTCACAAAATTTGACCATGTAAAAGATCACGCCCTTTGCACCGCTTCCCTCTATCTTTTCAAGGAGATAATTCACCCGTTCGCCTAATGGTGAATTCTTTGTGGTACAGGGCGGCATGGCAAAGTAGTTGTCGGTGAGCGCCTCAACCGGGTCCTCGACACGGCCCGGCTTCATTAGGAGTCTCCGGCCGCAATTTAAAAGATCATCATCAGCCACCCTCACCCCGAGTTCATCCAAGATGCTCAAAATTTGGGGTGGATTGGGGAGGACGCCACTCAAAATCACGGCAGGCCCCTTTCCATCACCACCTTTGGATCTTCCCAAAAACCCTTCTAACAAGGGAATAAAATCGTCAGGATGCAGGTATTCCCCCTGCCGGATAACCCGGTAGAACGCGACATTGGAAGCCGAGCACTCCCCGCGGTTCCTCAAGTCGTAGATATCTCGCAGAATAGACGCTAAATGATGTCCCTGTTCCACTCGCTGCTTCAGCTCCGTTCCATTCATCGGTCCCAAATCTCTCTCCAAACGCGAGATTAAAGACCTGAGCTGTTCCCGGTAGTACTGACGGGAAGAGGGCCGATAAGGGGCCTTTGGGTGATAGAAGAAATAGCATGGCTTATCCAGACCCAGGTAATCGTAAACAATCGAGGCCAGGTTCTGGATGGAATCGCAGGTGTGGGGGAACAGGAAGCCGTCTAACATATCACCCTTGCCCTGGAGGATAAGCTCCAATCCCAGCTTGACCACCGAACAGATGTACGGCTGAAGGTGGGCATTGGCTCCGGTAATTTCAAGCGGCGGGTCCCAGATCTCTGCGGGCACCGCATTCAACGCCCAGAGGATCTCCCTGGGATAATGTGCGGGAAAGACACCGATAAGGCGTCTCCCCTTTTGTTTCTGTTCATGGAAATATTCTTTTCGCGTCATGAGATGCCTTTCGCAAGTTCAGTGATTACAGCAGGGCATTAACATATTCCGACCCTTACGGCCAAAACCGTGGGGCGCTCTTTGGGAGAGAATAGTATACGCGTCCAATCTTTTTCACAATCTAAAAAATCGATTAGAGTGGTGTCAAGCCAATATCCACTTGACACACGACCCCCTTTTCCATATTTTCTCTTCACAACGACACAATTTGTTAGATTCTTGCTGGTTCATTCTGAGAGGTCATCTTTCACAATCAATAATTGACATATAATTGATAGTATTGCGGAAGGCCCGTGGTTTCGGTGTTCAGTGCGCCCGAAACCTAAAACCTCATTGGACAGCAGAAGCCGAATTTCAAATATCTTTGATTAGCATTGACAAAACAAATGGCCATACAAAAAAAAGAACTCGATCCTTCTTTAAAAAAAGAGGTGTTCGTCAGGGACCACCTGGCTGAATTTCGCACCGATCTCGCTAACAGGAGGACGCTTCTCTCGCACATCCGCACGGCCCTGGCATTCTTTGCAGGTGGATTGGCATTAATTAAGTTCTCGGGTCATCCGCTTATCTGGCTGATCGGGTGGCTCATCCTCCCCGCTGGCGTTATCATTCTTGTCCAGGGGGTCATCACCTATATAAAGGTGACCAGGGCCATTCAGGCGGAAAAGGAAAAAACAGACGAAGCTGAACGGGCCACCCTGTAAACGGCCGAAGGGAAGAGTACGTGTGCTGGAAAGAAAAGACCGAATATGCCGGATCACCAGGGCCTTTGTCAGAATATCCCTGTCGCCGTTCTACCGCCTTGAAATCGAAGGTTGTGAGTACCTGCCCCGGGAAAACGCATTTATTCTGCTGCCAAAGCATCAATGCTGGCAGGACATCCCGCTTATAGCCCTTGCCACACCAAGACCCCTCTACTACATTGCCAAATATGAGTTATTTGAAAATCGGTTGACAGGCTGGTTCTTGAAATCGCTCGGGGGGATTCCATTAAACCGGCAGCAACCTCTGAAAAGCAGAGGTTCCATAAGGGCGATGATCGAGTTCCTTAAAAATGGCGAAGGGGTTGTGGTCTTTCCCGAAGGCACCTACTATAAAAACGTAATGGGTCCTGGTAAGGAAGGGATGGTGCGGCTTATCATCTCCCGGCTGTCATTCCCGCTCATCCCTGTCGGGATTAACTATACACAAATGGATGTTAGAACCACAGTCCGGGTCCGTTTCGGCGAACCTATTTATCCGGACAGGAGAGTCCCGCCGATCTCAATCATAACCCGTGTTATGGATGAAATTGCACTTCTCTCGGGCTTCTGTTAAGGTATTGAGAATCCCGTATGGTATCAGTATCCAGCATCCAGCAAGAGAAGTGCCTAAAGTTGAAAACCGGAAACGAATAACCAGCAACTCTCCGAGCCATAGGCGCTCCGAGCCGGCGGCCAGTAACGAGCAACCAGTATCCAGTATCCAGCATCCAGCATCCAGTAACCAGTAACCAGTATCCAATATCCAGGAACCAGTATCCAGTATCCAGCATCCAGTAACCAGTAACCAGTATCCAGCATCCAGGAACCAGTATCCAGTATCCAGTATCCAGCATCCAGTATCCAGCATCCAGTAACCAGTATCCGGAGAAAGGAGAAAGAACCGCATGCCAGATCTTATAAACGTCTTTGACCGAATAGACGGTTATAAAGACGAAGTAGTTAAACTTCAGCGGGAACTGACAGCTAAGGTGGCATTGGGTCCTGATAACGGAGGCCTGGGCGAACATGAAAAGACCGCCTACATATACAGTCTGCTGGAAGCATTGAAACCCGACATCCTTCGGGAGGTCAGGGCACCCGACAAGAGGGCACGTGACGGTTATCGTCCTAACCTGATAGCAAAATGGGAAGGGATGAAGAAAGATCGGATTGTCTGGGTGCTGAGCCACTCAGACATCGTACCGCCAGGCGACTTCTCCCTGTGGAAGAGCGACCCTTATAAAGTAATAATGGATGGTGACCGGATTATCGGGAGGGGGGTTGAGGATAATCAGCACGGCTTTGTAAGCTCTTATCTGGCCTTAAAGGCGATTTTCGACGCAGGGCAGGACTTAAAAAAACCGGTGGGCCTGATCATCGTAGCGGACGAAGAAACAGGGAGCGACTACGGACTGAGTTATATCCTAAAACATAATAAGGATTTTTTCAGTCCTGAGGACCTTATCGTTGTGCCTGACGGTGGCAATGAAGAGGGCACCATGATCGAGGTGGCTGAGAAATCAATGCTGTGGCTCAAATTTATTGTCACGGGCAAGCAGTGCCATGCGAGCACCCCGCATAAGGGAAAAAACAGCCTGTTTGGCGCAGCAAAACTGATCCTCGCCCTGGGGGCTTTAAATGACCGGTTCAGTCTTTCCGATCCCCTCTTTTCACCTCCACAATCAACCTTTGCCCCGACAAAAAACGAGGGGAACGTACCGAACATAAACACCATACCCGGTAAAGACATCTTTTATGTTGATTGCCGGATCCTTCCCCAATTCAGCGTGGATGAGGTTCTTTCCGCAGCAAGGGAAATTGCGGCGTCAATTAGCGCTGATACCGACCTGCAGATTGACGTCGAGCCTGTGTACCGGCAAGATGCCACTTCGCCCACTTCCAAGGATGCGCCGGTTGTGCAGGCCCTGTCCAGGGCAATCAAGCGGGTTACGGGGAAAGAGGGAAAACCGATGGGTATCGGCGGAGGCACGGTTGCCGCCTTTTTCCGGAAAAGAGGACTACCGGCCGCAGTGTGGTCCACCAGCGCCGATTCAGCTCATCAACCAAATGAATACTGTCTTGTTCCGGATATCATCACTGACGCAAAGGTCTTTGCCTGTCTGTATCAGGATGAATATGAGTGTTCCTATTTTTAAATTGACACTTTATATGAGATAGCGTAAATTTTTAACTCTTCATCAGATTGTGTCAATATCTTAACCAATCAATTGAAGGCCTCAAAAAATCTCATAAAGGAACAGGCAAAAAGAGAGAATGAAGGTCAAATTTTGGGGAACAAGAGGGTCCATCGCTGTCCCTGGAAAAGATACGATTATCTACGGTGGGAATACCTGCTGCCTCGATATTACCCTTGAATCCGGAAAGAAGGTAATCATCGATGCCGGGACCGGGATCAGGCTATTAGGTGATCACCTTATCGCCAGCAAAGGGAAGGTCGACATTCTCCTCCTGTTGACACACATCCACTGGGATCACATACTGGGCTTCCCTTTTTTCGACCCCGTATCAGCTCCCGCCTCCAGGATATCGGTAGATGGTGCTCCCACCTGCATGAAAGGCCTTGCTGCCGTTTTTGACAACAAGATGGGTGATGGCTTTTTTCCTGTAAAATTTGAAGACCTCAAGGCCCGGATCCGCTATCTCGACAAACTCAACCATGGTCCCCTTAAAATAGACGGCACGATCATTGATGCCATTCCCCTCAACCATCCCCAGGGAGGTTTCGGATTCCGTTTTCAGGAAGGGAACAAGAAACTCGTCTTTATTACGGACAACGAGTTAGCCGAAGATGCCCCTCCAGGACGCAGACCTGAAGATTATGCCCGTTTTTGCAAAGGAGCGGACGTCCTGATTCACGACTCGCAGTTTACCCCTGATGAAATTCCGAAACATCGGGGCTGGGGACACTCGGACTACGCAGCCGCCCTGAACCTCGCCTTGAAGGCACACGTGAAACGGTTGACCCTCTTTCACCATGCCCCTTCAAGAAAGGACCCTGACTTAACCGCAATAATGGGTCACTGCGAAGAACTCGTCGTAAAAAACAAGGCTGATATCACGATCGATGCTGCCAGAGAAGGAACCGAGTTTACGCTTTGAGCCCCGCTCCCTGTCTACGGTCTTGAGTCACGCAAATCCTTATTATTCTTTCAAAGCAGCTATGGATAAATCGAAGGGAAACGAATTCATCCTGGTATTAGGCGGAGCTAAGAGCGGCAAGAGTTCCTGGGCGCTCAGGTATGCTGAGGAACACCATAAATCCTGTCTTTTCCTGGCTACGGCAGAAGTGAAGGACAAAGAGATGGCCGAGCGGGTAAGACTGCACAAGGAATCCCGCGGCCCCCACTGGAAATTGATAGAAGAACCTCTGAACATTGCTGAGGCACTGCAAACAGGCTGCGCCCAGGCAGACGCCGTGCTCATTGACTGCGTGACAATCTGGCTAAGTAACATCCTTCTCAAGAAAGGGCGGGAAAAAATTATCCCTTACCAGGACCGTCTACTTGAAGCATTATCCCGGAGGCAACAGGCGGTTATTGTTGTATCCAATGAGGTAGGGGCCGGTATCGTCCCGGAACACCCCTTGGGGCGGGAATTCAGGGATCTGGCCGGCATGCTCAATCAGAAATTGGCCGCAATGGCCGACAAAGTAGTGATGACCGTGGCTGGGATTCCCGTGCGCATTAAGTGATATTTCCAAAAAACATGATGAAATGGGCCGTCTCGAAAGACGGCCTAATTGCTTGATTTTATTGGTGGAGCTGAGGGGGATCGAACCCCTGGCCTCATGACTGCCAGTCATGCGCTCTCCCATCTGAGCTACAGCCCCATAAGTTTTTATGTATAGCAGAACACATCGGGCCATGTCAATATGATATTGACATTGTTTTTGCGTTCTTACTATAATACTTTTTCATCAAAGCCGAGCAGGTTGTCCGAAACAGTCTCCCGGCATATTGAAAATGTTGCGGTGGATGACACGCCCATTGCCGGAGTGGTGAAACTGGTAGACGCGCTGGACTCAAAATCCAGTGGACCTTGCGTCCGTGTCGGTTCGATTCCGACCTCCGGCACCACTAATCATGCGGTTCTTGAGGCCTCCAACGCCCCTAATACCTTCTGCACGCGGCTTTTGAGGGTGAGACATTTGCAAAACGCCCCCTTTCGCTCTCCGAGGCGGAGGCCCGATTTCTGCGCCTGCCCCGCCTGCCCTGTTGAATACGAAGTCCATTCATCCGGGGTAGCTCCGGAAAATGGTACTGGGGTTAGGCTCAATCTCGCTATGGCGGAATTAATCCTCGAAATACCCAATGTATCCAGACCCTATTTCTCACATCTGAGAGGTGGGGTTTTTTGTCTCAAGGGCTTCCCATGTCCCGGATGATTCAACTGGGTCCGGTCAGTCAACTGCTGTTATAAGAAGGGGTCATCACAGAAGACGAATTTGCGGCCGAATTGAAGCAGATCCAATATAGGTATGAGGGCAAGAGAGCGGCAAGATAATAGAGAAAGGAGAAATCATGGATTACAAACAGATGACAGCGCCTTGCGGGCTGGATTGTTTTAACTGTCCTGCATACTTGGCCAAGGACAATGAAAAGAAGCAGGAGGTAAATGATGCCAATACCGGAGCTTCTCAAGGAGGTTACTTTGTCCTTGACGCACAAGGAGAGTTTCTCTATAGTTCTTCCCCGGAAAAGCAAGTTCTTATCAACAAAGTAAAGGCGGGCAAACGGTTGTGACGATGTTTACACGTAGAAGAATGTGACAATAGAGGAGTCGATGCCGGCTCCTTGCCTGCTCCGTTCAGGAGGGACCTTACGTGCTGAAGCAATAGGTCACTTTTAATTGGCTTTGGGAGGTAGCAGTCCGCACCAGCCTCCATTATACGATCTCTGTTCTCGGCTGTATCGTAGCCGCTAACGGCCAGGACTCTTATATGAGATGTGCCGGAATTCCCCTTGATCTTTCGGCAGACCTCGAAGCCGTCTATGCCCGGTATGATAAGATCCAGGATGATAAGTCCGGGCTTGAATTCCATGACCTTTACACCTGCCTCAAAACCCTCTGCGGCGATCTCTGTTTGATATCCATGACGCGTCATCATTTTGGTAAGCATTTCCCGTATCCCAGGATCATCACCCACTATCAGGATCTTTGTCGTTTCAGACTGGTAGGTTCCCCCAGGGGGGTAGATCCCTTTTTTCCGCATGAAGGCTTCAAGATCTTCCTTGGCGATCCTGTAATGGCCTCCCCCGTCCGGTGTGTGCCTTCAGGTCACCCGCCTTGAGATTAGACATACGGTGTGCTGAAGCGCTATCCATGCACTACAACAGGGAGACCATATGTGGCCAAAATATACCAAAGGGTCGGGGTAGAACATATTGCAAATGTGAGTGATGGACTTTCGGAATAGATCCGTAAGAAGCCATATCAAAGGATGTCCCATGCCCTGATGACGTTACATCGAATTCAAAAAAATAAATGACAGACGCTTGACACATGACCCATCATGCCTAACTTTGAACCTAAATGGATCAATATGCAACACCATGGTCCACAAAATCATCCCTGGGGGATAACGCCATGAAAAAGATGCCCGGATCTGTGACGCGTGAAAACTGTGGAAGCGTTCTTAGGGAACTGCGCCAGAGATTTGGAAGCATGTCCGTGGCCGAGCTTGCCAAGACACTTGGCGTTGCACGGAGTACAGTGATGAGAATTGAAGCAGGGCAGACGATTCCGTCAGATGACCTTATAAACAGGTTAAAGGCCACCCAGCTCATTGGAATATCCAAATTCCGGGCTTTGTCAGAAATGGACAGGACCCGGTTTTTGCAGCTTATTGAGGAGATCGGGGAGAACCCGGAGATCTTTTCTGAAGTCATTACAAAGCGTATGGTTAAGGAACTGACACCGGCCGGCATCCTCGCCGGTCTGGGAACTATCGCAAGCGCCTCGTTAAATCTCTCCACATCGGTAATCAGTTCCATTCCTGTCCTGTCAAGCTTGGCAGGATACGGGCTGGTTAAGGGTCTAAAGGCGATTCTCGATGCCAACAATTTAAATTGCATAGAAAATGAGGGTGTTTGGGAGATAACAAAAGAAAGGGGTTTGAGCCCCGACAAGGAGGTAGAAGAAATGACTGGAAAAAAGGGAGATGAAGAGAAAAATGGTGGGGTGGACTTTGATTTTGGACTTGGAGGCCTTTTCAGGGGATTAGGTAACTTGATAGACTCTGCAACCAAGTTGGCGGAAAAGGGTGAGGAACTGTCCAAATCGGGTGAGATCGATTTCAGCGGCCTTGAGAAGATCAAGGGCCTTAAAGATCTCAAAGGTGTCTACGGGGTTAGGGTCCGCACGTTAGCCGATGGAAGGCCATCGGTTCAGCCGTTCGGCAATATCAAGAATATCAAGAAGACACCCAAAGGCCCGGTGGTCGAAGAGGTGCGGGAGCCTATTGTGGACCTGTTCGACGAATCTGATGAAATACATGTCGTAGCGGAGATGCCGGGTATAGACGAGAAAGATATTACCATTGAGATTAAAGGGGACATCCTCAATATCAACGCCGAGGGTGAAAACAGAAAATATCAAAAAGAGGTCCTTTTATCCCGAGAAGCCAAGACAGACGATATGACCTGGACGTACAAGAACGGGATACTGGAGATTAAGATCCCAGTCAGTGGTCAGTGATCAGTAGTGGTCGGTGGTCAGTGGTCATTTGGCCTTCGGCCGTCATTAGGCTTCGCCGTCATTCGATGGTCATTTGGCCTTCGGCCGTCATTAGGCTTCGCCGGTCATTGGTCATCGGTCATCGGTCATCGGTCATTGGTCATTCGTTGCAGGTTACAGGTTTCTGACCATTGCCCCCTGTCCAC
>JACNIU010000133.1 GCA_014382905.1 Desulfobacterales bacterium
CCGTTCCATTGGCTGACATTATAGCAGACATTTTACCACAATTGTAGGCTTTACCGAATTTTCAAAGAACAGCTCAAGTGATAAGTGCTTTTTTACTTGACTTTTCCCGGATTAACTCCGCGGTAGATATCCAGGAAAGGCCCGGCAAACTGCTCAAAGATGTGGGCAAGGGGAAGGAAGGACATGTCGATCATTCCGGGTTCTATTGGGATCCAGGACGCACCGGTGCAAACCGTGTATGTGATCGATTCATGGCTGTGGACGGCGCCTTTGGGAATGCCGGTGGTGCCGGAAGTGTATATGTAGGAGGCAACGTCATCAAGTCTTCCGGCGGCCAGTCTTTTCAAGAAATCGTCTGTCAGCGCGGCCTCCTGTTCTCCTCCAAGGGACATGAGGTCGTCAAAAGTCATGCACAACGGGTCATCACCCGCATTGCAGCCGATGGTGATGATTTTTTCCAGTTGAGGACTTTTTTCCTTTATCGCCAACAGTCCGTCTCTTCTCGACCGGCCTTCCACGAAGGCAAACCGGGAACCCAGGTCGTTAATGATGTACAGGGCCTGTTCAGGGAGTACATTGGGGTAAATGGTCCCTGTTTCGCCGCCTATGGATAGGAGCGCCAGATCCGCTTCAACCCATTCAGCGCGGGTGCGGGACATAATGGAGATCCTGTCGCCCTTTTCCGCGCCGAGGGCCATCAGCCCCAGGGCCAGGCGTTTTACCCTTTCACCAACCTCCTCCCAGCTCCTCTTCCGGATTTTGCCCTTGTGGGTAAAAGGGGGAAAATCCCCTCTCCTGTGATAGATGAACAGGGGCCTGTCTTTGTTTTCCTTCACCCTGGCCCAGAATATCTGAGCTATGGTCTTATCCGCATCTCTCATGACATCTCCCGGAAGCTGCTCAAACATGAGCCTGCAAAGCGGTTATGAATCGATTGGCTATACCACATTGCCCTCATCATCCGTATTCGTAAAATCGTAATTACATTCCACCTGGGCATTGTGTTCATTCCAGGAATTGATCCCCTGCATCATCTTGAAAAGCTGCGTCTTCTTACCTTCCACCTTATATGCGGGGGAAGCCAGGGCCTTCAGAGGGCTCATCTCACCCTTGTTGAGCTTGGCCATCATGTGGAAAGGGCAGGAAAAGCGAGTCACATAAATGTCTTCAAAGGGCGCATCCCTAAGCTCCTGCCACGGGGCGGGTTTGGCTCCGAAGGTGACTTCCGTGCAATTGCCCTTATCCATGGTCCAGGTGGCCATGCGGTCCTTTCCGTCAGGCCCGTCCCACACCCGGAAAGCGAATTTTCCATTCAGTTTCTTAGCCTTCTTCAGATGTTTCTCGGAGTTGTTCATGTTTTCCTGACATGCCTCCAACCACGCTTTGCTATAATAGGTAATCATAACTCCCTCCTTTGGTTCTTTGGTTCACAATATGATTCTTGACATATTCTCCCTCTATCCGCCGGCGGCCAGGGGGAGAATCCTCACCTCGTCGCCGTCCCTCAAGGTTGTCGTAAGATCCGCTTTTCGCCGATTGACCATGATCATATGCGCTTTTCTGGGCGCGATGTCGTATTGCGCCATAAGATCGGCCACTGTGTAACCGGTTTTGAGTTCCGCCTCTTCACCTTTGGACGAAGGAGTTGACTTGCACTGCTTTCTCAGGGGGCCCGACAACTTGACGGTGACCCGTATCATAGGATGCCCAGTTCCTTCAGCTTTTCGTCCGTGGGGACACCCTCCCCGCTCCATCCCCTCAGCTTGTAATATCTGTCAAGCATTTCTTCCAGGGGAACCACGTTCCCTTCGCCGATGCCGTCGCTGTGGGGTTCGCGCGTCATTCTCTCGGGAAGGGTATCGTCTTTCCTTGTAAAGCCGAGCCGGTGGTTGAACGCCCTCTCCAGATTAAAGATCCTCTCTCCAATTTTTCTGACGTCATCCTCGGTATGCTCCACGCCCACAACGGCGGAATAGAACTCCGCGATGATCTCCGTGCCTTCCTCCATGAGCATGTAGGGGAAGAGGCAGACGCCGCATGCCTCAATAAAAGCGGTTTCATCCTGGCGGCTGATCACCATTTCCGCCTTTCCTTCGGAGGTTAAGGGATCCATCGGTTCGGGGATGCCGTTGATTTCAGGCTGGATGGTGTTGCCTGTGGTGTGGTTCCCGCCTTCCGGCGAGGTGGCGTAGAGGAGCCCTTGCCCCACCATAGCCCTGGGGTGGTACCCCGCGAAACCCTGGCCCTTGGAGCCCATGAATACCTCCGGGGCGCCATACTTATCAGCCAGGTACTTGCCCCCCATCGCAGCCTCCTGGCCAAAACCCTTGCCCATTGCGATCATGTTGAGCAGTTTTATGGCGTTGTCCGCATCTCCCCAGGGGAGCGGAAAGCCCATGTCCTCCTCTTTAATGAGCCCCTTTTCATAAAGTTCCATGAGGGTTCCCAGGGTTATGCCCGCATCCATGGTGTCCAAGCCCATTTCGTTACAGAGGTAATTCATCTTGCTAAGCGCTTCCAGATCGCCCACGCAGATATTGGAGCCTAAGGAAAAACAGGTTTCGTATTCGGGTCCGTCTCCCCGGCCCTGATACTTTGCATCTTCAGGTAAACGGGTGTTCCTTCCACAGTTCAGTGCGCAGCCGTAGCAGGCTTTACTGCGTACCAGGGTGCGGTCAATGATCTCCGCGCCGTTGATTTCGTCCCCCTCTTCGAAAAAGCCTTCCTGAAAATTCCTGGTGGGCATGATGTTGTTTGCGTTCATCACGTCCACGAAAAGGGGCGTGCCGAACTCCCCAAAGGCAATCCCCAAATCGGCCTTTTTCACGTGGTCCGCGATGATGGTGGACCTTAGGAGTTCCTCCGGGTCGGCGACTTTCACGCCCTTTGTTCCCCGAACGGCAACGGCCTTGAGGTTTTTCGAGCCCATGACCGCGCCCACACCGGATCGGGCCGCGGCCCGGCTTGCATCGTTTATGACAGCGGCATAGCGCACCAGGTTTTCTCCGGCAGGCCCGATACAGGCCACGCGGGCCTCTTTGTGCGTCTCTTTTCTGATAGTATCGTAGGTGGAACGGGTATCACTCCCCCAGATAGTAGAGGCATCCCGGAGCTCCACATGATCATCGTCTATCCAGAGATATACGGGCTTTTCCGACTTTCCGCTCAAAATGATGGCATCGTAGCCTGCGGTCTTGAAAGCGGCCGGGAAGTAGCCTCCCGAGTTGGAGGAACATATTGTTCCTGTGAGGGGACTCTTCGTGACTACCATGTAACGACCCGTGCATAAGGCCCCCGTTACCGTGAGGGGGCCGTTGATGAATATGAGCATGTTTTCAGGACCCAGGGGGTCACAGTCCATCTTCAGTTCATCGAAGAGGATCTTGACGGCCAGACCGCGGCCTCCCACATAGGCCCAGGCCCATTCCTGGTCCAGCGATTCCTTTGAAATCTCGCCCGAGGCGAGGTCTACCCTGAGTATTGTACCCATCCAACCGTTCATAATCTCACCTCCTTGTAAAGTTCGCCCTGTTCCAATACGGATTCCTCATCCCACTCAGCCAGTTCCAGGGCCTTGACTGCGCAAGCCCTGACGCACAGGGGGTCATCGCAGACTTCGCATTTTACGGTTATGCCGTCCACCATGAATAAGCAGTCGAACTCACAGGCCTCGATGCACATCTCGCATTCAGTGCATTCATCCTCGTCGATCATGACAAGGCCGCTCTCGGGGTCTTTGGCGATGGCTTCCACAGGGCACGCATCCACACAAGCGGGCGATTCACACTGAAGACACACATGCGCTACATACTTAGTGTCATCCTCGTTCTCAATGACTCTGATTCTTGAAATGGAAGGGCGAAACTCGAAAATCCCGTTCTTCGTGAACGCCAGGGAACAAAACATGGCACAGAGATGGCAGTTAGTACAGAGTTCCTCTGTAAAGGCAATTCTCATACCCATGATTTAGACTCCAATACAATTTTTTATCAGTTGCTCGAATTCAGGGGTCCGGCTGATCCCCACGGGATTAAATGCCATGCAGGGGTCATCCATGCTCTGTTCGATGAGGTTTTCCATGGTTTCACTATCCAAGGGAAAACCGTAGTCTTTATAGGTATGTTTCACGCCCACCCTGGTGTACAGCTCCTTGAGCCTCTCAATGCCTTTCATGCCCAGGGCCTCATCGGATTGACCGTCGTCTTTAACGCCCAGGGCCCTGGCAACGCTGGCGTAGACGTGGGGAACGGCCTTCATGTTGAATTCCATGGCGTAGAGGTTGGCAATGCCGACCGCCAGTCCGTGCTGCAACTCGTGAAGGGCGCCCGCCGTGTGCCCAATGCCATGGTCGGCGCCGGGCAGGGCCGTCTGAAAGGCGATACCTGCCATGCACGCCGCGATGAGCATCTTTGATCGCACGTCCAGGTTTGTGGAATTGTTCTGATAGGCCTCCTCCAGGTTGTCGGCCACCATCTCAATAGCCCTCAGGGAAATGGCGCTGGACAGGTCCTGGCGATCTTCTGAGGCTAGGGCCCCGATGGAATGGGTCAGGGCGTCAAGGGCCGTGGACGCCACCAGGTGTGCGGGGAGGGTACGGGTCAATTCCGGGTCCAGGACCGCGACCTTGGGAATGAACTTGTAATCACCGATGATCAACTTTGTCTTTTCATTGCGATCCATAATCACCGCGCCCCAGGTGACTTCAGAACCGGTGCCGGCCGTGGTGGGAATGCAGATGATCGGTTTGCTCTCCTCCTCCACCAGGTAAAGGCCCACGAAATCCTCCAAATCCCCCTCATTTGACTCCAGGACGGCCGCCGCTTTGCAGGCATCCATCACGGAACCTCCTCCAAGGGCGATCCAGACGTCCGGGTTCACCTCTTTCGCCTTCCGGGTTATTTCATAGACCTGATCCCTGTCAGCCTCTTCAAGGACCTGATCAAAGACACCCACAACCTCCCTGGAACCTCCTTTAAGGGAATCTAAGAGGTAATCGAGCAACCCCGCGCCTTTTACTCCCTGGTCGGATACAACAAAGACCTTTTCTTTTCCGTCAAAGTTCCAGTCCAGGTCCAGATCGTCGGCAAGGTCCCGCACCTTTCCTTCGCCGAAAATGATCCTCGTGGGGTTCCACCATTGGAAATCCATTGTCGCCAAAGGGACGTTTCTGTGTATCAGACTCATGTTGCACCTCCCAGGTCGTCTCGTGGTTATTGTTCTTTGTCGTTCTGACAAGACTTCAACAAGCAAATTGCCTGCCAAAAACAGAAACAACGGGGAAAAAAGCGCCGGAAAGGGGGCTCCAGGTGCAGACCTTTCGGGAATTCAGTTTTGATTTTAAAAGGTTATCAATAACGAGGAAAATGCATCACTGGGACGGCGAACCTGAAAAGGGACGATAAGGCTGGTCGGGGAAGGATTGAAGGAGGGATCTCGAATTGATACAGGTGTATCATAGTGGATCAAATGTATCATGTTGAAACAGTTCGGGCCATGACCAGGCCATATTTCTTAAGCTTTCGGTAAAGGGTGGCCCTCCCGATCCCTAACCTCCTGGCGGTCTCAGACATGTTCCCGCCGCAGGCCTCCAGGACCTGATGGATGGTGTCACGCTCCACCAGACCCAAGTGGGAGCGGGCCGGCGTCTCATGGTCGGGCAGAGAAGGTCTTTGGCCCAGCTCTTCTGCGGGCTGTTTCTCAACGGGAAAGTCGGCCAGCGCCAGCAGGGGGCCTTCGGTGAGGTTGACGGCACGCTCGATCCAGTTCTTGAGTTCTCTGACATTCCCGGGCCAGGAATAGGCCTTCAGACGGGCCATGGCCTCGGGTGCGATTCCCCTGACCGGTTTCCCCAGATTCCGGCTGATCTGCTCAGCGAAGGCTAAGGCCAGAAGCCTGATATCGCCCCTGCGCTCCCTCAGGGGCGGGACGCGGATTTCGAAGACATTGAGGCGGTAATAGAGATCGCTCCGGAAGTTCCCGTTGTCGATCTCTTCCCGAAGATCCTTATTGGTTGCAGCGATAATTCGGGCCTCAAGATGAAAATAGGTATTTCCCCCCAGACGCTGAAACCTTTTCTCCTCCAATACGCGCAGGAGCTTGGCCTGCATGTCTAGAGACATACCGTTCACTTCATCTAAAAAAAGGGTGCCGCCGTTAGCCATTTCCAATTTTCCGGATTTCCCGCTTCGGAGCCCTCCTGTAAAGCTGCCCGCCTCATAGCCGAACAATTCGCTTTCAATGAGGTCGTGTGGGATTGCGGCACAGTTGATCGCCAGAAAGGGACCTCCCGACCAGGCGCCGACGCTATGAATTGCCTGGGCAAACATCTCCTTCCCTGTACCCGATTCCCCCACGATCATTACATTTGAAGGGCTTGACAAAACGGCTTTGGCCAGCCTTATGGTCTCCTTAATTTCTTTGCTGTTTCCTTTAATGTCTTCAAAATCATAATGGGCTTGAAGCCCCGCCACCTTATGCAGCAGTTCTTGGACAAGTCTTAACTCCTTCAGGAACAACACGCTGCCCATTTGTTCTCCATCCAAGTTTGAGATGGGTTTAAGGCTAACCAGGCACCTGGTCTTTCGAATGGATTCTCTGAGAATAAGCTCATGATCGCTCAGTTCATTTCCGGTGTGGATTGCGTCCAGGATCGTCTCGGTTCTGACAACGGCTTCAAATTTCTTATTTAGAACCATAGAAGCACTTACACCCAGAATCTTTTCGGCGGCGGGATTGATATGGGTGATCACAAGGTTTTTGTCAAAAATGACCAGTCCCGTGAGCATGGACTCTGTGGCCGCCTGAAGATACTGGCTCGCGAGAAAGGATGTTTCCAATTCCTTTTTCAATCTCAGTTGATTTTCGATGACTTGCGCTCCGGCGACGATCATGCCCAGGGTGTGCGGGTGCTTCAGGGCAGTTTCATAGCTGGCCGTTATGTCCAGGGACCCAATCACGGCCCCATGTGCATCGTGAATCGGGGCCGCCGCGCAGGTCGCCACATGAACCACTTGCAGGTAATGCTCTTCCGCCATCATTTGAAAAGGTTTATTCAATCTGAGAGCCATTGCCGGTGCGGTGGTCGCTGTGTATTTCTCATGAAAGCTGCTGCCCGGGATGGCGTTCTTGACTTTACAGTATTCCCAAATCTCCCCCTCCCCCAACGCATCCAGGATAAAACCGTCCCTGTCCGTCAGAAAAACCACCATTTCCAGACTTTTAATCACTTGAAAAAGGCTTTCCAGAAAAGGGCGGGCCGTCTCGATGAGGGTCTTGTTTTCCTCGAAAATCTCCGCCTTTTCTGCCTCTCCTATCCCGGTTTCGATACGGTCCGTAAACGGGTCGGTTCCGTAAGCTCTGCACCGCTTCCAGGAGTCGAGGATCTCCTTGCGGGGAACAGTCCCTGTCACTTCCCCGGTGGCCATGAATTCATTCCAGGCGGCCTTCAGTTCACTTCGGTCTGGGATTGCATTCATATTGTCAGTTTCCTATTCGTGCTGATGAATCATTATTGCCACCCCTGGATGAGTCGCGCTCTCTCTCCGAGCTGTATGCTCTACGATAAAATGAGAAAGTAGGTCTCCTTTGAGGCTATACCTCATGTGTGGTATTCGTTTAGCAACCAACAAAAACGAATACAAAGAAAGGAGACCGGAATGGAAGATACCATTTATGATCACTACATAGCAATAGATTGGTCCATCGTGAATATGGCTATAGCCAGAATGACTAAGAAATCGGACAAGATCACAGCCATTGATGTCCCCTCGGACATTGAGAATTTACAGGCATATTTGAAGAATCTTAAGGGCAGCAAGGTACTGGCGATAGAGGAGACGACGACTTCACAATGGTTATACGCGGAGTTAAACGAATGTGTGGACCGAATATTGATCTGCGATCCCAATCGGAACAAGCTGCTAAATGAAGGACCCAAAAATGACAAAATTGATGCCAGGAAACTGGTCCAGCTCTTGAAAGCTGGGCTCCTAAAAGAAGTTTATCATTCTACCGATAAGTTTTTGTATATGCGCCTTCTTGTTAGCGGTTATGAGGACTTGGTGAATGCAGGTACTCGGTTGCAGAATCAGCGATATGCGTTGCTGAGAGCTTGTGGGAAAAGCGGCAAGGAAAAAAGGGGCATTTACATAGGATCCCAAGAAGGGGCACACTTTGTTTTGGATTCCTTGGATCGACAGATTGAAGCATACGCAACCGAGAAGGCAAATTATGAAAGAGAGTTTGAGAGACTGACTCGAAAGCATGCGGAGATCAAGTATCAGAAAAGTCTTCCTGGCATTGGCACTATCAACGCTGTAAAGATCGTTGCTCGAGTTGTAACGCCTCACAGATTTCCTGATAAAGGGCATTATTTGAGTTATGCGGGCCTGATAAAGCTGGAAAAGATAAGTGGTGGAAGAAGTTATGGGAAAAAGAATCCCAGATACTCGAGGCAGTTAAAAAGTGTGTACAAGACAGGAGGTTTGGCGGCGATACGAGGCAACAACCCCATTCACGATTATTATGAGTATCTGATCCAAGAAAAGGGCTATGCAGAGCACAATGCCAGGCATAAAGCATGTCGTCGGTTAGCGATTTTAAGCCTGGGGGTTTTTAAAAGTGGCAAAAAATATCAACCCTTCAGGAGGAATGATGTAAAAACCTTTTCAGAAAGCGCATCAGGCCTTTAAAGACCGTGTTCAAAACGAATCCCATTAAAAACGGACAACGGTCTTATAGGTGAGGGGAGAGAGCTCAATCCGGCTCGTAACATACCTGATTTAACATTGACAGGTGATGGTTCAACTCTACGATTAGCCCCCCCTCTATTCCTGGAATTTATCGTAGCCCATTCTATGGCACGACAAATTGGCTATAGATAGAGAGCTCAGATAGGCGCGTAAGGAATACTGATAAAGCCTTTCATTGTCCGAGATAAAGCAAGATCCGTTAAAATTCGAATATGGGATTTCAAAACACGTGTCATCGATAGGCCAGGTCCGGAGACCGTAAGCAAGAAAAAACGCTTTTTTTGCTAATGGAGGAGTGTTTTTTCTTGACTTACTTTCTCATAGGCGAGCCGGAGGCCAGACACCTACCCATCCTGATTTTTCAAAGAACAGATGGGTCCAAGGGATACGTCTACCCAAATTTCCTCTACGTTCCGGACTTCTGGTATCACGAAGCCAACTGGCGCTGTCCCCACCTCAATACCCTCGCAGGGGCCGGATCCCCATTTCATGCCCGCGAGTTGCAGCCACTATATCCTGCGGTTGGATTTTTCTTGACACACAAGGCCGAATCACCTAAAGTTTGCCTCCAAAAAAGGGACTTCTTATCACCAAGCTACAAATACAGGCTATGTCTTCGTTTTTAACGCTTTGATGGAATCCACTACAGGTGGCATCCTGAAAGAAGGAAAAAACAGCCATTTTATTTACCCTACGGGAAAGCCGAGGATACCGCATCTCCCCGCTGATACGGGATCTTCGACCTGCGTTGTCGAGGGTTCGCGGTAAAGTACTACAGCTTCACCCACGACGCCTAAGATCTGCGGCATCCTCGACTTTTGCAACGTTGGGGTTTACTTGACGCAGTGATACAAAATCCTTGTATTCTTGGTAATCTCCCCGTAGCATATAGATCAGACTTAGCCCAGTTGATGCACCTACTGGAGATATGGCGTATGTTGTAGATGTTCACCGCATAACTTAGGAGGTGATTACGATGTGGAAATCGTATTGGAATAAGGTATGTGGATTCTTTATAATAATGGGTGCCGCCAGTCTGGTGGCGAGCCTTGTGGCCTCAGCTGCAAGTGTCTATGTGGAATCCTCCGGCTCGTGTGGAGGGAACGCCCCCTGCTATTCCACAATACAGGCAGCTATTGATGCCGCAAGCTCCGGAAATACCATAAAGATTGCTGAGGGCAGCTACGATGAAGCTCTCAGTCTCAGCTCATCCAAAGATTTAACCTTACAAGGTGGATGGGATTCTACATTTACATCCCAATCATTAAATACAACTGTAAAATCCCTGACAATAAGTAATGGGTCCATTGAGGTTGACAAACTTATATTGCAAGACAGCGGTTCAGGGTGGACCTTTACTGAAGACAACATCTCCCTGGGGATTTCCGGCGTATCCCCCGAGGCTGTCCTGTTGGATGACGGTTCGGTCCGCCTTTATGTCACAGGGGGAATGCAGGGAATGACGCTGTACAAAGCAAGTGACGGGCTGACCTTCACTGAGGAAACAGCATCACCACCACAGGGAGGAGCTGATCCCACCTTGATCAAGTTGAGTGATGGAACGTACCGTATGTACTACAGGGATATGCTGGGACAACTGGAAACAATCTGTACGGCCATATCTCCCGATGGACTGAGCTGGACCAAGGAATCAACTACCTGGATCAGCAATACATCAGGCCGTGAGGCTTGGGGGGTTCCCGACAGTGTCGAACTGCCGGATGGTAGGATTCGTCTATACTGGGTAGACACACCCCCAGAATGTCCTGACCCGCCTAACGGATATGAGGTTATCAAAAGTGCTATTTCTTCCAATGGCCTAACTTTTACCGAAGAGGGCGGATACCGAACTGAAGGAGGCTACGTAGATCCCTATGTTCTGGTTGCGGAAGAGGGAAACTGGATCGGCCTTTTTTCATTAATGCTTCCTGATCTAGGGCCCATGAAAATGTATATCGGTACATCCACAGATGGTCTCACCTGGTCGATTGAAAGCGACCCGATTATATCAGTATCCGGCGGAAGTGCCATTGACCCGACTGCCGTACCCTTGGGGGATGGATCCTACCGCGTTTACTATGGTTCCGTTTTAGACGTAGGACCTGAGGTCGATTCTTCATTGAAAAGCGGGATTTTGAAGCCCAGTTAGTTCAGCCTCCTATGGCATATAGATCAGGCTTGGCCCAGTTGATGCTTCTGTAGAGAGATATGGCCCGTATGTTGTGGATGTTGACCACACAATTCAGGAGGTAATTACGATGTGGAAATCGCATTGGAACAAGGTATGCGGACTTTTTATAATATTGGGCGCCGCCAGTCTGGTGACGATCCTTGTGGCTTCAGATGCAAGTTCATCAAACTCTTCACCCTCTGCAGATCCTGATATCAGCGGCGCTTACCTGCTGGCCTTTCACGCCTTTGATCCGGACGCCGGCAACTGCGATGACTGCGAGATCCTGAAATACTCTGTTAGGAGCACCACGACTGCAAGTGTCTATGTGGAACCCTCCGGCACGTGTGGAGGGAACGCCCCCTGCTATTCCACAATACAGACAGCTATTGATGCCGCAAGTTCCGGAAATGCCATAAAGATTGCTGAGGGCAGCTATGATGAAGCTCTCAGTCTCAGCTCATCCAAAGATTTAACCTTACAAGGTGGATGGGATTCTACATTCACATCCCAATCATCAAATACAACTGTAAATTCCCTGACAATCAGCAATGGTTCCATTGAGGTTGACAAACTTATATTGCAATCCAGCAGTTCAGGGTGGACCTTTACTGAAGACAACGTCTCCCTGGGGATTACTGGTGTATCTCCAGAGGCAATCCTTTTAAGCGATGATTCTGTGCGCCTTTATGTCACGGGAGGAAGTCAGGGAATGACGCTGTACAGAGCAAGTGACGGATTGACCTTCACGGAGGAAACGGCGTCCCTGCCACTTGGTGGATCGGATCCCACCCTGATCCGGCTGGGCGACGGCACTTACCGGATGTATTACAATGATCGCGACACGATAAAGACGGCGACATCCCCCGATGGACTGGTCTGGACAGAGGAATCCAGCACCGGGATCAGTAACACGAACAACAATGGGGCCTGGGGAGTTCCCGACAGTGTCGAACTCCCGGACGGCCGGGTTCGCCTGTACTGGGTCGACACCCCCATATACGTGACCCCCCCTAACGGATATGAGGTTGTCAAGAGCGCAGTTTCCCCGGATGGCCTGACCTTTACCGAAGAGAGCGGATACCGCACTGAGAACACCAATGGCGAAGGCGGCTGGGCAGACCCTCATGTTCTGCTTGCCGAGGAGGGAAACTGGGTCGGTCTTTTTTCATTCATACCTCCCTTCACAGAAGAGAATCCCAACGAGCCTATGACAATACATGTCGGCACGTCCACCGATGGGCTCACGTGGTCGATTGAAAGCGAACCGATCATAACAGTATCCGGCGGCCATGTCGGCGATCCCGCTTCTTATCCCTTGGGAGACGGCTCTTACCGCGTTTATCACGTTGCAACTTCTGAGCTTAATCCACCTCATAATTATTTTATAACGAGCGGGATTTTGAAGCCTAAATGACATTAGCCAAATGAGAGTGTGACGCATTGATCTCTGGAACCCGTAGTAGGGATCAGACTTAACCCAGATGTTGCATTAGAATCTATCTGGATTCACGAAATATGCTATTATACAAGCCTGAGAGTTAGCTATTGATACAAACAGATGACTTGGCAAAATGTGCATTCGTCAAATGTCATCAATAGCAGCTCAATCTTCCTGATTTTGGCTGGTGTGGCTTGCAAGGTCAACGCAAATCATTCATCCTCAAGAACATATGTCGTCAGTGCTAATATTTCGTCGGCAATTGTCTTGATTCAGTTTGTTGATACAGCACTGTTTTCTCCCTTTTTTGAAAATTCACAGCGAGCGCATTCCCCGCTGCTCGCGGCGGGGTTAGCGAGCGGACTTAAAATGTAAAGAATTCTTCTAAAATTTGGGAGATTCCCCATCCCGCTGCTTAAGCGGGACTGTGGGGTTCTTCAACTTGATTTACTCAGTCACCATAAGGGGATGAGGAAACTTTAATGAGCACGAAGAAATACGGGATTCTATATGCCTTATATCATAGATGTATTTTTTCCGTTATTGCCCTATCGTTAATGGTAATAGTAACCATCATTACTGTTGACAGTGGCTACGGAAGTGAAAACATCCAGGCAATAAAGGATGATGGAAATTGTGATGGGCCTGATACAGGAGTCAGCCCCAATGACAGTGATAATACCTTTCGTTCTCTCGCAGTGCATCCTACAGATCCAAACACCGTAATATTTGGCAATGAAGGCAATGGATTCTTTAGAAGCACTGATGGTGGCAGCAACTGGTCACGGCCCAATGCAGGGCTATATTATTCTGAGGGTTTAGAAGGCGGTTCATGTATTTATCCGGAAATTTACCAGATCATTTATGATTCGGATGATCCGACTAAACTATTTGCCGCGACCACCGGCGGTCCAGGAGCAGCCAGCACACTGCTTACGCAAATTGCTGGACCCTACTACAGCCTTGACGGAGGGGATAGCTGGACACAGTCTGTGGGAGGTTTGCATAACTATGCAGTGACTGCCATTGCACAAGACCCTTCAAATTCGCATGTCGTTTACATAGGACTGGATAATGCACCGGCTACCAATACGTTGGTAACGGAGTCAACCTCCGGGCCAAATATATACAAGAGTACGGACGGTGGCCTAACCTGGACAGGTCTGACACTGCCTGTAGATGACAATCGAATTCATAACATCCTGGTCGATCCTACGAACTCCAATACAGTCTACTGCTCGGGTTTTAATACGTCTTACTCAAATAATATGGATTCACATCATCTGGGTTTTGCCAAGTCCACCGATGGAGGAACTAACTGGAATCAGATTAACAATTCCCTTGATTCGCTCAGAGAACCATTCCTGAGCCTTGATCCAAACAACCCGTCTACGCTCTATGCATCCGTATGGACCGATGAAGGCGCAAAGGCATATAAGTCTACGGATCGAGGAGAAAACTGGGCGTTATTTTCAAGCTCGGGACTGGCGAATAATCTTGCGGAGCTAAAAGTGTCTCCCTTTAATTCCAATATATTGATAGGGTATTGTTCAAATGGTATATGCTCTACAACTGATGGTGGTTCCTCATGGGCACTTGCCTTAGACCTGAGGGGCTCTGACCTGATATTTAACGACATAGAGTTTACGAGCGATCCCAATATCGTATATGCATCGACTGACCACCTAAAGATCTTTAAGAGTGTTGATGGCGGCGCAACTTTCTCTGAGTCCGATTCCACATTCGCGCCTACGGTGACCACCGGTTCAGCAACATCAGTATCATCAGATTCGGCAACCTTGAATGGCACAGTCAATCCTAACGGACAAACCACAACATACTGTTTCGAATATGGCGTGGACACAAGTTATGGTTCAACCACATCATCTGCAAGTGCCGGATCTGGCAACAGTGCCATTTCAGTAAATGCGGCCATTTCCGGTCTTACTTCCGACACAACCTATCATTATCGACTTGTGGCTACTAATAGTTCCGGGACGTCAAACGGTGATGATAAGACTTTCAGCACGACCATTATATACGTTGAATCTACTGGCTCATGCGGGGGGAATATACTATGCTATACCACGATACAGGAGGGAATAGATGCTGTAAGCTCCGGGGCCATCATCAGGATAGCAGAAGAGGTCTATGATGAAGGCCTTATTATAGATACAGATAGTGACTTAATTCTCCAGGGTGGATGGGATCCCACGTTCACGACGCAGTCATCCAACACTGTCATCAATTCTCTGACCATTACCGGCACGGGTGGCCCTGTTGAAATTGAAAATGCAGTTCTGCAATAGTTTGGCTAAATATATTACACTGTTAACCAATATAAATAGAGATTGACAAACAAAAGGAGGAGGTATCATGGAAAAGGTGAGAGAGAATTTATTGGCTATATTGCTGACGGTTTTTATTTGTCTCATTATCCCCATTTCTGCCCTAAGCGCTGACAAACTGGTTATAAAGGATGGAAACGGAACAACAACCTTTAAGGTAGAAGATAGCGGGGCTACGACAGCCGCTTCCAGGCTTTATACCAACGGTGCATCAGGAGTGGGCGCTGCACCGTTTGTTCTTGGGCAGAATATTGGTAACAGGGGAATGATCATCACGGACAAGGCAGCGACTAATCCCAAGAGAATCTATTTCGGATGGAATACCGGAGCTACTATGGAATATGTGGAAATCTTTGCTCTCCAAGAAGGTGTTGCTTACAAAAACTTTGTTCTTGCACCGTTCGGTGGCAACGTCGGCATCAACACCAGTAGCCCTTCATATCCTTTACACATTGGAAACGGTGCTTACTGCACAGCCGGGGGAGTTTGGACCAATGCATCGAGCCGAGAATACAAGACAGACGTTAAACAGCTTACAACAGAGAAGGCAATGGACACACTAACGCAGCTCAAGCCGGTGGAATTCGCCTATAAGACTGACTCACAAGAAAAGCATGTGGGATTCATTGCTGAAGATGCACCCGAACTTGTTGCATCAAAGGATAGGAAAGGTATGAGTTCCATGGATGTTGTCGCGGTCTTGACCAAGGTGGTTCAGGAACAGCAGAAAGTCGTTCAAGAACAAAGGGCAACAATTGCTGAACTGTCAATAAGGTTGGCTGTTGTTGAAAATGGAATAAAGTCAAAATGACTTTATGCACCTGGGATTTCAAAAGGGCTAAAAACAGATGAGCGCAAAACCAAAGCTTCAATGGAATCCGGCTGTTGTATTTATTTTCCAATTATCAGTTTGACTTTTCAAACCGTCAACTGATTTATCAGGGATAAAATCAGGGGCAACCGAATGAACGAACTGCTATAGCAATGTGAGTCGCGGTAAACGAAAAATTCAGGACCAGGACGACCTGATACCCTCCATCCTCGAACCCGATGGATCTTCCAGCGAATACCGGAAAAACTGGGCCAGGTTGATCCAAAAGATTTACGAAGTGGACCCCTTAACGTGTCCAAAATGCTCCGGAAAGATGAAAGTAATCAGTGTGATAGAGGATGAGGACGTCATCAAAAAGATCCTCAGGCACCTGGGATTATGGGAGGTTAAGCCCCGGTCTCCACCCAAAGCGACCCGATCAACAAAGATCGCCGAATACAGCATTGACTATACGGATAATTTCCTTTATGTGGACCCTCAGTATCCGGAGACTTTCACGACCTGATTTTTGAAAGATCAGTTGAGTTCAAGGGATAGCTCTACCCGGATTTCCTCTATTTTCCCCTCTCCCGGAATAATCAAGCGGCCTGGCACTGTTTCCACTTCCACACCCTTGCTGGACCCAGATCCGCTTTTCACGCCCGACAGTTGAACCCACAACATCCTGTAGTCGGATTTTGCTTGACACACAAGGCCGAATCACCTAAAGTTTGCCTCCAAAAAAGGGACTTCTTATCACCAACGAACCCTAAGCAGCGGAATCATAAGGGTGATAAGGCGTCGTGCTGGTTCACTCAAATTTCGATGGCTTTAATTTTTCCCTAAAAATGGGTTTTCGTCATGAATCTTTTGTCATTTTTTAGAGGAGGAGAAAATGTTTCAGATATTAGATGGAAGTGAAGGGAATGTACTGGGTGTAGAAATAAGCAATGCGTATACAAAGGACGATGTGGAGGAACTCAAGAAGATATTTGACAGCAAAATTGCCGAAGGACATGACCGTATAAATGTTCTAATCAAGATCGACAATCTGAACCTGAGGAAGATTCATGTAAATGCCTTCATAGATGACTCTATGTATGCACTGAAGCATTTGGACCAGCTCCGTCACATCGCGGTTGTGGGAGACAGCAAGCTGGAAAAGGTCCTTGTTGAGCTTGACAATAAGCTGTTCGGAAAGAAGAAAAAGGAACTCATTGAAAAATACTTCGATGTGGCCGACATAGACGAGGCATGGAAATTCGTCCGCAGCTAAAAGGAAAAAGCGTTTTTCCGGATATTTTTTCGGAATTCCTGACGTCTTAGGGAGAAAATATACTTTTTGGGGGTTATTTTTGATCTTGAAACTTATGAATGCGGAATATTTTCATTTTTGTGACGAAAAGGGTCTGGGCGGTGTATAGTGTTATAAGAAGGCCTCACCACTATCGGCCAATCGGCCCAATTTACCCTTGATTTTTACAGCAATCCCGGTATCCCATCGGGCCTCTACTGGAAAATGGATTCGAGCACGCTTAAGGTGAAATAGGATTTTCTGACCCGTTTGGCGACATACGTCTCTCTCGGACAGGATTGAGATAAACCCCGTATGACGTAGGAGCGAGACAATGGAAATACCAAAAAGTTTTTTCAGGATTTCGAAATACATCGGCTTACCCTTTCTTATTGTCTTTTTTTTGTTGGCACCTTTGGGTATGGAAAGTGGTGGCGATAATATTTCTGCAGCGGCCTCTGATAATGGACGTACTTCAAACACGGGCGTTTTGAAAGAAAAGACCGCCTCTTCCGGCGACTTTATCGACGACCTGCCGATCCGTCCCACAGCAGCGGGGGACCCTATCAAGGTTTCAAACTCCTTTTTTGAAGTAAGTCTGACTTCTGACAAATATGTATATTTCACGGATTTTCAAATCGTTTACCTGTGGGCAACCGTAAAAAACCTTGGGGACACGGAGGACAGGTTTGGTTTTACGTTGACCTCAGATGCCCCCGAGGGATGGAGCGATGTGAAGGAGAACGCCGGATTTATCCACATCGGGTCCGGGGAGCAGGGTGATCTGAAGTACATGTGGTCAACGGTGTATTCATCAAGCGCCGCAACAGAGGTGGAGGCTTCTTTTACCTATAAGGTTACATCGGAGCAGCATAGTTCTTCCGAGACATTCACAGTCAATGTTGTCGCTTATCCCAAAATATCAGAAAGCGGTTATAGCGAGGGTAGCGCCAGGGTTACAGGCACGATCACTGATGCTGTCACCGGAGATCCGATCTCAGACGCCGATGTGATGCTCTGGCTGGGATATACAATCAGAATCACGCCCTATGATATGCTTGAGATGTCTGATTCCCAGGGCGCATACGAAGTGGGATGCTGGGATATCGACACCCTGAACACCCACTACGGCTCATACTTTACACTGCCGGGTTATACACTGATTGTGCAGAAAGCGGGGTATGAGACCTATGTGCATAACCAATATGTCTTGCCTCGAAACGGTAGCCCGGCAACAGTCAACATAAGCCTGACACCCTTAACAAACCCGCCGGATTATACCCTCACATGGGAGACCGCCCTTGCATCGCCCGGTGTCTGGGAGATCGCTGTAACAGATGCATGGGACAGGTTTGCGGTTGCAATGGGGAAACATCCCGATTCGGATGACCCCGATACTCTCCCCGCGACAATCCCCTTCATAGATGGCGAAGGAAATATTCTATGGTCAAAGTCGCTTTCTGATGAAAGCTGGTCCATTGATGTTACAGGTGACGGCTCTTATGTAGCTTGTAACTCACATTCAATAAATGAGCCCCTTAACTATAGTTACCTCTGGGATGCCGGGGGCAACGAAGTCTGGAAGAAATCCTTAGGAAGAGGGCTGGGAGGAGATATAAATTTTTCACCCGGATATCAATATATTGCAACAGGACCGTCTGAAGATGGGACACGCCTGGTCCTGTATAATACCCTTGCCGGTACCGAGAAATGGAAAAATGACATGGGCGGCAATTTTGTTCGTGTAACGGTCTTTTCCCGGGATGGTCAGAATGTCTTTGCTGGGGGTCTTCCTTACCTCTTCACATTGGACGGCGATCTGGTCTGGCGTAGCTACATAAGTTATACACCCTGGGTGATAAGCCTGAACACAGATGAATCCCGGATCTTCATTCCCGACAAAGGTGACTGCCTCTCCATGTTTGACGGTGACGGGAAATTGTTGTGGAGAAAGGAGCAAAAGGTCATAACTTACGGGGGCATGTCCGCGGATGGGTCGGTTGTGGTTATCCTGACTACCTACGGATATGTTTTCTGCTATAACGGGGAAGGGGAATTCCAGTGGTGCAGCTATTTGCGGGGTAAGGGAGCCAGCCTCACTGCCGGGGCGGGGGGGCATAATGCCGTTGACGTAACTCCCGACGGGAAGTACATCGTCGTTGGAGGGACAAATTACAGCACAGTTTTATACGATTCAGATGGAAACTTGCTGTGGCGCCACATGGGTTCCAAGGAATATACTCCCGGGTTGATAGGGGGTGGCATGAAACAGAGTGTGATGGCCGTTCGAATCTCTGATAATGCCAGAAAAATCGTGAGCGGTTACGGTTATTCAGACCCGAGGCTCAGTTACTTTGCCTCAACTTCTATTTCACCACCAACTGTAACGACTGGTTCGGTCACGTCGCTCACTTCTACGTCTGCTAAACTTAACGGCACGCTGAATCCAAATGGGGTGAGTACTACCTATTACTTCGAATATGGAACAACTACAAGCTACGGAACAAGTACAACAAGCACGAGTGCCGGATCTGGCACCAGTGCCATTTCAGTAAACGCCGCCATTTCCGGCCTTATCCCCGATACAACTTATAATTATCGACTTGTAGCCACCAACAGCGACGGGACATCTTACGGTGGCAATAAGACCTTCCGTACCACTATCTTTTATGTGGACCCTGCCGGTTCATGTGCTGACAATAGCCCCTGCTATACTACAATACAGGCAGCTATAGACGCTGCGGAGTCTGAAAGCGTTATAAAAATATTGCAGGGAACCTTTGATGAGGATCTTGTCATAGACCAGTCCTACGGTTTAACCCTTTCAGGCGGGTGGGATTCCACGTTCACAACCCAGTCATCAAATACAGGTATCAAATCATTAACCATCACCGGTACGGGCGGAACTGTTGAAGTGGACAACGTAGTTCTGCAAGAGACCGACGAAACGTACTAAACGGTTAAGCAATATTGAGAGATTAACAATCAAGAGGAGGGAACATCATGAAAAAAGCAAAAGAGCGATTTTTGGCCATTTTACTGGCGGTTTTTGTTTGTATCGCCATACCTGCGTGTATGGGGGACCGTTAATATTCAAATATCTGAAGGCGTCAGTTGGTAACCCATTGCCCTTGCCATCTTCTCTCTTCTCTGAACAGCGCAGCTCACAGCCGCGGGAATAAAATCGAACTTCCGGGCCATCTACCATACTCATCCCCAACTCAGCCGCACACCAGTCACAAACCAAATCCCGGGCCGTTACCCGATCCCGTTGTCTCCCTTTTCCGGTGATGTAGTCCTTCTCCAAATGGAATAGTCCCGAAACCTTGCCGAGAACTTTGTCATAATCATATCCAAGCCTTTTGTGCGCATACCTCCGGGAAAACCGCTCCTCCGATTCCGAAAGGACATCCATTACAAACTCGCTCTCACCGAGAATTCTCTGATCACTCTTAATTCTGTCCTGTCCACTCAGAGGCCTCTGCCTCACTTCATCCCAATCTCCCTGGCTTGGTATCAAACCGCCCCCCACCAAGTTATTTGAATATTTACGGTCGTCTCCAAGGTCCCCCAAGGTCCCCCAAGGTCCCATTTTGACTATTAATGAGATATACTGCTTGAAATTCCCTTCGGTAAGCTGTTATGTCCACAGGTATCCGTCGGAATAGGGAGGGTTGATTCATGCAGAATATGGATGGTATTTCCGTTGCCGCCAAGGCTGAGAAGCCGACGCGTCAAAGAGCGGTTCTCGTTGCGGTTCTTCTGATTACACTGCTGGTCGCTTATCTCGACAGGGTAAATATTTCGGTCCTTGTGGCGGATAATGCCTTCCTGGCGGATATGGGCATCGAGAATGACCCCAAATCAATGGGCCTGCTGATGACACTGTTCCTGATCGCCTATGGATTTGCCAATGTACTTCTTGCGCCGCTGGGCGACATCATTGGCCCCCGCAAGGCAATGGTCATCTCCATTTTACTGTGGACCCTGTCGGTCATCATCGGAGGACTTGCTACCACATTTGCCATCATGCTCATAGGCCGCATCATACTCGGTGTGGGCGAAGGCATGCACTGGCCGATGCAGAGCTCCTTCGTGAAAAAATGGTTTCCGCCCAACGAGCGCGGCAAGGCCAACGCGGTCTGGCTGATCGGCCTTACAGCAGGCCCCATGATGGCAATGCCGTTCTTCACGTGGATCATCGCCCACTTCGGCTGGCGCACCAGCTTCTTTGTGCTCGCCTTTTTGGGAATGATCCCGCTTGCCCTGTTATGGTTCTGCGTCACGGATCATCCGCGTGATAACAAACGGGTCAACGCCGCGGAGCTCGCAATGATCGAAAGACCGCTCAAGGAAGAGGCTGAAATGGAAGCCCGCATGAAAACCGGGACGATGGCCCGAAAATTCGGGTCGTTCTGTTTCGATTACCGGTTTTGGCTTCTTACTCTCAGTTATGCCTGCATTGCATCCCTGTGGTGGGGCACGATGGCCTGGCTCCCTTCATATTTCAAGAGCTCTCGTGGTTTCAGCTGGAGCACCACGGGCGCCCTGTCGTCGTTGCCTTATGTGATCGCTACCGCAAGTGTCTTCCTTTTCGGCCATTTGGGCGACAAAACGGGCCGGCGCGCCCCTTTCGTTGCTGCTTCACATCTGCTGGCCGCGACCGGAATATTTTTTGGCGCCAATGTCATGGATAATTTATCCGCCGCCATTGTGCTTTCCATCGGAGTCGGATCTCTGGCCATGGGGCTGCCGGCTTCATGGGTTTTGCTGCAGCGCATGGTTCCCGGCAACTGTGTCGGGGCCGGCGCCGGAATGATGAACGGGATCGCCAACGCAGGGTCCGCCTTTGTCCCCTGGATCATTGGCCTTTTTATTGCTTCGACCGGAAGCTACATGGGTGGCCTGATGTTCCTGGTCGGAATAGGGGTTTTGGGATGCGCTTGCATGACCATCCTGAGTTTACAGCAGTACTGAGGGAATGCTCGACGTGTATGGGGGACCGTTAATATTCAAATATCTGAAGGCGTCAGTTGGTAACCCATTGCCCTTGCCATCTTCTCTCTTCTCTGAACAGCGCAGCTCACAGCCGCGGGAATAAAATCGAACTTCCGGGCCATCTACCATACTCATCCCCAACTCAGCCGCACACCCGTCACAAACCAAATCCCGGGCCATTACACCGGTTCTTGTTTCCTGGATGTCCCCATTTCATCGTCACCGCCGAAAAATGCACATTGGAACTGGTTGATTCCACCGGAGGATGATATGACGTATATAATTCGGATGGCCACTTCCGTCATAGAATGGCAGGCCTCGGAGGGTGTATTGACCTCCCGAGATCCCCTCCATCAGTCCACCAGGGACGATTATGCCCCTGCTAAGTCGAATCTCTTTCGTGGTCCTGGCATGTATCCCTCCGCTTCCACCATAAACGATTTTCCACCTTCTCCCAACTGGGTCATAGGTCCAGGTCTTTAATCCTTTCCGTGTTTTTGCACATTCGGCAAATTTCTTGTCTTCCCAGGCCAAAGGCCCGTAAAGGGCGTTTCGCATAATGGCGCCTTGATATCTGCCGCCGGCTCTGGCTTCAAAGAGAATTCTGTTCAGCATCACGTCCATCATCCCCATCCCCCGCGAACCCGGGTGCACGTAAACGGCGTTTATGTCAAAAAGCCCATGCTGCAAAGAGGTTTTCGGTACCTCACTGCTCCGGGGGTCAGCCGGGTCATAAGGGTTGAATCGTTGCCGCATCGTCCCACCCGCTACAAAACCCACCAGTCTTTCACGGTTGAATACCCCGTATTTGACCGTGGCATTTTGCGTCCATCGACGGTCATAATCAAGGTCTTCCTGAGTAAGGGTGACCTCCTCAGGTTCTTTGCCCTGAAGATAGGGTTCAAATGACGCTTCTCTTGCGAAGGCTTCCAGGATATTTTCGGGTATCCGCTCTATGGGCTTGAGCCGAAAACCCCTGGGCAATGGAATGTTATGATCGGTGCCGAAGAGAGGCAAATGCGCCACCTTATTTCTTGAAGTTACAGGGTAATTTTTCGGCTCGGAAGGCCCGATTAACGTCCGTATCAGGCAAGCTTGATCAGGGCTACGCCGGCTATGATGAAGATCATCCCCACCCAACCCCCCGGGAGCATCTTTTCGCCGAAGAGCGTCATCCCCAATATGGCCGTGGCAATGAGACCGAATCCGCCCCAGATGCTGTAAGCGACGGCCAGCGGGATCCCCTTCACGGCGAAGCTAAGAAACGTGAAGGAAACGAGGACGCACGCTATGGCGGAAAAAGAATACCGTTTGACGGTAAAACCGTGTGAAAACTTGAGCAGCAGGTTGGCACCTACCTCCAGGACGATGGCGATGCTCAGGTAAATCAAATGTACCGGAAGAAAATCGCGTTCATACATGGCGCATTCCTCCCTCTTCTTCATCGGGCGATATCGTATTACGCTCCATCAGGACGATGCCCGATATGACCAGCGCTATGGCCAATATCTTGAGTATCCCCAGGTTTTCGCCGAACAGAAAAAAGCTGAAAACAGCTATCAGGACGAGGCCTATGCTTTCCCATGTGCCGTAGGCCACCGCAAGCGGGATTTTCTTGATTGCGATAGAAAGGAACCAATAGGAGGCCGTGATCATCACAAACATGATGGCAAGGCCCAGGTAGTTGCCGGTTTCGCTTCCGTACTTCATTGTCAGGGTACCGGCAACTTCCGTAATGATCGCCAAAAACATGAAGAACCAGTAGTACATGCCTCCCTCCTGTCCACAAAAATGCTTGAGAAAACCCGACGCAAACCGCCTTCAAATCATGGGAAAATCACCGCTCCATTCGCTGAAAGTTCAATTCAAAAATGGCGCGGGCAAGCTCGTCGTCCACAAAATCCACTGCTATCAACCCTAAATTGACTGGCGCATCGCTCGCATAACCCTCAAGTTTTGGGATCAGCCATTTATTCATTTGCTCCGCCCAGGCAATTGGCTTCGGCAGGACCGAGGCGACCGCATTCGTCCACGTCATAAAGAAATTGAAACGTCCATCAGGTGCTGCCCCGGCCTTTTCCCTGGCCAGCGCCAGATGTGAGGATACCTGTTCATACTTTTTTATCCGGAGACCTTCACGACCTGATTTTTGAAAGATC
This sequence comes from Desulfobacterales bacterium, assembly GCA_014382905.1. Lineage (GTDB taxonomy): Bacteria > Desulfobacterota > DSM-4660 > Desulfatiglandales > Desulfatiglandaceae > JACNIU01. The sequence goes on from JACNIU010000133.1 coordinate 23,972, forward strand.
AGTTGAGTTCAAGGGGTAGCTCTACCCGGATTTCCTCGATTTCCCGCCCTTCTTGCATGATTAACCCCCTTGGCACTCTGTCGGTATTCTCGCCCTTGCTGAGTCCAAGCCCCCATTTCACGCCCGACAGTTGCGCCCACAACATCCTGTAGTCGGATTTTGCTTGACACACAAGGTCGAACCACCTATAG